>JACDBX010000093.1 GCA_013694695.1 Gemmatimonadales bacterium | reverse complement strand
GGACGGTTCAGGGTCGAGGGGACCTACCTGCGGCGCGCCTACCCCGTCGCGGTGGGGCCTCAGCTGCCGGCCGAATTCACGGGCAAGATCGACGGGAACTCGATAACGTACACGGTCGTCGTGAACGACACCGTCGAGAACGAGGTGGTTACCCTAGGGCCAGCGACGGTGACGCTGGGGAAGGAGCCGCGCGACGGTCCGTGCCCGATCTGTCGCATACCCGCGATGCAGGATGCCAACTGACCGCAAAGTCGTCGCTCAGGTTCGAGAACGCCGCGTGCATGACTCTGCATCCCCTGAGCACTACACTCCCCCATGTCCACGATCGTGATCATCGGCGCCGGTGCTGCCGGCCTCATGGCAGCCATCCATGCGGCCGGGCCCGGCCATCGCGTCGTCCTGCTCGAACGGACCGCTGATGGCGGCCGCAAGATCCTGATCTCGGGCGGTGGGCGGTGCAACGTCCTTCCGTCGGAGCTCGACCCCGCTCGGTATGTGACTGCGTCCTCCCCCAACACGATGCGGAACCTGCTGCGGAGCTGGCCGCTGGCTCAGCAGCGGGAGTTCTTCGAGTCCACACTCCGCCTGCCGTTGGTGCTGGAACCCGAAACCGGCAAACTCTTCCCCGTTGCCAATCGGTCGCGGGTGGTGCGCGACGCATTGGTGAACGCAGCCGTCCGTGCAGGCGTCGAGTGGGTCCCCAACACAACGGTGACCGGGCTCGAGCCGCGCGGGCGCAAATGGCGGGTCGAGCGCGACGGCGCGCCACCGATCGACGCCGACGCCGTGATTCTCGCCACCGGCGGGCTCTCGGTGCCGCAAACCGGCTCCGACGGCTTCGGCCTCCGCATCCTGGCCGAACTCGGCCACACCATCCATCCCACATATCCGGCGCTGACCCCGCTCACCATCACGCCACCGGTGTTCTCCGATCTTGCGGGCGTGTCACTGTCCGTGACGATCCGCGCGGCGAGCACCAGCGAGACGCGTGAAGCGACCGGCGGATTCCTCTTCACGCACCGCGGCTACAGCGGACCTTCAACTCTCGACGTGTCGCACGTTGCGGTGCGCGGCGCCCTCAAGGGTGAGCACGCTCAGCTCACCGTGTCGTGGACTGCTCACGACGCCGACGAATGGACCGCGCTCCTTGCGTCCTCGGCGCAGCAGGTCGCCACCGTGGTGCGCCGCGAACTCCCCACGCGCCTCGCCGACCGGCTGCTCACCGAAGCGGGCGTGGCGCACGACACTACCCTCGCTACCCTCACACGCAGCGACCGCATCGCACTGATCGATGCGCTAACCCGCTTCCCGCTGCCATGGTCGGGCGATGAGGGATATCGCAAGGCGGAAGTGACCGGCGGCGGGCTGGCGCTCTCCGAAGTGTCCGCGAAGACTCTCGAAAGCCGGATGCACTCCGGGCTCTTCCTCTGTGGCGAGCTCCTGGATGCGTTCGGGCCGATTGGTGGCTATAACTTCGCATGGGCATGGAGCACCGGCCGCCTTGCCGGTCGCGGTGCCGCTGCCCACGGCCATACTGACCTGCACGGCGCCTGATATCCGTCCTCGCGACAACATTCTCCTCAGCCCAGGCTGATGATGCCACAACTTCGGACGCGCCTGTCAATCGCCTGCTTTTTCGCTGTGGCCTTGCTGTGCTCCCCCGGTACCGCTGTGGAAGGTCAGGGGATCGCGCGGCCTGCTCCCAACAAGATCCTTCAGGAGCAGGATGAAACGACCACGGCGATCCGCGACAGTGATCCAGTTTCATTCTCCAAGGCGATGCGCGCGCGCGGCCTCCTCGGCGATGGCTCGCTAGATCATCGATACAGGGGGTTCTGGATCGGCGTTGGTGCGGCTAGCGCATACACCGTCCTGAAGTTGCTGACGTGTGGCAGCGGCGAACGCAGGTGCGATCGCGACCGGATCGCCTTCGCGGATGGCCCGCCCTTGGCGATATCCTTGGCGTTGGCCGGCGCAATCTACGGGTCGACTCTCCCAAAGCAGCTTCCAGCAGATTCAACGCTCCCATAGTTTCCTTGCATCTCGTGAGCCTCCCTGATTCCTGAATCCCCACCGGACAGCCAATGACCGCTCGTCGCGTGTTCGCGCTCCTGATGCTCCTCGGTTCGCCACTCGCCGCACAGCAGCGTCTCACCACCCCCGAACAGGCACTCGGCTTCGCGATCGGCGCCGACTATCGGCTCGCCACCTACACGCAGCTGCATCGTTGGTGGGAGAAGCTTGCGACCGAATCGCCCCGGATGGTGCTCGACACCATCGGGACCACCGCCGAGGGTCGCCCGCAGGTGATGGCGATCATCTCGTCGCCCGAGAATCTGGCGCGCCGCGAGGAGTATCGCCGCGCCAGCGAGCAGTTGGCCCGCGGCCGGATCGACGAGGCCACCGCGCGTAAGACGGCAATGAACGGCAAGGCGATCATCTGGATCGATGGCGGGCTGCACGCCACCGAGGTGCTCGGCGCGCACCAACTGATGGAGACGGTGTGGCAGTTCGTCTCGCAGGATGACCCGGAGACGCTCCGGATCCTCGACGACGTGATCATCCTCGCAGTACACGCCAACCCCGACGGGCAGGACCTGGTGTCGGGATGGTACATGCAGGAGGCCGACTCCAGCCGCCGGAGCTACAGCGGGATTCCGCGGCTCTACCAGAAGTACATCGGCCACGACAACAACCGCGACTTCTATCGCAATGCACAGGTGGAATCGCAGAACATCAGCCGCACGATGTATCGCGAGTGGTACCCACAGATCATGTACAACCACCACCAGACCGGCCCGGCCGGTACCGTAATGTTCGCCCCGCCCTTCCGCGATCCGTTCAACTACGCCTATGACCCGATGATTCCCACCGGCCTCGATTTTGTCGGCGCCGCAATGCACCGGCGGTTCACCGCCGAGGGCAAGGGTGGAACGGTGTCGCGGGATGCAGCCAACTACTCGACGTGGTGGAACGGCGGGCTTCGCACCACGGCGTACTTTCACAACATCATCGGCCTGCTCACCGAGACGATCGGATCGCCGACGCCGATGCAGATTCCGTTGCGCTATGACCGGCAGCTTCCCGCCGGCGGGCAGGCAATGCCGGTTGCGTGGGGGACGTGGCACTTCCGTCAGTCGATCGACTACTCGATGACGGCGAATCGCGCCGTTCTCGACCTCGCGAGCCGATATCGTGAAGATCTCCTCTTCAACATCTGGCGGATGGGCCGCAACTCGATCGACCGCGGGTCGACCGACACCTGGACGCACACGCCCGGGTTGATTGCAGCGGCCTCCGCCGCAGCACAGGCCGCGGGCACACCAGATGCACAGGGAGCTCAGGCCGCGCAGCGCGCCGGCGAGGCGGTGCTGCGGGATTCCGTACGACGCGACCCGCGGGCGTACGTGATCCCCGCCGGGCAGGCCGAGATGGGTGCGGTGGTGGATTTCCTGCAGGCGCTGTCGACCAGCGGGATCGAGATCCACAAGGCGACGTCGGCGTTCACCGCCAACGGAAAGCGCTATCCCGCGGGCTCGTTCGTGGTGCGCACCGACCAGGCGTTCCGCCCGCATGTGCTCGACATGTTCGAGCCACAGGACCACCCGACAGACTTGCAGTATCCGGGTGGCCCACCGAAGGCGCCATACGACAACGCCGGCTGGACACTCGCCTACCAGATGGGCTTCGCGTTCGATCGCGTGCTCGACGCATTCGACGCACCGCTCGAGCTCGTCACCACTGAACGCATCGTGCCTGATCCGGCGCCGTTCGATGCGGGCGCCACTGCATGGCGGATCTCGCCCACCGCGACTGACGCGTTCCTGGCGGTCAACCAGCTGATCGCCGCTCACCAGCGCGTGGAGCGCATCAGCGGCGGTGACTTCATCGTTCCCGCATCACCAGCCAGCCGCGATATCCTGTCGAAGCTCGCCCGCGAACGCTCCCTCCCCACCTCCGCCGCGGGCAGCGTGCGCGGCACCAACGTCAAGCCGCTGCGCGTCGGGCTCTGGGATCGGTACGGCGGGTCGATGGAATCGGGATGGACTCGCTGGTTGCTGGAGCAGTACGATATGCCGTTCGAGCTCGTCTACCCGAAGCGTCTCGATCAGGGATCGCTGAACCGAGACTTCGACGTGCTGATCTTCGTCAATGGCGCGATTCCCACTGCCGATACGCGGCAGGGAGCGGGTGGTGGCGGCCCGGATTCGGCTTCGGTGCCGGCGGAGTATCGCGATTGGGTCGGCCGTGTGTCGGTGGCAAACACCGTTCCCGAGTTGCGTCGCTTCGTCGAAGCGGGCGGGCGGATCATCGCGATCGGCTCGTCGGCGTCGGCACTCGCGCGGCACCTCGACCTCCCGATGGAGAACCACCTTGTCGAGCGCCAGGCCGATGGCACGTTGCGGCCGTTGCCGCGCGATCGCTACTACGTGCCAGGCTCGATTCTGCAGGTTGCCGTCGACTCCACTCGTCCGGCGGCAGCTGGCGCGAAATCAACCGCGATGGTGATGTTCGACAATTCGCCGGTGTTCCGCCTCGCACCTGATGCGATCGCGCGCGGCGTCACCCCGCTGGCATGGTTCAGCTCGGCGGCGCCGCTTCGGTCGGGATGGGCGCACGGGCAGGCGTACCTGGAGGGGGGCGTCACGATGGCGTCGGCGCGGGTTGGCCGCGGGATGGTGTATCTCTACGGGCCGGAGGTGGTCTTCCGGGCGCAGCCGACCGGCACCTATCGGTTCGTCTTCAACGTGCTGTACGGGGAGTAGCCCGGGCAAACGAGCTGGTCAGTTCGTGAAGCTCAGGTCCATTCTCACCACGATGTCGGGCTGCATCTTCAGCAGCCCGAACGCCTTGCTCAAGCCGCCGATATCGTGATCGAGGAGTGACATCGGCGTGCTGCCGTGGAAGCGCACGGCGGTGGCCGTCACCCACCCCCAGCCGCGCACTGCGGTGATGCGGGTCACGCCGTGAATCGTGAACCGCCCACGGAGCGTCACGGGGATCGAATCGCCTGACACAGCCCCCGCCCGGATGGCGTCGAGTTCGAAGCGGATCACGGGAAACTTCTCCACCTCGAGCGACGAACGCATGTCGCGGTCCCGCTTGCCGTTGCCGGTGCGCAGCGACGCGGCAGGAAACTCGACCCAACCACGCACCCCCTCCACCGCGGCGGCGCCGACGATGCGTCCGCTCACGCTCTCGCTCGTCCCGGTGAAATCGCCAAGCGTTGCCTTTGCGTCGAAGGCCACGTTACCGTGCACCGCGCCGAACGAGGAAATCGCCTGCGCACCCGCCGGGGCGGTCATCGCCAGGGCAAGGCCAATCGCCGACCACCGCATCACTGGTAGCGGACCACCAGGCGCGCCGTGATCGCGTCACCGACCGTGGCATACCCCTCGGCGGTGGCGCGGAGTGGGCCGACTGCGGTGCTCACCCCCGCAAAGAGCGCCACCCGATCGAGATCGACGGCGATGAAGCGGCGATCGGTGTCGCCGACGGAATTGGTGAAGTTTACCCTGAAGCGCGGACGCAACCGGGTGTAGCCGATTCCGGCATGCGGACGCACTCGACCACGAACGCCGAGCACTGCCTCCACGCCGTGGACGCCCGGCTGCCAGCGATCATCCGACCGAGTTCCGCCAAAGCACTCACTGGTGATGTCGGTAAGCGCATCGTCGTCACACGTGACCGGTGCCGTGAGCGAACCGAGCACCGCGTGGGCGCGCACGCCGAGTGTGAGGTCGCTGGTGAGCGCGAAGGGTCGCGCGACCGCGAGGCTCACCAGGCTCGACTTCACGCCGTTCAGCCGGATCGGCGGCGTCCATCCGGCCTCGAGCAGGAAGCCCCCGACCGCCACGGCCAGGCGCGGCCGAATGAGCACCGGAATGGGGTCAGTATTCTCGGGGCCCTTCCCCGGTCGGCAGGTGGTCGGAGTCGCAGTTTCGGGGTCGACGCCGGGAAGCGAAGCCACCTCAATGCCCAGCGCCCATCCCTTCGGATTCGGCGCCGGTGAGCGTGCCCCGGTGAACGCGACCGGTACCGAAAGAATCGCGAACGTTTTTGCCTCGTTGGACGTTTTTGAAGGATAGCATTCGCCCTGCGCCGCGAGTGCACCTGGCCCCATCAGCGCCGCCAGCAGCACTCCCCACTCCCTCATCTTCATTGCACCACCACCACACCGCGCATCCCGGTGTTGGCGGTTCCGTGAAAGCTGCAGAAGTACCGATAGGTACCGGGTGTGGTGAACGTGAATTCATAGGTCTTGGGCGGCGAGAAGCCTCCGATACCCGGGAAGGATGGCGTGCCGCTCGACACCACGTCATGGAGGTCGTCGTCCCAGATCCAGCGAACCGTTGTCCCGGCCGCGATCACCACGTTCGCAGGCTGGTAGCGGAAGCCGTTGATCGAGGTCAGGCGAACTTCGACCGGACTTCCCGTCTGACCAGCCGTTGCAGTGGCGGAAAACGTCAGCGGATTGGCCCCCGTCACCGATGCCGTGCCCGTCTGGGTGCCAGTGGGTATGCCCAGCGTCCAGAAGACCGTGGTCGACCCGTCGGCCGCGGTCTGCGTGACCGTCTGGTCGAAGAAGCCGTGGAGTGCGCTGGTGGACCATGTCACGGTCTGGCCGACCAGCGGAGCGCCGTCTCGGGTGACCACGATGCGCATCGGGGCATCCAGGCGAGATCCGAGTGGCGCGGCCTGGCCCGCACCGCCCGCGAGTGTCACGGTCGGTGGTGAGGCGGGTGGTGGTGGAGGCGGCGGTGGTGGCGGTGGTGGTCCCGGCGGAGGCGGCGGGGGCGGTGGGTTGGTGCCGCCGTCGCTGCCGCCTCCACAACCTGCGGCCACGAGGGCAATGATGAGCATGATCCACGGGGCGCGTCGCATCAGGACTCCACTGAATTGGGGATAGCGGGTCACGGCACCATCGCCCGCTGCTTCAGGAACCGGTCGAGCCATTCGGTCATCTCTGCCACGGTCTGGCCCACCGACTCGCGCGCCGAGTATCCGTGTGCCTCACCGGGGAGCATGACCAGGCGGGTGGTGCCACCATTGCCCTGTACGGCGGCGTACATCCGTTCGGATTGCACCGGGAATGTCCCCTGGTTGTTGTCGTCGGCGCCGTGGATGAAGAGGATCGGATCCTTGATGCTGTTGGCGTAGTTGAATGGCGACATCTTCATGTATGTGTCCTGTGCTTCCCAGTAGGTGCGCTGCTCGCTCTGGAAACCGAACGGGGTGAGCGTCCGGTTGTAGGCACCACTGCGCGCGATGCCCGCCTTGAAGAGCCGCGTATGGGCGAGGAGATTCGCGGTCGTGAACGCTCCGTACGAGTGCCCGCCCACGGCGATGCGCTCGCGATCAGCCACGCCCATCGCGACCAGTGTGTCGATCGCGGCCTTGGCGGAGAGCTCTAGCTGCTCGACGTAGGTGTCGTTCGATTCGCGGCCATCTTGCTCGACGATCGGGAAGGTCGGATTGTCGAGGATCCCGTACCCCTGGGTGAGCAGGAAGAGGTGCGACGCCCCACCTGGTCTCGTGAAGGTGTAGGGCGACCCCGTCACCTGCGACGCCGCCTCCGCGGTGGCGAACTCGGCGGGATACACCCAGAAGAGGAACGGCAGCGGACCCTGCTTCACGGGGTCGTACCCCGCCGGGAGGTAGAGCTTGCCCGACAGCTTGACGCCATCTGCCCTGGTATACGTGATTATCCGCGAAGTCACCCCCGCGAACTCGGGCGCCGGATCGCGAGCATCGGTGAGCTGCACCGGCGCGCGGCGGCGGATCATGTCACGCTGGAAGTAGTTCGATGGCTCGCTGGCCGACTGGCGCGACGTGAGGAAGACGCCAGCATCGGCGTCGAGCGCAGCCACCACCGATTCGTAGTACGGCGCCTGCGAACGGAAGAGCCGCGTCGTCTTGAGCGTGGCGAGATCGAGTCGGTCGAGGAACGGTCGGTTGCCTTCGGTGCTTGCACCGGTTCCGGTCAGCCACAACGACTTGCCGTCGCGCGAGAAGTGCAGTAGCGATCGACCGTCGGCCGTTTGCATCATCATCGGCAATCCCGGGTTGCCGTACTGGTCCTCGCTCGACCGGTCCCAGAGCAGACGAGGCGCCGCGGCGGGATTCGACGGATCGACAATCCAGGTCCGAACCTTTCGATCGCGGGGCCACGTTTCGGTCACCAATGCGAAGTTGTCGCGACCCCAGGTGATCCCGCCAGCGCGCCACTCGGTCTCGAGAAAGGTCCGCGGCTCTGCCGTGAACGGTGCGTCCAGCGTCAGGATCCGGTCTCGACGCGCCGCCTCCTTGCGCGGGTCGCCGCCGTCGAGCGCCTCGGTCCACACCAGCGTGGCAGGTGCGTCGCTGCGCCAGCGATAGCCTCGCGGCCCGGGCAGCACCGCGCCCCGCACATTCGGAGCGGTCTCGATCGTCGGACGATCGAGCAGCACCCGGGCAACGGTGCCGTCGGGACGCCACAATTCGGTGCGCGACGGGAATCGGGACCACGGATGGAGATACGAGTACGGACGCTGGATCGTCTCGACCACGAACCACTGCCCGTCGGGAGACGGGTTCACGCTGGTTACCAGGCCGGCCTGGCCGAACGGCTCCGTCTTGCCGTCGATCCCGACGATCATGTACTGGGTGGCGAAGTAATGATCGAACAGCACCTCGTCTTGCGTGTCCCGCAGCAAATCCTGATACGTCGGGGCGGGCGAAGCCCGACCGTCCGACTCCTGCGTCATCGGCGCGGCCGGCGTGTTCGAGCGGGCGGGTGCGGGACCGCGACCCGCCGGGATCGTGGCGCAGAGCAGGCGGGTGCCACTGTCGAGCCAATCACAGGTGCTGCCATGCGCACCGTTGAGCATCGGACCCATCAATTGACGAACCTGCCCGGTGGTATCGGCGAGGTACAGCGCGATTCCGTCGTCGAGCGTCTGCGTGAAGACAAAGTGGCGTCCGTCAGGCGCCCACTGCGGTCCGCCGAGTCGCCCCCCCTCGGGCGTTGCAACGGCAACCTGCTTTCGATCTGACACGCGCTGCAGCGTCATGCCCACATACCCCGAGGTGCCGGCCGGTCCATTCGTCGCCGGATTCAGCCGGGTCCCCGCGAGCTTGAGGTGCGGTTCGGCGATCTCGGCGATCGTGGGCATGCCCCGTCGTTCGAGCACCACGAACCAGTTTCGCCGCGGTGAGAGCGCGAGGACTGGAGTGGGTCGCGCATCGAGCATGCGCGCGATCGCGTCGGGGGCGTCCCGGTAACTTGCGGTCGTGCCCTGCGCGGGGAGAAGCGTCACGGGGACGCCGACGAAACAGGCGAACGCGAACGTGCGGATCTTGAGCATCAGTTATCGTCCGGGGAAGGCGGTGAGTTCTCCGCAGGTATCCTAGCGCGCCCCCCCGCCTCCGCAAGCACCGACACCGCCGGAGCAGTCAGGACCCCGGGTCCTCTCGCCGGCGCCGGGGGAGACCATCCGGTAGCCGCAGCGGGGTTATCGTTCCGCCATGGCAGCGATCTCCATACTCGGTGTTCCCCTCGATCTCGGTGCAGCGCGCCGCGGTGTCGAGATGGGCCCGTCAGCCGTCCGCCTCGCGCAGCTTGCTTCCCGCCTTGAGCAACTCGGTCACGACGTGATCGATACGGGTGATGTCGCGGTGCCGACTCACGAAACGCTGCGATTCGGGGCGGGCATCGACTACCTGCCGACGATCACCGCCGTTTGCCACGAGGTCGCGCAGCGAACCGCCGCGATCGTCCGTGATGGCCGGATCCCGCTGGTGCTCGGCGGCGATCACTCACTGGGTGCGGGCTCGGTGGCTGGCGTCGCGAACGCGCTGGCCGAACGCAACCAACGGCTCGGCGTGCTGTGGATCGACGCGCACGCCGACCTCAACACCCCCGAGAGCACGCTCAGCGGGAACGTGCACGGGATGCCGGTGGCGCATCTCCTCGGGCATGGTGACCCCGGCATGGTCGGGATCGCCCAGCCCGGGCCGGCGGTCCGGCCTGAACACGTTGTCATTATCGGCGCCCGCGACCTCGACCAGGCCGAGCGCGCCAACGCGAGGGCGTTCGGTGTCACGATCTACACCATGCGCGATATCGACGAGCGCGGGATGCGCGCCGTGCTCGCCGAGGCGATCGCGAAGGTGAGCGACGGTACCGACGGGCTTCATGTTTCGCTCGATCTCGACTTTGTCGATCCCCAGGAGGCGCCGGGCGTGGGCACGCCGGTGCGCGGGGGCGCGACGTACCGAGAGGCGCACCTGGCTATGGAAACGATGTGGGACACCGGTCGCGTGGTCAGCATGGACCTGGTCGAAGTGAACCCTGTGCTCGATCGATTCAACCACACCGCAGAGCTCGCCGTCGGCCTGATGGCGAGCGCGTTCGGCAAGCGCATCATCTGAGGAGTTGCTGATGTCCGCCAATGCGTCTGGCGCCACGCGCGCTGCACTGATCATGGCGATTGCACTCGTTGTCGCCGCCGCGATCGGCGCCTACGCGGTCGGCAACCTGAAGCGTGCAGGCGACGAGATCACAGTCACCGGATCGGCCAAGCGTGCCGTGAATTCCGACCTCGCTGTCTGGCGGCTAGATGTCACCGGTGGTGGGCAGACACAGGCCGAGGCCACCCGGAATGCGCAGGACGGCGCGGAGAAGGCCCGGGCATTTCTCGTCGCGCAGGGATTTCCCGACAGCGCGCTCACCCTCCGCGCCCCGTTCACGATGATCCAGAACGAGTACATCAACGGCAACCCGACTGGCAGGATCCTGGGATACCAGGTGACACGGCAGCTTGAGGTGCGCAGCACAGACGTCGACCGTGTGGCCACGCTCTCCGGCGACCTCACCGCCCTCCTCGACCGCGGCGTCCCGGTGGTGGGCCAGCCGCCCGAATACCTGTATGCCCAGCTCCCGGAGATCCGCGGGCCGCTCCTGGCCGACGCGACGCGGGACGCAAAGGCACGTGCCGAGGAGATCGCTGGCGCGGTGGAGGCGTCGGTGGGGCGAATCAAGGGTGTCCGGGTCGGAGTTTTCCAGGTCACGCGCCGCAATTCGACCGAGGTCAACGACTACGGGATGTACGACACATCCGACCGCCAGAAGGAGATCACGGCGGTGGTCAGGGTGACGTTCTCCCTGGAATGATCGGGACGTTTCAAATCGAAACCGGACTTAAGCTGGACCCTGCGCGTTACCGACACTAGAATGGTCCGGTCGCTACTTCACCACCTCGAACGCTGAGTTGACGTGCAACTGAATCGCCATTCGTTCGTCTCCCTGTTTTTTGCCGCCTTCATCGCCGCAATGCCAACCGCCGACCTCTCCGCCCAGTCTTCGTTTTCGAAGGGCGAGAAGCCGTTTGCGACCATCTCACGGATGCTCATGGGCGCCCCCCAGCGGGATTCGCTGGTGCAGCTCACCCGGAACCAGGTCGGCCTCGACTATAAGTTCGGCGCCGTCACCCCCGGCCAAGCGTTCGACTGCAGCGGACTCGTGCAGTGGGTCATGGCGAAGTTCAATCTCGACTTGCCGCGCACCTCGCGCGAACAGGCCACGCTCGGTCGCGCGATACCGAAGGATCCCAGCAAGCTGCAGGTCGGCGACCTCCTTGTCTTCGGCAAGGGACGCGCGGTCGATCATATCGGGATCTACGTGGGCGATGGCAAATACGTGCACGCGGCGAACAGCAGGAAGGGCGTGGTCGAGGCCAGCCTGCCGACCGGCCGGTCCGCGACGACGTGGTGGAAGGGCGTGCGGCGCCTGTTCGACAAGGAACCGGTGGTCCCGTCGATCCTCGGTACAGCGATCCTGCCTGGGCCCACAAGCACCTGAGTCAACGGCAAGCCGAACACATCACCCGGGGCGATCCGCTCCGGGTTTGTTGTTTCCGGGATCGCCGTCCCCGACCAGCCAGGTGAGCAGCGCCGCCACCCCCAGCGTCACCGCCCCTCCCACCGCCTCCATCGGCCGGTCGCGGATCACCACCAGCAAGGTCCACAGCGAGAAACCGACGAAGAAGAGCGGCGTGAGTGGATAGCCCCACACGCGGTACGGCCGGGGGAGATCGGGATGGGTCCGCCGGAGCACCACCACGCCCACCACGGCCAGCAGGGTGAAGAGCGTGAGGGTGAAACCGGCATAGGTTAGGACCCCCTCGAATGAATCGGTGAGGACAAACGCGAGTGCGATCCCGCCCTGCAGCAGCACCGCACGGCTGGGCGCTCCGGCGGCGTTCCGCTGCGCCAGTGGCCTGAGTGCGGGGATGTCCTCGGCCATCGACTCGATCACTCGGGGGCCCGCGAGCGTCATCGCGCTCACCGTCGAGATCAGCAGCAGCGCAATCACGCCGCTCATCACCCGACCGCCGGCGGCGCCGAAGATTCGCTCCGCCGCGACCGACCCGAACTCCGCCATTCCCGCCATCTCGCCGATCGGGGTGGTGCGGAGGAAGATCCAGTTGAGCGCCACGTACAGCACGGTGACGAGCAGCGTGCCCAGGACAAGGGCGCGCGGCACGTTGCGCTCGGCGTCAACCACCTCACCCTGAAAGTATGCCGCTGCATTGAAGCCGGAGTAAGCGTAGGACACGAAGATGAGCGAGATCGCGAACGGCCCGCTGGCAATCTCACCAAGCGAGGCGGAGGTCGGCGCGAACGAGAGCCCCGATTCGGCTCCGCTGGCGAGTCCCGCACCAACAAAGGCCACGATCAGCAGCACCTTGAGCGATGTCACGGCGACCTGCACCTTGCCGCCCACTGCGGGCGCGAGCGAATGAATCGCCGTGGCGCCCACGATGGCGAGGATGGCGAGGGTGCGTCCCGGTACCTGCACCAGCGGGCCGCCGTACCGACCGAGCGCCATGGCGGCCAGCGCGACCGGAGCCGCGAACCCCACGGCAACCGACACCCAACCGGCCACGGCTCCGACACCGGGGTGATATATCCTGCCGAGGAACCGGTATTCCCCGCCCGACCCCCGGATGGCAGCAGAAAGCTCCCCGTAACTCAGTGCGCCCGCGAGCGCGATGAGCCCGCCGACCGCCCAGAGTGCGAGCAGCGTGAATCCGTCGGTGGTCTCGAGCACCAGGAAACCGAGGGTGGTGAATACACCGGTACCAACGATGTTGGCGACCACCGTGGCGAAGGCGGCAGCGAATCCGAGCGGGCGACGAGGCTGTGGCATCAGCATGGCAGGATGCCCCAAGATAGCGCGCCGCGCTCCCGATCCGCGCGGTTTCGGGGTAGAATCCAGCGTGCCCCCAGCGGCGCATTCCTTCCGCCACGGATTCCCGATGTCAGACCACCCACCCGACGAGGCGCTCACCCGCCGCGACCTGCTCAAGGCCGCCGGTGTCGCCGGTGCCGCCTACGCACTCACCCACGCACCCGATGTTGCGGCCGCCGGAATGCCACCAGTACCCGGCGCCGACTCCATGATGGGTGTGCCCTTCGATCGGCACGAGACCGTGCGGGTGGCGATAGTGGGTACGGGGCTGCGCGGTACGTCGGTGCTGGGCGAGCTGCTTGCGATCGACGGCGTCACCATCACGGCTCTGTGTGACATCGTGCCGGAGAAGGCGGAGCGGGCGGCAGCCCGGGTGCGCGCCGCCGGCAAGGGCGATCCGGCGCTGTTCACCAGCGGCGATCATGCTTTCGAGAAACTCGTCGAGCGCGATGACATCGATATCGTCTACACCGCGACACCGTGGGAGTGGCACGTGCCGGTTTGCCTCGCGGCGCTCCGGGCCGGCAAGCACGCCGCCACCGAGGTGCCTGCGGCGAGCACGATCGACGAGTGCTGGGAACTCGTGCGGGCATCGGAGAAGGCGCGGCGTCATTGCCTGATGATGGAGAACTGCTGCTACGACTTCAACGAGATGCTGGTCGACAACATGGTCAAGCAGGGTCGCTTCGGCGAGATGCTGTACGCGGAGGCGGCCTACATCCACGACTTGCGCAGTATCCTCTTCGAGGACCGCGACGAGGGGCTCTGGCGGCGCGCTCCGCACACCCGGCGTGACGGCAACTTCTACCCGACGCATGGGCTCGGCCCGGTGGCGTGGTATCTCGACATCCACAAGGGCGATCGATTCGACTACCTGGTGTCGATGTCGACCCCCGAGCGGGGCCTCACCGAGTGGCGCGAGGCGCATGTCCCGCGTGACTCACCCAAGTGGCGCGAGCGCTACGTCGCCGGGGACATCAATACCTCGCTGATCAAGACGGTGCGTGGTCGGACGATCACGCTGCAGCACAACGTCACGCTCCCCACGCCGTATGATCGCTTGAACTCGGTCCGCGGCACCAAGGGCGTCTTCAAGGACTACCCGGGTCGCTTCTACTTCGACGGCCAGGAGGGGGGGCACAAGTTCCGGCCGGTGGCGGACTTCAAGGCCGATTACACCCATCCGCTGTGGCAGCGCGTCGGCGAAATCGCCAGGGCGAAAGGCGGCCACGGCGGGATGGATTACATCATGGCGTTCCGGCTTGTCGAGTGCATGCGAGATGGCACGCCGCCCGACTTCGACGTATACGACGCGGCGGCATGGAGCGCGCCCTGGCCACTCAGCGAGGCATCACTCAAGCGCCGGAGCGCCCCGATGACATTCCCCGACTTCACCCGCGGTGGCTGGCAGCGTCCCCGGACGGGCGCGTGAACCCGAATACGCTCGACTGGACAATCGTCATCGTCACGATCGCGCTCTGCTTCATTCCACCGGTGCTGCTTGCACGACGTGCCGGCACCAGCACCGCTGAGTTCTTCACGTCGGGACAGTCAGCGCCCTGGTGGCTGATCGGCGTGTCGATGGTGGCAACCACGTTCAGCACCGACACGCCGAACCTCGTGACCGACCTGGTGCGCACCGGCGGCGTCGCCAACAACTGGCAGTGGTGGGCATTCCTGCTAACCGGCATGATGACCGTGTTCTTCTTCGCTCGCCTGTGGCGGCGGAGCGGCGTGCTGACCGACCTGGAGTTCTACGAGATCCGCTACAGCGGGCGCCCGGCACGGTTGGTGCGCGGCTTTCGCGCGATCTACCTCGGGCTCGTTTTCAACTGCTTCATCATGGCTACCGTCAACCTCGCTGCAGCCAAGATCGCCAATGTCGTGCTGGGCTGGCCGATGGGACAGACGCTCCTGATCTGTGCGGTGATCAACATCGCCTTCGCCGCCACATCGGGCCTCTGGGGCGTGCTGGTCGTCGACTTCTTCCAGTTCGGAATCGCGATGGCCGGTGCGTTCGCTGCAGCGTGGTTCGCACTGGCGCAACCCGAGGTGGGCGGGCTCTCCGGCCTCGTGGCGCAGCTTCCCGCGCAGACCATAGCGCTGGTTCCTGACTTTGGGAACTGGGGATTGACGCTCTCGATATTCATCATCCCGCTCACCATCCAATGGTGGTCGGTGTGGTACCCCGGCGCGGAACCGGGTGGCGGGAGCTACATCGCACAGCGAATGCTGGCCGCCCGGTCGGAGCGCGATGCGCTGGCGGGCACGCTGCTGTTCAACGTGGCGCACTACGCCCTGCGCTCGTGGCCGTGGATTATCGTGGCGCTCGCGTCACTGGTGATGTTCCCAACGCTCGAAGACATCCGGATCGCCTTCCCCGATGTCGACCCGCGCCTGCTCGGCCATGACATGGCGTACCCGGCGATGCTCAAGTTCCTGCCGCACGGCTTTCTCGGGCTGATGATCGCGGGGATGCTCGCCGCCTACGTCTCGACGATCGTGACGCACCTCAACTGGGGGGCGTCGTACCTGGTGCACGACTTCTGGCGACAGTTCGTGCGCCCCGGGGAGGACGAGCGCCACTACGTGAAAATGGGCCGCATCATGACGGTGTCGCTGATGGCGATCGCCGGGGCCCTCACCTTCGTGCTGGAGACCGCACAGCAGTCGTTCCAGCTCCTGCTGTCCATTGGCGCGGGAACCGGCCTGCTCTACCTGTTGCGCTGGTTCTGGTGGCGCATCAATGCCTGGTGCGAGATCGCGGCGATGGTGGCGTCGTTCAGCGCGGCGCTCGGCTTCTTCATCGCCCACAAGCAGGGCGTGGTGATGCCGGCGCACGTGCCGCTGCTTGCCACGGTCGCGATCACCACGGTGGCGTGGGTGGTGACAGCGCTGGTGACTTCGCCCACCGATCGCGAGAAGCTGCTGTCGTTCTACCGAACCGTGCGGCCCGCCGGACCGGGATGGTCGGCGATTCGCGCCGAGTCGGGGCTTCCGCCCTCACAGGATTCGCTGCCGCAGGCGTTCCTCGCGTGGATGCTGGGCTGCCTCACGGTGTATGGCGCGCTCTTCGGCACCGGGTCGTTCCTGTACGGACACCACGGCACCGCGCTCTTCTGGGGGATCGTGTTCGTCGTCAGCGGCACGCTGCTCACTCGCATCGTCCGCCAGCTCTGGAGCAGCGCGCCCGCATCGTGACGGCGCCGACCGATTCGGCGCTGCTGCTGGCCGGCGGGCGTGGGACCCGGATGCAGCGCCCCGATCCGGGCGCGCCGCTCGATGCCGAGCAGGAACGACTCGCTGCGCTCGGCGTGAAGTCGATGGTTCCCGATGCACGCGGGCGCCCGCTGCTCGACCACATCCTCACATCGCTCGCCGATGCCGGCATCCGGCGCGTCGGGATCGTGGTCCCGCCAGGACGCGACGCCATCGCGTCGCACCTCTCGCGTCGACCTCCCCGACGAGTTGCGATCACGACCATCCTGCAGCAGGAACCGACCGGCACCGCTCACGCCGTCCTGACCGCCATCGAATGGGCCGGCAATGGGCCGTTCCTGGTGCTCAATGCCGACAACCTCTACGACATCACGCTGCTTGCCGAACTCGCCCGGGTCGAGGGCCCGGCGTGCGCGGCGTTCGATGCAGACGTGCTGGTGGAACGCAGCAATTTCCCGGCCGACCGGGTGCGCGCGTTCGCGCGCTTGGTGACCGACTCCAGTGGACTGCTCCTCGACGTGGTGGAGAAACCGACCGACGCGATGCTCGCGGTGCTGCCCTCCGGCGCACCGGTGAGCATGAACCTCTGGCGGTTCGATAGCCGGATCTTTCCGGCATGTCGCGACGTCGGTATTTCCGAGCGTGGTGAGCACGAGTTGCCGGGCGCCGTGAGCCTCGCGGTCACGCGTGGAATGCCCTGCCACCTGGTCAGGACGGCGACGGGCGTCCTCGACCTCTCAGCGCGCGGTGACATCGCTGCAGTCGCGATGCAGCTCGCGCAGATGCGCGTCGATCCGTGAGCTCACGCTGGGTTGAGCGACTCCGGGGAATCGGTCTCACGGAATCCGCCGCAGCGGACGCCGCGTCGCACTTCAGCCGCTGCGCGCTCGGGCTGGGTGCTCAACCGGGTTCCTCGCTGCCTGCGTGGTGGGTGCCCGGACGAATCGAGGTGCTGGGCAAGCACACCGACTATGGCGGTGGGCGCTCCCTGCTCTGCACCGTCGAGCGTGGCTTTCACATCATGGCGCGGCCCCGAACCGACGGCGTGGTTCAACTGCTCGACGCGGCGAGCCGACGACCGGCCTCTGTGCCGGTGTCGGCGGATGCGCCGGCTCGCCCGGGCCAGTGGATCAACTATCCCATCTCGGTAGTTCGGCGGCTGGTGCGCGATGCGGGTATCACCTGCGGTGCCGACATCGCGTTCTCCTCATCGCTGCCACGGGCATCGGGGCTTTCGTCGTCGAGTGCGTTCGTGATCGGCTGCTATCTCGCACTCGCCGATGCCAATGACCTCGACCGCAACCCGGCGTGGCAAGCCGCGCTGCCCACGCCCCTCGAGCTGGCCGGATACCTCGGCGCTGTGGAGAACGGCAAGGCGTTCGGCGATTTCCTTGCCGACCACGGCGTCGGCACCCACGGCGGCAGCCAGGATCACACCGCAATCCTCTGTAGCCAGATGGGGATGCTCTCGCAGTTCCGGTTCCTGCCGGTCGAGCATCAACAAACCGTCCCGCTACCGGAAGAATGGACCTTTGCCGTCGCGATGTCGGGCGTCCGCGCATCGAAGAGCGCCGGCGCGAAGCATCGCTACAACGCCCTCGCGATGGAGACCCGGGCGTTGGTCGATGCGCTCGGGCCGGCAATCGACGACGGCCATCAATCACTGCTCCGACGCATCGAGTCTGGCGCCGAGTTGCCCGCATCGGCCACCCCGGCACTGCATCGCCGGCTCGACCAGTTCCGCGCTGAGTCGCTGGAGATCATCCCCCAGGTCACCGCTCGCCTGGCAGCGGGTCGGATCGAGGCGATCGGGCCGCTCGTTGCCCGTTCGCACCATCTGGCCGATACTGTCCTCGACAACCAGGTACCCGAAACGCGCTCGCTGGTGGACTCCGCGATCCGACTCGGCGCGGTGGCGGCCTCGGCATTCGGTGCCGGATTTGGAGGCAGTGTCTGGGCGCTGATCCCTGTGGCTCGCGCCGAAACGTTCCTCGCCGCCTGGCAGTCGGGTCATGACACAACACATCCGTCGACCCGCAGCTCGTCGGCGTTCTTCGTCACCCGCCCGGGGCCTCCCGCCCGGCAGCTCGCGCCCGGCTGACCGGTTCCGGAGCAAATGCCCTTGAACGGGACCGCCAAGCTGGCTAGCCTACATATCTCTTCACCCAACGTGGATATCGCATGAGCCAGCCGACCCGGGCGTGCCCAACGTGCCACACGCCCCTGCCGGGCGTGGCCGCGTTCTGCTACGTCTGTGGATCCGCCACCCCGCCAGGCGGCCTGAACCGCGAAACCGGCGAGATGGTCGCGGTGTCCGGTGTCGGGATGAGCCCGGCCGAACTGCGCAAGAAGCTGCAGCGCGCACTCGGCCCAGGGTACGAATTGGGAGTCCGCATCGGCGCCGGCGGTTTCGCCGAGGTGTTCAAGGCCCGCGACCTCCGCCTCAAGCGCGACCTTGCCATCAAGGTGCTTCGCCCCGAGCTCGGACTCACGCCTGGAATGGTTGAGCGCTTCCGGCGGGAGGCCGAGACGATCGCCACCCTGCGCCATCCCAACATCGTCCCGATCTACGATGTCGGCGAGGGCGACGGCCTCGCTTTCCTGATCATGCCATTCATCGGGGGTGAGAGCCTGCGCGCGTACATCGACCGCGAAGGGGCGATGCCCGTGGCCGATGTCCGGCGCATCCTCCGCGAGGCGGCGTCAGGGCTGGCGGCGGCGCACGAGATGGGCGTGATCCACCGCGACATCAAGCCCGAGAACATCATGCTGGAGGGGCGCGACCATCGCGTCCTCCTGATGGATTTCGGCATCGCCAAGGCTGTGGGCGGGAGCGACGAGGATCAGGGCGACGCCCTCACCACCACCGGCATCATCATCGGGACGCCGCAATACATGAGTCCCGAGCAGGCCTGCGGCGACAAGTCGATCGATGCGCGCAGCGACCAGTACTCGCTCGCGGTGGTCGGGTATCGGATGATCAGCGGCCAGCTCCCGTTCGAGGGCGATTCCACCCGCGCGATGCTCTATCAGCAACTCGTTTCCGATCCCGCGCCGCTGGCGAGCAAGGTGCCCGATGTCCCGCCCGGACTCGACGAAGCGATCCAGCGCGCGATGGCCAAGGAGCCAGCGGAGCGTTTCGATTCGATGCACGAGTTCATGGCGATGGTCGATGCCGAGCGTTCCGCCACGTTCAGCCAGATCTCGACGCCCGCCCCCCGCGCGAGCCGTCGGGTCGGGATGCCGGTCACCATCGCCGCTGGTGTGGCCCTGCTCGCCGCCGTGGCGTTCGCGGCATCGCGCCAGGGAAGGGCCGCGCCCCCCACCGACGCCCTGCAGGTAGCCGGCGATACGACGTCGGCAGCGACCGACACCAATCCGGCCGCAGCGCTCCCGCCGGGAACCGCGGACGGCAAGCCAGCGACCACCGCCCCTACCCCCGGCACGACGGTGCGAACTCCGGCGCGAACCACTGCGACAACGGCCGATGGCGGACGTCGTGGATCCACGACTGGCGGTGCGCCGGCAACTGTTTCGTGCGCACGCGCCTCCGGCGCGAGCGATTGGCCTGCCGCGGCGTCGGCGTGCGAAGCCGAGGCGTCGAACGGATCGGCAACGGCGCAGCGGATCCTCGGCACGATGTACGACAAGGGACTGGGTGTCGGAGAAGATCCTGCCCGGGCAGTGGAGTGGTACCGCAAGGCAGCCGCCACCGACTTTGAGGCGAAGTTCCTGCTCGCCAAGTTGGTGGAGCTCGGTCGCGGGACCTACCAATCGGAAAGCGAATCGGTGGCGATGATGCGCGAGGCAGCAGCGGGCGGGCACCTGCGAGCCCAGCAGACCCTCGCCTTCAGGCTCGAGAACGGGGCCGGGATCCGGAAGGACGAATCGGAGGCACTCGTGTGGTATCGTCGCGCCGCGGCCCAGGACGACGCGGCCGCCCAGACCAAGGTCGGCGAGTTCCTCGCACGCGGGCGCGGTACCCAGAAGAACGAGTCCGAGGCGGTCCTCTGGTTCGAGAAGGCCGCGAACAATGGCTCTACGGAGGGCGCATGGCAGGCCGCGCAAGCGTATCTCCGTGGTCGCGGCGTGAACAAGGATGAGACGTCGGGGATGGAGTGGCTGCGAAAGGCCGCCGCGAAGAACCATCCGGAGGCCGTCAAGGAGTTGCAGAAGCGCGAAGGCTGAGGAGGGGGTGAGCGCCAGCAGCAGAATGCAGAGAAACCGGCACCGGTTGTTGAAGGTGCCGGTTCCTCATGTTGTTGCCTGCCTCATCGGGACGGCGGGATTTGAACCCGCGACCCCTACCACCCCAAGGTAGTGCGCTACCGGACTGCGCTACGCCCCGAATTCCGGCGTGAACCGGAGAGGCAATCTTAGTCGGACGCCCCCGGATCAGTAAGGGGTTCCGGCCATCCAGCACCTGAGGATCCGCGATGTCAACACCGCTCCAGTGCCTGATCGAAAAGGGCACCGAGGACGCCCCCGTGATTCTCCTGCTGCACGGTCGCGGGAGCGATGAGCGCGACCTCTTTCCGCTCGGCCGCGAACTGCATCCAACCGCGACCGTGGTGTCGGTGCGGGCACCGTTTCCGGGCGCTCCATGGGGCTATGGCGGCGGGTGGGCATGGTACAAGTTCATGGGAGGAACCACGCCGGATCCGGAGTCGTTCGCGGCGGGCCAGGAGGCGCTTGATGCGTTCGTCACGGATGAACTTCCGGAAAAGCTGGGACATACGCCCACGCAACTCGTGATCGGCGGCTTCTCGCAGGGGGGCACGTCGTCACTCGCCCACGCGCTCCGGAATCCCGGCACCGTCGCGGGTGTCATGGTGTTCAGCGGATTTCTCGCCGATCATCCGTCGATCGATGTGGCGCGCATTGGCACGACGCCGGTGTGGTGGGGACACGGCACTGCTGACAGTGCGATCGGGTTCGACCTGGCTGAGGCGGGGTGGAAGTCGCTTACCGCCGTAGATGCGGCGCTCGCCACGATCACGCGCCCGGGCATGGGGCATTCGATTGATGCGGAGGAACTCAAGTCGGCGCGCGAATGGCTCGCGGGGGTCGTCACGGCCGATTGAAACGCCAGTCGCTCGTTACGGCGCGTGAGTCGATCGCGCAGGCATCAGCGAAAAAGGCCCGCCGTCTGGCGGGCCTTTCCCATTGTCCGACACCGAGTGATTACAAGCCCAGCGCCTGCGGAATGTTGATGCGGCCGCTGCCGTAGTAGGGGTCCGTCCCGGGAGCGCCGAGATCGTCAGCACTCTGCCGGATGCGGGCGCGAATCTGCGATGGCTTCAGGCCATCTTCGACGAGCAGCGCAGCGAGCGCAGCAACGTGCGGCGACGCCATGCTGGTGCCGTTGGAGTTGAGCACGAAGTTGCCCGTTGCGCAAATCCTGAATGTCAGGCTGGTCTTGGCGCAGCCGGCGATCACGGAACCACCCGTGTTCCCGCCAGGTGCCGCGACGCCGATCGCCGAACCGAAATTGCTGTAGGCAGCGAAGGCGTCGATGTTCGCCCACGGACCGATCAAGCTGGCGCGCGACGTCGGGCCGGTCGCGGAGACGCAGATCACGTTGGGCGCGTCGCAATACGACTTGAACGTGTTGCCGTTGCGATTGAGGTCGGCACTCTCGTTGCCGGCGGCGACGACGACCGTCACTTCCTCGCGGTTCGCCTCATTGAATACGCGGTTGATGAACCCGACCGACCGGCCATTGCCGGCCTTCGAGAACCCGCCGCCGAGGCTCATATTGATAACATCCGCACCGTTGTCCACCGCAAAAAGAACTCCCGCGATAACACTACCGGCGAAGCTGCTTCCGTTCGCGCCGAGCACCTTGACGCCGATGAGCGTCACGCCCGAGGTCACACCGGCTGCGACGAGTGCGTTGCTGGTTACGGTCGCGGCGACGTGTGTGCCGTGATAGTGCAGGTCGGTGACCGGATGCCTGCCCGGGAAGTTTGCCTGCACAAGCAAGTCATCGTTCGGTACGAAGGATGCCGAGCGCGACAGATCGACGCGGCCGACGAGGTCAGGGAGCAGGTAGTCGATGCCCGTATCCAGGATCGCCACAGTCACGGCAGATGAACCACGACGACCGGCCGCCCAGGCCTGATTCGCGCCCACTGCGCGGAGGTGCCACTGCCGCGGATAAAAGAATGCCAGCGATGGAGTTGCGGGGCTGGCGGGAGTAGCGTCTGCCGCCTCTACCTGAACACCATTGACGGGAAGCAGCTCGACCGCTTCATCGGCCATGACCTCGGCCACCCCACTGCGCTTTGCCAGGTCGGCGGCCGCCGGCTCGCTCAGCCCGCTTACAAACGCAATGCCCGATGCGTGGCTGTACACGACCGAGCCGCCCAGACCGGCGACGTCCGCCGCGAAGCTCTCTGGGACGCCTCTGCCATTGAAGAGTACGAGATGGCGATCGAGGCTCGCGGCGTCAACCGACACGGATGCCTGGGGTACAAATGATGGCGCACTCTCGGGCGCAACGGGATTCTCGTCGGCGCAGCCGAGGAGACCGAATGCGGCGATGGCCGCGACCGCGGGGAGGGACAGACGCTTCACAGCACACTCCTTGATGGAAGTACAGCCGGCGTCTTTGCCGGAAAGAACTTCTTTTCGGGAGCTGGGCTGTCTGCGAGAGACCCCTGGCTTTGCGTACCGGCCTTGCGGCCGGGTCGCCGTTTCGAAAGAAGATGGGTTTGCCTGGGACCGCGGCGGAATGGAGGACAAAGTCCACGCCACGGAGCGTACAGTATATGCACGCTCGCAATAATGCGAAAGGTGGGTCAAAATCGGCATTATCGCACGGAAGCAATCGGCCCCGCACGCTGAGGAAGCGCCGGGGCCGGAAGTCGTGTCGAGATCTTTTCGTGTCGCGACGTGCACATCACGTTGACAGAGCCACTGGTCAGATTTGAACTGACGACCGCTCGATTACGAATCGAGTGCTCTACCCCTGAGCTACAGTGGCTAGCTCTCGCGATGCCCTGGCGCGGATTCGAACCGCGACGCCTTGCGGCACTACCCCCTCAAGATAGCGTGTCTACCAGTTTCACCACCAGGGCGCAGCGGGGCGAATATACCGCCGCGCCCCGACGTGGGTCAACGCCAGCGACCGCCCGTCTGGAAGGTCACCTCGATGCCGATGTTGAGCACACGCTCGTGGAGCGTCGGCTCATTACGTTGCGAAAACGAGCCCTGCTGCAGCTGCACCGAGGGACCGATCGAGATGGAGCGGGAAAGGGGGAGCTCATAGCCGGCGCCCACTGACCAGGCGAAGCCGTTCTCCACCGCGTCGATAAGCTGCGGGTCGTCGTAGTTGCGCTCGCTCCGGGCGTACCCCGCCCCGCCCTTGATCCAGAGGCCATCCGACGGAAACGGATAGAACTGGATGGTGCCGGTCGCGGTGCCGAACGTATCGGTGTAAGGATCGATCACGTTGAGAGACGTTTCCTCGCCATCACCGCTCCAACCGAAGAGCTCAACCCCCAGGCGCACCCGCGGGCTCGGCGTTCCACCGAACCGGAGCGTGAGGGTGGGCGACGTCAGCGCCTCGGAGTAATCATCCTCACCGCTGAACTTGAACTGTTCCCGTCCGGCACCGATTCCACCGGTGATGAAAAATCCGCCGCGGGTTCCCTTCTGCGAGAGTTCGACCAGTCCCCGGTCATCACCGGGACGACCGCGGCGCCCCTGGGCTTCAAGCGTGGTGGTCGTGCCGACGAAGGCTAGCACGGCAGCGATGGCGATCATGCGACGCATTGTGAATCTCCTGGGGTATCGACGGTAACCGGGATGGCACTCGCGGACGCGTATTCATCGGCACGCGCCATGCCATTTTGCTATCTTACGTGCTTGCAAGGGGTTGCGGTTTCAATGCTACCCCCCCGAATCCGGCCGGGTGTCCTACCAGAGGGTCACTGGTGTCCACATTTCGACGCACCGCCGTTCTTGCCCTCGTCGTGCTCCTCACCGTTGGTGCCATCCTGCTGGGGCGCTGGCAGTTGCAGCGCCTGGACGACCGCCGGGCGATCAATGTCGAGCGGATCGCAGCCCTTGAGGCCCCACCGATCGCGGTCGGCCCGGGCACCACCGAGGCCGAGGCAGACGGCCGCCGGATCACGATCCGAGGTGAGTTCGACCCGGGCGTGCAGGTGCTGCTGCGCGGGCGCGTACACCGCTCGGCCCCGGGGCTTCACGTCGTGACCGCGTTCCGCGGCGAAGGTGGCGGACCGCTCGTGTGGGTCCTGCGCGGCTTCGTGTACACACCGGATGGCGTCACGCCCCCCGCGATCGTTCCACCGCCCGCCGCCGGCGTCGTTACCGTCGACGGAATTGCATATCGCCTTCCCGAAACCGACAATGGCGGGCAGCCGATCGACGCCGGCGCACAGCTCACCTACCGACGTCTTGATCGGGCCGCGCTGCACGCGCGCCTTCCCCAGGCCCTCGACCTCTACGTGATCGAGGCAGGCGACGAGGCCGGTCCGGGGCGCCTTCCCACCGCCGAGCCACCAGTGCTCGACGATGGCCCGCACCTGAGTTATGCGCTGCAGTGGTTCGGGATCGCCCTCGCGGTTGCGGCCTTCGGCATCATTGTGGTGCGGCGAGACGGTCGCGTTCGGCCTCCACGGCCTTCAGCACCCTGAGGATGTTCCCGTTGGCAAGTTTCCGCAGCTCGTCGTCCTTCCACCCGCGCTGGATCAGCTCGGCAAAGAGGACCGGATAGGTCGACACATCGCCCATTCCCTCTGGCAACTCGCTCGTGCCGTCGTAGTCGCCACCCAGCCCGACATGATCGATCCCGGCGACCCGACGCACATGCTCGATGTGGTCGACCAGCTCGCCCACCGTCGCGTGCGGGCGGGCGTGCGCCGCGCGCCACGCCTGCATCGCCGCGCGCACGCTGGCGGAATCTCCCGGGGCGGCGGCGATCCGCCGGTTCTCCGCATCGGCCGCCGCCGACCAGTCGCGCATCCGCTTCGAGATGAATCCGCCGACGAACGTCACCATCACCACGCCACCGTTCTTCTGCATCCGCTTGAGGATCGAGTCGGGGACGTTGCGTGGCACGTCGGTGACGGCACGCGCGGACGAGTGCGAAAACATCACTGGCGCGGTGGTGATGTCGAGCGCATCCGACATCGAGCCGGGCGAGACGTGACTGAGATCAACGATCATCCCGATCCGGTTCATCTCGCGCACCACGTCACGTCCGAAATCGGTGAGCCCACCGTGGCGCGCCACGTCCATGGCGGCATCCGCCCAGTCGAGCGTAACGTTGTGGGTGAGCGTCATGTAGCGTGCGCCGAGTGCGTAATACATCCTGAGCGCGCCGAGCGAGTTCTCGATGGCGTGCCCACCTTCCATGCCGATGAGCGAGGCGATCTTCCCGTCACGACGCGCGTCTTCGATGTCGGCCACCGACGTGGCCAGCACGAATGCCTCGGGATACCTCGCGATCATTCGCCGTGCGATGTCGATCTGCTCGAGTTGCACCCTGGCAAAGCCCGAGTCGGCGATCTCGCCGGGGACATAGACAGACCAGAACTGGACCCCGACCCCGCCGGCGCGCAGTCGCGCGATGTCGGTCTGCCCGGGCGCAGGCGTGCGGAGATCGTATCGATCGACGTCCATCGCGGCCGACTGCCGAATTTCCCACGGCACGTCGTTGTGTCCATCAGCAATGAAGTTTTCGGCGAGGAACTTCCGCGCCTGCTTCATGGCGTCGTCGTGCGGCATCCGCTGGGCGGCGGCGGGAGCTACCTGGACGGCAGTGAGCAGGGCAATAATTGCGAGCATGCGCATTGATTCACCTTGATGAACGTTTGGGAAGAACCTCGCGAAGCGCCACACCTTCAACGCGCTCCATCGGCTTGATGTCAAGCAGCGCGGCGAACGTCGGACCGATGTCGATGGTGCGCACCATCCTGGTGATGCGCACCGGGGTGGTGCCGGGAACCCGGAAGAGGATCGGCACATGGCGATCGTCGAGATTGGTGGTTCCGTGGCCGGTCTCGCCGCCCACCCTTCCCCAGATCCACCCTGGGCGAAGCGAAGCGGCCACCAGCCACTCCGCATCGGATGGCAGCTGCCGCCGCCAGCGGCCCGCTTCAGCATCGGTCGCTCGCGCGGCGCGCAGGGTGCGCGGCGTGTACACCGTCAGCACCCCAGGCAGCCTGCGGACCCGTGCGGCGATCGCACCCGCGAGCGAATCGATGTCGACGCCGCGCTTTGCCAGGTCACCAGTTCGCGCCATGAGCAGTCCCGAGTACCCGACCGCACCGGCACGCACACCGATCGTGTCGCGCCCCCACGCATTGAGCGCCGTTACCTCCGTGCCGATCGATGCCCGCCCGCCCGCGCCCGCCTCGGGATACTCCGTCACACCGTGGTCGGAAGTCAGCGAGACCACCAATTGGTCGAGCGGAACGATGGTGGCCAGCGAATCGAGGAATATTCCGAGCCAGCGATCGACATTGAGGAGATGATCGTGCACCTCGCGCGAACCCGGTCCGTAGCGATGGCCGATGTTGTCGGTCGCCGACAGCGAAATCGCGAGGAGATCGGTGATGGCATCGGTTCCCAGTCCGGTCGCGCGCACCCCCGCCCACGCCGCATCGAGGGTGAGCGAGTCGATCAGGGTGTGGGCCTCGAGCTCTACGGCGGCAGCGACCGGATCGGTCGAAAGAACGTGCGGAAACACGTGTCGTATCCCGCCGCGCTCGAAGGGCCGTGCATCGGCCTCGGGATAGTCCGCCGCCGGCCGCGATAGCTCCCATGCGTGGCCGGCGAGCCGGGTGGCTGGTTCACGTGCGTTCCACGCCGACAGCCACGATGGAAGCGAGTCGGCGTAGTAACGGCTGGTGGTGAAGGTTCCCTGTGTGTACCAGTAAACCGGGACCCGGGCGCGGCCGATCGCCATGATTGCGCCTCGATCCTTGCGGGAAATCGAGAAGATCCGGGTCGCCGGATTGCGCGCGACCATCCAGTCGGCGAGGGTGGTTCCCCTGAATCGGTGCGGTGAGGCTCCCGGGCCACCGGAGCGGATCAGCGGCGAGGCCCGATCGGGGACGCCCAGGTCATTCGCAATGATACCCGTGCTCGCGGGCGACCGGCCGCTGAGCATGGTCGAATGGCCGGCGGCCGTGCTGGTCATGGCGTGATCCTGCTCGCCGTTCGCGTAGAACACCCCTTCGCGGAGCAGCCACGCCAACCCACCCCGGAACTGGGGCCGCCACCGCTCGAGGTAATCGGGCCGGAGCTGGTCTATCACCAGCGAGACGACCAGCCGCGGTGGCACGGGAGATGCCCTGACCATGGGTGCCGCTGCCTGGACGGCGGACAGGAGGATCGGGAGAAGCAAATTCCGGCTCCGACTTGGGTTTCCGGGAAGAGTGCGTAGCTTTAGGGATCCCCATGATCGACAGACCTAGAAGGAGATCGACCATCGATGGAACGTAACACCCGACAGCGTGGTGCCATCCGACGTGCGCTTCAGCGAGCCGACCGACCGCTGAGCACCAATGAAGTGCTGTCGGCCGCCCGCGGCGAAGTCGGCGGGATCGGGATCGCGACCGTATATCGGAACATCCGCGCCCTCCTCGACGAGGGGTGGCTGATCCCGGTGGAGCTCCCTGGCGAAGTGCCGCGGTACGAGCTCCACGGGAAGGGACACCACCATCACTTCCATTGCTCGCAATGCGACCGGGTGTTCGAGGTTCCGGGCTGTGTCGACACGCTGCACCAGCTCGTGCCCCGGGGCTTTGTCCTCGTGACCCACGAGGTCGTGCTCTACGGCACCTGCGCCGAGTGCTCGCGCTCCACCGGTACCTGACGCGCTCGTGCCGGGGCTCGGCACGCTCTTTCCCGTTGTTCGTGGCGCGATCCTTCTCGCCATCCTCCTCCTCATCGGCGTCGCAGTCGCGACGCGTTTGGCCCGGGCCCATGTCGAGCCCGGTTCCGGGCGCGCCGCGCAGATCGGCGGATGGCACGCGCGGTTGCCCGGCCTCGGTGCGTGGTTCCTCCTCATGCTGTCGCTCGCCCGGGGTGCGCTGCAACTCCTGACATTCGTCGAACCCGGTGAGCCACTGGAATCGGGATTGATCCAGGCCGTGCTCCTCGAGGGGACGTGGGGCACGAGCTGGACGCTGCAAACCGTTGCGGCCTTGGTGTTGCTCGCAGGATCGTGGCTGGTTCGTTGGCGCCCCGGTGCAACCTGGTACCTGTTGGTGACAACAACCGCGGTGGTAGCATGGGCGCAGACTGGAATGGGTCACCCGACCGAGGAAATCTGGCCGCCGTTCACAGGGCGCGTGGTCGACCTGTTGCACCTCGGCGGTGCCGGGATCTGGCTGGGCACGCTCGCGATTCTCTCCCTCACCACCTTCCCGGTGCTTCGTCGCGCGGCGCGGATCGATGAGCTGGCCGGAGTGGTGTGCGCGTTCTCCATTCCGGCCAGGACCGGGGCCGCGCTGCTGGTGGCATCAGGCGTGATCGCGACGTGGCAGTATGTCGGCTCGCTCGGTGCGCTGTTCAGCACGACCTATGGGTTGCTGGTGGTGGGAAAGGTCGGCCTCTTCGTCCTCATTGCCGCGGCGGGATGGTGGAACTGGCGGATACTCACTCCCGCATTGGCTGCAGCAACACCCGACGCGCCGGTCCGCCTGCGCCGCGCCATCACGATCGAGCTCGCAATGGCCGCCGTCGTCCTCGGATTGACCGCGGTCCTGACCGGGAGCAGCTTCCCGGGTACGCCCTGACGTTTTGCCGAGGTACGCCACCACACAACGAGTGCAGCACGATGCCCACCTACACCTACGAAACCCGACCGGTCGATCCGGCCATGCCGCGGCGGCGGTTCGAACTCCGGCAATCGATCAGCGACCCGGCTCTGTCTGTTGACCCGGAAACCGGTGAACCAGTCGAACGAGTGATCACCGGCGGACAGGGGCCGCTCACCACGCCGACAGGCGGCGTCGAGCCGACGATCACCGGTGGATGCGGACCTCGATGCGGCTGCCACTGACGCCCGCGCCCATCGGGCGCCACCGGTGACCGCACCGCTCGGCTTGGCGCTGCACCGTCTGGCGCGCCGACATCGTGCCCATCTGGCGAACCTGCTGGCCGCCCACGGCGTGCACGCTGGCCAGGATGTGCTGCTCTGCGAGGTGTGGGAAGAACCGGGATTGCGTCAGGCAGCGCTCGCCAACCGACTCGGCGTCGAGGCGGCGACAATCACTCGCATGGTACAGCGGCTCGAACGCGGGGGACTGGTGGAGCGACGAGCCGATCCGCACGACGGTCGGGTGTCGCGCATTCATCCCACGCCCCGATCGAGACTTCTCGAGGCCGGTGTTCGCCGTGCGTGGGTCCAGCTCGAGGAAGCGATGATCAGTCGGCTGGGCCCTGATGCGGATCGACTTCGGGAGCTTGCCGAACGGGCGACGGAGGCCCTGGAAGCGCTGGAGGAGTAAGCGCCGCCTGCCACGCCCCGCACGATGGTGCGCCGAGTGGAGCGCGCACGGTGTTGGCCGCCCAGCCGAAAAGCGCGCTGCACGCAGGCCCGCACACCGCACCCTGACACGCCCCCATTCCGACCCGGGTCCAGAGTTTCGCCTGGCGCGGCGTCCACGCCGGGTCGATCGCGTCGCGGCGCACGTCTTCGCAGCGGCAGATGATCGTGTCGGGAGCGGCAAGGTTGAGCAGTTCGGCGCGGAGCGAGAACGCGGCGTCGATCCGCGCGCCGAGGAGGCGACCATCATCGCGCGCGCGCACCAGTGCTGCCGACGTGGCACCCGGTGTGTCACCCGCCGCTGCACGGCCCGCGATCTCCCCTTCCGCCAGCGCCGCCGCGTCGCCCTTCACCCCGGTACACTCGCCCGCCGCCCACACCCCGGTCACCGATGTCGACTGCATGCTGTCGACCCGCACCCGATCCCGCTCGACCGTGCATCCGAGAAGCTGAGCGAGTTCGATGGTGGGAACGAGACCCGCAGCGCAACCGAGCCAGTCGCAATCGACGGTGCGTGTCCCGCGCGACGTGCGAACCTCCACGTCGCGCAACCTGGTGTCACCATCCGCTGCAGTGACCCATGCATCGGTGACGTAGGGGGTGCGGGCAAACGCCCAACGGTATCGGAGCGCATCGCGCAGCCGACCTGCATTCGTGAATGCATGCAACGCAAAGCCCGTTACCCGACGCCACGGCGCCTGTTCCGCAACGAGCACCAGCCGCGCACCCGCATCGGCGAGCGCCGCAGCCACCGCCACCAGGAGCGGGCCAGTCCCGGCCAGCACGACCCGCTTGCCGCGAAACGACGTTCCTCCCTTGAGCAGTGCCTGCAGGCCACCAACTCCCGCGACACCGGGGAGTGTCCATCCGGGGAACGGCAGGAACCGCTCGCGCGCACCGGTGGCGAGCACGAGTGCGGTGGTGTCGATCACCTCCACGCCATCCACCCCTTCGACAAGCAGCTGTCGCGGTGACACTGCGTCCACCACCGTGGTGCCGGTCAGGACGGTGACGCCGGCCGAAGCCACTCGCGCCAGCAACGCCCGCGGCACCCGGCCCAGGGAGCCCTCGTCGCGGTGCCGCCAGATCTGTCCACCGGCCCTGGGCGACTGGTCGATCACGAGCACTCGCCGGCCAGCCTCGGCGGCCGCCGCAGCGGCAGCGAGACCGGCAGGTCCCGCTCCGACAACCGCGACGTCGACCTCACGGCAACGCACGCTCATCCTGCGGTCTCGATGCGCATGCCATCGACCACCACCACGAGGCAGGCCCGTCGCTCAGCCCTGCCATCGATCGTGACCCGACACTCCATGCAACTCCCCATGCCGCAGAGCGGTGCGCGCGGTGCATCGTGCAGGTCGCGCCGGAAGGCCATCACGCCGTGGTCGAGCAGGGCCGCTGCCACGGTGACTCCAGCGGCCACTTCCCGCGTGGTGCCATCGATGACGATCGACACCACACCGGTCATGCGAACGCCTCGTGGGCCGGCATCGCACGGCATGGGTCGAACGGAGCGATGTCGAGCGGCGCGGGCGTGCCCATGATCGACGCCACGATCATGTCGGCGGTGCCTGGGGCCATGGTAATGCCGAGCCCTTCGTGCCCCGCGGCAATCCATACGCCGTCAACTGGCAACCACTTGCCGATGAGCGGCAGCGAATCCGGTGTCGCGGGCCGGAAGCCGGTCCAGGTGCGCCACACTGCTGCAGCAGCGAGATCGGGAAGCATCGAGATGGCGCGCGTGAGCATGCGTCCGCACAGCTCGCGGTTGATCGATGCATCAAATCCGACGAGTTCGCGTGAGGAACCGACGAGCAGCTGCCCGCCCGGCCTGGGCTGAACGTTGAAAGCCACCGACGCCGCACCCATTCCGTGTGCACTGGCGAGATAGCCCAGTTCGACCAGCTGGTGTCGCACCATCCCGGGGCGTCGATTGGTGATGATGAGATGGCCCTTGCGTGGCACGATCGGCAGTGCGGGAATCAACCGGTTGGAGCCAATACCCGCAGCGATCACGATCGCGCCCGCGTGCAACTTCGAGCCGTCGGCCATCACGACCCGACCAGTGGTGATCGACGCTGCCGTTCCCTGCAGGAGGGTCGCGCCGGCAGCCTGCGCACGCATCAGCAGTCCGCGCGCCGCTGCGGGCGGATAACACACGCCATCGCCCGGGACCAGCAACGCGCCGGCGAGCCCGGGCCGGAGTGCGGGCTCGAGGGCGGCGAGCGAGTGCGCGTCGATCACTTCGGCGCCGACCCCGGCTGCCGTGTATGCTGCCGCGCGCGCGCCCGCGATCGCGAGCTCCTCGTCATCTGCCGCGAGCCACATTGTGCCGCACTGATCGTACGATGGATCGACGGGGAGTGTGGGGAGGATCTCGCCCCACCGCGCGCGCGAGTGCGCCGCGAGGTCACGCTGCGCGGCGCTGTCGTCCATCACCACGATGTGTCCCATCGCCGCACCAGTGCTGCCTCCCCCGCCGAAACCTTCCTCCACCACTGTGACAGCCAGTCCCGACTCGGCGAGCTGCATCGCGCACATCGCCCCGACCACACCTGAGCCGATGACGATCACGTCGGGGCTTCCGATCACGCGATGCCGCTCCTGAAGGGATCGGCCGGGTCGAAGAGCAATGTCGATCTGGCGGTGATGTAGGCGTGTCCGACGATCGACGGCACCAGTCCCTCGGACGATTCGGTGAGCCAGCCGGTGAAGATCGTGCCGAGAATTCCCTCCTGCACCCACCGCGCTCCTGGTGCGAGCGTACCACGCGCATGCAGTGTTGCCATCTTGGCCGATGTCCCGGTGCCGCACGGCGATCGATCGTAGGCCGCACCGGGGCAGAGGACGAAGTTGCGGGAATCGGCACCGGCAACGGTCGGCGGGCCGAACAACTCGACGTGGTCGATCACCGCACCGTCGTCGCCCACGATGCCTGCCGCCGCCAACGCGTCGCGCAGCTGCGTCGTGATCCGCAGCAGCTCGGCGCGGTGTTCCAGCGCAAGCGCCAACCCTGGGATCTCTGTCAGGAAGAACCAGTTGCCACCCCACGCGACGTCGCCATGAACCTCGCCGATGCCGGGCACCTGCACGGACACGTCCTGATGGAGCATGCGCGACGGCACGTTCCGGATCGTCACTGCGCCAGCGGGGTCGAGCGTGGCACTCACCTGCCCCACTGGCGTGTCGATGCGCACCTCGCCTGAAGTGATCCTGCCGAGGTGTTCGAGAGTACGCACCACGCCGATCAGTCCGTGGCCGCACATGCCGAGATACGAAGCGTCATTGAAGAACACGACGCCGGCCGCCGAGTCGGACCGTTCCGGAGGGGTCAGCAGTGCACCCACGACGGCATCGTGACCGCGCGGCTCGAGCACCACGGCACGGCGCAGGTGGTCATGCTCGCGTTGCATCGACGCCCGACGCTCTGCCATGGTAGCGCCGGGGGGTTCGGGCCAGCCATGGATGACCACGCGGGTCGGCTCGCCCCCGGTGTGCGAATCAACGACCTCGATCCGGTCGACCGTGCTCATGCCCCAGCGGGCCGGCTGCCGAGGCACTCGCCGATCGTCGCCAGCGCCATCTCGCGTTCGGCGCCGTCGAGCTGAAGCCGGGGCGCACGAACCCGCTCGCTGCCGAGCCCTGCCTCCTCCTGCGCGAGCTTGATGAGCTGCACGAACTTGGGCACGGTGTCGAGGCGGAGCAGCGGCAGGAACCATTCGTACAGCTCGCGCGCCTCGCGCATGCGGCCAGCGCGCGCGTGCTCGAACAGCATCACCGACTCATCGGGCAGCGCATTGACCAGGCCGGCAACCCAGCCGACGGCCCCTGCGGCCACGCCCTCGACAATCGCATCATCTAGCCCGACCAGGATCGAGATTCGATCGCCGAGCAGGGAGCGGATGGCGGTGATCCGGCGGATGTCGCCACTCGATTCCTTGACTGCGTGGAGGTTGGTGCACTGTTGAGCCAGGAGGCGCACGTGTTCGGGCAGGAAATCTGTGCCGTAGGCAATCGGGTTGTTGTAGAGGAGGCAGGAGAGTGGCGTGGCTGACATCACCGCGGTCACGTGGGCACGCGATTCCCGCCAGTCGCCCTGATATACGTACGGCGGGAGCACCATGAGGCCACGGCATCCGACGTCGGCAGCCTTGCGGGCGAGGGCGGTCGCCTCGTCGGTCGAGAGCGACGCCACTCCGGCGATCACTGGGACGCGGTCGCCCACCGATGCCACGCAGGTGGCCAGCACGGCAACCTTTTCGTCGAAGGTGAGGGTGGCGCCCTCACCCAGTGAGCCGAGCGGAATGAGCCCGGTGCAGCCCGAGGCGATCAGGCGGCGGGCATGTCCAGAGAGAAACTCGTGGTCGACCGAACCATCGACCGTGAAGGGGGTGGTGATTGCGGGCATGACGCCCGTCCACTGTGCTGCGGTCATCGTCGCCATGTGGTTCCTCAGGAATGGATCTGGATGGTGCGGGTTTCGGTGTAGAAATCGCGGGCGGCGCGTCCCTGCTCCCGGGTCCCGGAGCTCGATCCTTTCATCCCGCCGAACGGCGCGTGCGGATCGACGCCGGTGGTGTCGCCATTGACGCGAACCAGTCCGACCTCGATTGCACGCACGTAGCGCATCGCGGCCGAGAGGTCGCTGGTGAACAGCGACGCCGATAGGCCGAATGATGTGTCGTTGGCGAGCGCGATGGCATGATCGAGATCGTCGGCGCGAAGCAGGCCGAGCACCGGTGCGAAAAGCTCCTGACGGGCGAGGTCATCTGCTGCGCTGGGGAGTCGCACCACGACTGGCTGGAACCAGTTGCCGCCCTTGTCTCCGTCCTCCGGCGCGGCACCTTCGCAAAGCCGCTCGACACCCGCAGCTTCGAGCGCGCGAGTCACGCGTTGGTGCGCCTCGGGCGTGATCATCGGTCCGACTGCGGAGGCGGCGTCGGTCACAGGCCCGAGGGGCAGCGCTGCGACCGCTGCGCCGAGCTTGGCGAGGAACGCGTCTTCGACGGAGCGCTCGACTATCACGCGACTGGTCGCGGTACACTTCTGGCCGGCGTAGCGCATCGCACCGGCTGCGGTGAGTGCTGCGGCGCGGTCGAGGTCGGCGTCGCGGGCGACGATCACCACGTTCTTCCCGCCCATCTCGGTCTGGTAGCGCACGTTGCGGGCAGTGGCCGCTGCGGCGACGATGCCTCCGACACGCTGCGAGCCGGTGAACGACACCGCCCGCACATCAGGGTGACCCACCAATGCGGCACCGGTCGTGCCGTCGCCCTGCACCACGTTGAACACGCCGGCTGGCAGGTTGGCCGCCACTGCGGTCTCGGCGAGCAGATGCGACATGCGGGGTGAGAGTTCCGAACCCTTGAGCACCACGGTGTTGCCGAAGGCGAGGGCCGGCGCCGCCTTCCAGAGTGGGATCGCCAGCGGAAAGTTCCACGGCGTGATGAGCGCCACCACGCCCAGCGGATCGTGCAGCGTGAACTGGAGCGCATCGGGTGCTTGGGCGGGGATCACCTCGCCGACGTCGCGCACCGCCTCACCTGCGTAGTAGCGGCAGATCACCGTCGCTCGGCCTACCTCGCCGCGGGCCTCGCCGATCGGCTTGCCGACCTCACGAGCAATCGCGAGCGCCAGTTCGTCGGCGCGAGCGGCGATGACCTCGCCCCAGCGGTACAGCGCATCGGCACGGGCCGGGCCGGGGAGTCGGCGCCATGCGGCGGCCGCCGATGCAGCAGCCGACACCGCGTGATCGACGTCGGCAGCTGAGCCGATCGGCACCGTTGCGACAAGGTCGGACAGGTCGGACGGGTTGTGCCGGGTGAGTTGAGACGACGACCCGGATGCGACGAACGCTCCACCAATGAACTGCGGCAAAATGGTGCTGCTCATGCTTCGACCTCGGATTGCTGTCGGAGCGCTGCCGCGAGGGTGCGGCCAGCGCGAAGAATGTGGTCGCGAACGAGTCGGGCCGTCAGGTCGGCGCTACGGCGCCGTGCGGCGGCGGTAATTGCGCGGTGCTCGCGAATGGCGGCTGCGGTACCGTTGGTCAGGGTGAGCTGCGCCCGGAGATAGCGGTCAGACTGGGCGTGCAACCGTGCGACGACGTCGAGGGTCACGGGCCGATCGGCCGGCGCATACAGCGCGCGGTGCAACTGCCAGTTGGCGCTGCCCCACGCTGCCGCGTCACCGGCTTGCACCGCCGCCTCGAACTGCCGAACCTGGTCGGTCACGGTGAGATCGTCCGCAGGCGTCATTCGCGGTACTGCACGGTGAACCAGGTCTCCCTCGACCATGGCGCGAAGTTCGAATAATTCGAGGGCGTGCGGCAGCGGGATCGGCGTGACCACGGCCCCGCGGTGCGGGAGGAGGGTGACCAGCCCTTCGGCCTCGAGCTGGCGGAGCGCTTCGCGCAGGGGAATCCGGCTCACACCAAGTTCCGTGGCGAGAGCCTCCTGGCGGAGGGGCGCGCCGCCGGGCAGGAGCCCGCTCAGGATGCGCTCCCGCAGGGCGTCGCTGGTCGCGTCGGCGAGAGTAGTCCTTGGGATCACGATTGTATACAATATCCCGATCACCCGTCATCGCAAGGGGGCCGCGATGACCGGCGAGCGTCCGGTGGTTCGTTAGCGGGTGATCAGGACGCCGTGAGATTCATCCCATAGAAGGCATCGCACTTGAAGTGGCCGGTCGAGCCGATGGGGCCAGGGAGACGCTCGAACCCGGCGCGCTCATAAAGCCGGTGTGCAGCGTGCATAGAACCGAGTGTCTCGAGGTAGCAGTAGGAGAAGCCGAGCGCGCGGGCGCGTTGCAGGCAGAGCGCCAGCAGTTCGCGGCCGGCGCCCTGCCCGCGCACCTCGGGGAGGAAATACATCTTCCGGAGTTCGCAGGTGCCCGGGTCGCCGGCGGCGAGTGGTGCCACGCCACCGCAACCCACCACCGCATCGTTTTGCGTGACGACGAAGAACTCCGACTGCGGTGAATGGTACGCCTCATACATCGCATCGACTTCTGGGTCGTTGATCGAGAACCCCGGGCCGCTGGCGCCGAATTCCGGCATCACGGTGCGGATCACCCGTGCGGCGGCGGGATTGTCGGCGGGAGTGATCGGCCGGATGTGATAGGACATGGGGCGAATCTAGGGTCGTTCACGCACACGCGAAATGGCGCCGCCACCAGGTGACTATCGGTCGAACGAGCGATTGTGTGCTGGGGACTGCGTCACCAGCCCCCGGTCACTCTTCACCGGCAAGTTCCACATTGGCCCGCGCCCTGCCATCTAATGAGGCAGGGCAAACTGGCCAACGATGAGGCGCCAGTCCCCCTGAAGAGGTGGCCTGAACCACACAAACTCTTCTTTCCACGCCTTCGGGTGCTTGTCCTGGTAGTAAGTCGCGAATGCCCGCGATGTGTCGGATCCCAGCACTACCCTCTCGATGACCAACAACGGCGACCCACCAGCACCCGTGCGCGCTCCCCGGCAGGTCGGGTCCACCCGGACGCTGGGGGCCCAACCGCCCCTCAGGGCGTGTGCGACGTCGTCGTCGCTGAATTCCCGAATGCAGACCAACACATCGGGCCGCGCCTGCATGACGGCGCGTCGGTACACAAGATACCTTGAGACTAATAAACTCGGTGAAGGCATCGACAAGTACAGATTGTCCAACCCCGTCGAGGGACCTGCGGAGCCGGACGCGCAGGCATATCCAACGAGAGCGGTGAGCGCGAGCCACGTGTACGCCGTTTTCATTGGATACACACTCCACGTTGGCTCACCGCAATGGCAACGAGGACGGTGGAAATCCGATTGAATTCACGGCGGCGGGTACGACTGGCGCGGCGGGGGGAGGACAGCCGTCACGCTGGAGCATGCGCATCGAGCCAATTATGTCGCCGGGCAACATCGTCAAGACAATGGTGTACCTGGGATCGCATCCGAAGTATGCCCCGTGTGGTTCCGCGGCGAGTTCGATGCTGTCACCGGCACGCTGCCCCGTGAAATAACCGTCCTCCGACCGTCGGGTTTCGTTGTAGTGCACTGCCCACCGGCCTTTGACTTCGCTGCCGACGCTGTCGAACACGATCTGAAGCGCGAAACGAGCAGCCCACCCGGTCGGATCACCGGGCGCCCGCATACCGATCGCACAGGCCTCTACGCCTGACTCCAGCGTGGCACGCGTACGCTGCAGTCGAACTTCGACATTTTGCAGCTCGAGTGACGTCTTCGGCACAACGAACTGGGTGTTTCGAGCATATCCGGTGCATTCATCCGCTCCGACCCACAGTACCAAGCTGTCATGACGCGCGGGCCGTAGCAGCTCGTTCGTCCAGACATACCGCCCGGCCCTGGTGTCTTGGTCACTCATTCGGACCGTGTTCGCCGAATCACCGATCCATGCTGTCAGCCTGACGTACAGCATGAACGACGGGACTGCGCCAGCCGCTGGGTCGAATACCGAGAGCTGGACTGAAGGAATGGGACCGTCATCGACGGAAACTGAGGGGCCTGTGCACGCGCTGAACACTGCGAGCACAATCAGGTACTGAAGAATTCGATGGGTTCGCGCCACGTCAGCCCCCTGAGCGGTGAACCCGTACAACGACTGGATCCCTGCTGAAGCGCGGTTCACGAGCGAGCTCTCGACGAGTACTGCAATGCCCCGAGCAGGAATCGAACCTGCAACCTAGTGATTAAGAGTCACGTGCTCTACCAATTGAGCTATCGAGGCGGTCCCTGCTTTTCCCGCATAGCCCCAACGGGAATCGAACCCGTCTCTCGACCTTGAAAGGGTCGCGTCCTAACCGATAGACGATGGGGCCGATCATGCCCGCGTTGGTGCCATACCGCTAACGGGATTCGAACCCGTGTTCCAGCCTTGAGAGGGCTGTGTCCTAGGCCTCTAGACGATAGCGGCGCGTTCCCATACAGCCAGCAAATATAGCCATCGCCCCGGGATGGACTCAACCGGGAGGTCGCCGCGTCCAATCCCTGCGCGATACAGGCCCGGCAGGAATCGAACCTGCAACCCCCGGTTTTGGAGACCGGTGCTCTACCAATTGAGCTACGGACCTTCGTCCAGCGACTTCCAAGGGTGCCCGACGGGACTTGAACCCGCAGCCTCCGCAGCCACAGTGCGGCGCTCTAACCACTTGAGCTACGGGCACCACGTATCACCCACGGGCTAAAATGCCCCGCTGTTGCGGGGGGGTCAAGCGCAATCCCGATCCCAGAACCGCTTCGAGATCGCCAACGTCCGGTGATTCATCGGGGTTCCCACCCCGTCGAGCGCCGCCACAGCCACCACACCCCGCGCCGCATTGCACGCCACCAGCGGGCGCCGGGACGCCTTCTCGCGCGCCAGATCGCCCTCGCCAATCCCCCCGCGCACTACTTCCGCCAGCCGCGCCCGCGCCACGCTCGGAAGCCCGCCCCGGGCGAGGGGCGGAAACAACAGACGGTCGCCATCCCACCAACCAACGGCCCAGATCGTCGCCTCCACCACCATCCCCCCGCCATCCATCATGATCGCGTCGTCCGCTCCGCCCGCCCGCGCCAGCAAGCGCTCGGCGTTGAGCCACGCCCTGGCCGCAACCTTGTGCGGGTACCCGCGGTGCAACGCCGCCGAACTCACGAACGCCAGCGACTCCGCCGGCTCCACCGAGCTCTCCGTGATCCTGACCACGTCACCCGACACGGCATACCGCACCACTCGGTCCTCCCCGCCCACCGGCGGCTCCAGCGGCGGGACCACAATCCCGAGCGCCACCGCGCTGGTATCGAGCCGCGATCGGTGCAGCGGCCAGAGCGGCGCCCGCCCACCGATCACCCGAACGGTCTCGATCAGCGTCGCCGCCAGCGCCGTCATCCCGGCGCCACCGCTGCCTGCCGCGGCGCCCTCACCGCCTGGGTCACCGTCGCCACCACGATGATCGCGCCCCCGAGAATCGCGAACGCCGATGGAACTTCACCCAGGAGAAGCCATGACCAGATCGGATTGCATGCCATCTCGATCAGCAGCAGCAGCGAGACCTCAATCGCCCGCAGCTGCTGCAGCCCTCGCGTGACCAGCAGGTACGCCAGCCCGATCTGGAAAACACCGAGGTACAACACCCCGGCCCAGTCGGCGGACGACCCGTGCACCAGCGGCAGCGCCATCGGCAGCGCGAGCACGCACGCGAATGCATTGCCGAGTACGACTGCGGCAATGCCCTCGCCTCGCTGATCGCCCTCCCGGCCAAGCCATCGCAACCCGCAGAGCATCAGCGCGTACGAGAGCCCGCTGATGAGCGCGATCATGTTGCCACGCGCGGGATCTGGTGCCGTGGCTGAGGGGACGTCCACACCGAAAAAGACGAGCGCGAGTCCGGCGATCACTGCGAGCACCACCGGGATGTCGCGCCGGTTGATCCGTTCGCCCAGCAGCACCGGGCCGAGCAACAACAGGTACAGGGGTGCGGTCGACTGCAGGTAGATGGCGTTGGCGCTGGTGGTGAGCTTGTTTGCGAGCACGAACGACACCACCGTCGCGGCATATGCCACACCGACCAGCGCAGCACGCCACGTCAATCCACGCCGCGCAGCGGGAAGGAGCAGCAGCAGCGTGCACGCCGCGATCCCCGAGCGGAGCGATGCCACCTGCCATCCCGTGAACGCATTCGCCTTGATCGCCACGCCACCAGTGCTGAAGAGAAGCGCCGCGACCGCTACCTGCGCGCGCGGAGAGAGCGTCACGTCGGTCGCACCACGACCGTGAGCAGGTGCGCGATGTCGGCATCGAACACCGTGCCCGAACCCTCCTCGAGAAGCGACAGCGCGCGCTCGGTCGACCATGGCGATCGGAATGGACGGGGCGATCGGAGCGCGATGAACGCCGATGCCGCACCGACCATCCGGCTCGCCCAGTGCGGCGTCGTCCGCAGCCGTCCCACCGGGTAGCCGGTGCCGTCGGGTCGCAGGTGGTGTTCATACGCCACCGCCGCCGGGAGTGCCATGGCCGCCCCGCCCTCCAGCAGCATCCTCCCCCCGCGTTCGGCGTGCGATTCGATGAGCACCCGCTCGGCCAGCTCCAGCGACTCCTTGTCGGCCAGCCCGAGCGGAAGCTGTGCCATCCCGATGTCGTGCAGGAGCGCGGCGACTCCCAGGCTCTGTCGGTCGGCCCGGTCGAGGCCCGTCGCCGTCGCCGCCGCCATCGTGAGGAGCGCCGTATTGATCGCGTGCACCACCGAGTAAGGCGCGCTGCCGTGTGCTGCCTGCGGAAACTGGTGCTCGTCGAGCAGCATGTCGAGGATCCGGACGATCGCGCCCGCCTCGGCGCGCGCCAGCACCCCGCGGCGCGCCTCTGCCAACACGAACCGCATCGCCTCCAGTTCGTCGTCGAGGTTCAACCGGAACTCTCGGCTTCCCTGCGCCAGCGCAGACGCGTCCGCGTCCCCGCTCTCGACCGTCTCTTCGAACACTGCGACGCCGCCGTATTGCACACCCGGGATGGTCGGCACATCGACGACCGCATCGCCTCTCGAACCGCTCATCCTCGTCGTGAGCTGGTGCAACAGTTCCGCGATTCCGTCGGGCGTCAGTAAACTGTCGAACTCGATGCGATGAACCCCCGCGTCGGCGAGGCGGCGCCCCCACGGCCAGTCGCGCAGCTCGTGGAGTGCACGGCCGGAGAACACCGGTGCGGCACCGAGGAAGAGAAACACCGGTCGCTCGTCGATGGCGAGCAGAAGCTGCAACGCTTCCAGCGCCTGCTCCATGGCCCGTCGGGTTGCCGGATGCCCGGGTGAATACAGCGAGAGGGTGGCCAGCGCATGCGCCAGCGCGTGGAGGAACCGGACGGCCTCGCTCACTCGATTCTCCCGAGCGCCGCCTGTACCTCTCGCTCATCGGACCGGGCGGCGAGCTGCAGCACCGGCATCACCGGCCGGTGATGACTCCACCGACTGGCGAGCACCTGCAGCGCGGCGAGCATCACCGGCGTGCGAGGCAGGAGCCGGGTGCGTTGAAGAAGGCCGCCACGAGTGCGGACAAGGCCGAGCAGTGGCGGAACCACAAGCGGGCTGCGCGCATCCCCGATCAGGCCGACGGCGAGCAGTTGGAGGTCGGGGTCTTCGTGCCCGAGAACCGAGAGCACCGGCGCGATCAGCTCTGGAGGGCATTCTCGGTCGAGTGCCGCCAGCGCGGTGCGAGTCATCGAGGGATCATCACCCTCGATCGCGTCCTGGACGGCGCGGCGGCGGATCGACGGCTGCCCGAGCGCGGCCTTGAGTGCCTCATGACGCACCCGCCTGTCGGGGTGCTTCAGGCCAACGAGGATCGGGTCCACCTGCTGCACATCGGGTAAGCGCGCGAGCACCACAAAGATATTGCGCGCCAGTTGCCAACCTGCGCCAGGAAGCCGGGCGAGGAGCAGCTCCGACCCGCCCGGTGCAACCCGGACAACGACATCGAGGAGGCGACGCCGCGTCGCGCGGTCATCGGCAGCATCGAGTGAGTCGAGCAGCGGGTCAATCGCGTCCCGGCCGAGCTGCACAGCCACGCGCTCGGCGATTCCGAAATCAATCGGAGTGGCACGCAGCAACCCGGCGAGCACACTTGGCTCGAACACCGCCGACGCGATCGTGTCTACGGTAGCCGCATCGTTGGCCGGCGCGTCGAGCAACTGCATGAGCTCGGCGATTCGCCCCTGCTCGGCCACTCGCCGGGCAGCTGCGATCACCGTGGGGGCGGGTGTGACGATCTCCAGTCCGATCGCCACCACGCGCAACCCCTCGACCGAGAGCCGCGGATCGCCGCTGTCGGTGTCGATCCCATCCTGCGCGGTTCCCTCCCACTGCTCCACCAGCCCCACGACCTGTGCCGAGAATGCGGCGTTGCCCGCACCCGTCGGACCGTCCCCGCTGCCGGCGAGGCGGCCGAGGAGCCACCGAAGCTGATCGGAGATCGGGTCACGGTCGGCGTCGGCCACCGATTCGAGGACCTGCAGCACCAGCGCCGGGGGTACCACCGACAACGTTTCGCGGAGGAAACGGCGCCGGGATGATGGCGAGGGTGCGGCCGACATCACCCGCGTGGTGACCGGACGCGAGAGTGCGGTCAGGACATCGATGAACCGTCGGCGTGCACTGATCGTGCTCCGCTCGGGGCGCACCGCGATCGCCGAGCACAGCCCGGTGAGCGCCTCATACACGCGCCGGGCGCCGGATTCCGTCGCCGACTGTTCGGTGATCGCATCGGCGATCATCTCCGCGGTGGGCGTGCCCTCCGTGTCGGCGAGTCGCCGACCAAACGCTGCCTCGATCAGCTGTGTCCAGAAGACATCATCGAGTTCCTGTTCGGCCAGCGGGTTGCCGAACTCGAGGACGTCGTATATCAGCGGCTCGATGCGCAAGTGGTCCAGTCGCAGGCCGTCGCGGCCCACCTTCTCCTCGGCATCGGGCGCAGCGAGCGCGGCGACCATCATCGCCAGCTCGGTACCGTCGGTACCGGCCTGGAGGTGGATCGTCCCGACATTTCGGCGGTGGAGCTTGCTGGCCAGTTCGCGAAGCACCGACGGGAGCGGCTCGATCGCGATGCCGTCGATGAGGAGTCCGTGCGGGGTGATGCCGACCGTGATCGCGTTGCGATCGATCAACGCGGCGGTGACCTTTTCGTGAAGCGAGCGCACCGCGGACACGGCGTGACCGTGCCCGGGTGGGTACATCCCGAGGCGCTGCATCGCGTTGCTCAACTCGCGCAGTGCCACGTCGACCGGCTTCGGCAGCGGCGGCGTCCGCTGTCGCGACGTCATCGCCTCACCCGGGCGCAGCCATGTCAGCCCGCTCGCATGTTGTCGACCATGGCGCGACCGAACTCGCTGGTGGAGAGCTTGGTGGCACCATCCATCAGGCGCTCGAAGTCGTACGTGACACGGCGCTGGCCGATCGTGGTGGAGAGCGAACTGATGATGAGGTCCGCCGCCTCGTGCCAGCCGATGTATCGCAGCATCATCTCACCGGAGAGAATCACCGACCCCGGATTGACCATGTCCTTTCCGGCATACTTCGGTGCCGTCCCGTGGGTGGCCTCGAAGATCGCGTGGCCGGTCTGGTAGTTGATGTTGGCGCCCGGCGCGATGCCGATCCCGCCCACCTGTGCCGCGAGGGCGTCGGAGATGTAGTCGCCATTGAGGTTGAGCGTGGCGAGCACGTCGTAATCCTTCGGCCGCAGCAAGATCTGCTGCAACATGGCGTCGGCGATCACGTCCTTGATGATTATCCCGCCGGGCAGCACCTGCCACGGCCCGCCCTCGTGATCGATCGCACCGAACTCCTCGCGCGCCAGCTCGTAGCCCCAGTCGCGGAAGCCCCCCTCGGTGAACTTCATGATGTTGCCCTTGTGCACCAGCGTCACGCTCCTGCGCTGGTGCGCGATCGCGTACTCGATCGCCGAGCGAATCAACCGCTTCGATCCCTCTTCCGACACGGGCTTGATGCCGATGGCGCTGCTGTCGGGAAAGCGGATGCTGGTCACACCCATCTCGTCCTGGAGGAACGCGATGACGCGCCTCGCCTTGTCGCTTTTCGCCTGGTACTCGATGCCCGCGTAGATGTCTTCGGTGTTCTCGCGAAAGATCACCATGTCGACCGCGCCTGGATCCTTCACCGGCGACGGCACGCCGGTGAACCACCGAACCGGGCGGAGGCAGGCGTAGAGGTCGAGCTGCTGGCGCAGCGCCACGTTCAGCGAACGGATCCCGCCACCTACCGGAGTGGTGAGTGGGCCCTTGATGGCGACCAGGTACGTCCTGATCGCTTCCAGCGTCTCGTCTGGGAGCCACGAGTCGAACCGATCCTTGGCCTTCTCCCCCGCATACACCTCGTGCCACGCCAGCCGGCGCTTGCCGCCATAGGCGATTTCGACCGCGCTGTCGAAGACGTGCTGCGATGCGCGCCAGATGTCTGGACCGGTGCCGTCGCCTTCGATGAACGGGATGATCGGCTGGTCGGGAACGGTCAGGGTCGAGCCGCTGAGCGTGATGGGCGAGCCGCCTGCTGGCGGCGCATTGCGCGGAGAGAGTGGGGTCTTGGACATTCCCGGATTATAGCGGATCATCACCGCACCCCGCACGCTGGTAGCTTTCACAGATGGCCCCCAAGACCCCAAAGCGCCTGACCCAGAGCCACCAGCTCAATCGCACGAAGCCCGGCGTGTTGGCACTGCGCACCGCCTTTCAGGCGTTCGGCCATGTGGCGCCCGGGGCGAC
>JACDBX010000078.1 GCA_013694695.1 Gemmatimonadales bacterium | reverse complement strand
TCAGGTCATACCGCTGGAAATCAGCCGTGGGGATCGGCAGTGGCGTTGGCGGGGCGCCGGGTCCGAGGCGAACGATACGGCCGACAGCGGCATCGACGCCGGGCGCGTACACCAGCGTGCCGTTCATGGCGACATCGAACTGCGCTTCACCGATTGCCTCACGGCGTACAGCGGATACCAGACGCACCGAGCGGCCGGCACGGCGAGTTGTCGGGTCGTAGGAAGCCGCCGTCAGCGCACCATCCCCAGCCACCCAGACGATGTACCGCTCGTCGATAACCCTGAATCCGGAGCCCGTCAGCAGTGTCGCGGTGGACGAGTCACTCGCCGTCCGCCTGACGGTCAGTCGCGAGGTCGTGCTCGGATCGACAATCTCCACCATGCGATTCGCAGAGCAGAGAAAATCGTGATCGGACAGTTGCTGGCCGAATGCACAACGGTTGGCTGTCCGGGACCGTGCAGTACCCCCCGCCGGGTCGAGTTCGCTGATGCGGCTGCCGTCGGCATCGGCCGCCAGCAACTCCGACGGGGACAGCCACTGCATCCAGTTGGTGCTCTGGCCGTCTAGCAGCCTGCGAGCCTCGCCGCCGCCGATCGGCACGACCATCACGTCGTCGCCAAGGAGGAACGCGACCAGCGCGCCATCGGGAGACACCCGCGGAGCGGTTCCGCCGACGGTCCCCTGGATCAGTCGCGTCTCGTCATTGGTGAGCGAGCGATACCAGATGGCCGTCGTTTCGCCCTGGCGCGCCGCGTAGACTACGAACTCGGCATCCGACGACACCGAGAGCGCGCGGAGCGCGAGACCATATGACGCGTCGAGGCGGCTTGACTCGAATGAGATCGGCGCGCTGTCCGCAAACGCCGCGTCGTACAATATCGGCCCGACGGACGCTGGCTTCTGTTGCCACTGCCACGCAGCGAGGGCCGCAAATGCGATGGACGTGCCGGCAAGCAGCAGCGTAGCGCCATGCGGGCGTCGGCCTGCGGGTGCGAAAGGACGCGATGACGACCGCCTCGGGGTTGTGGTACCGGTCCCACCAGTCAGGGCAGCTCCGAACTCTGCGGCGCTGGCGAAGCGATCAGCTGGCAGCTTCTCGAGCGCCCGGAAGACCGCGTCTTCCACCACGTCAGGCACGGCCTTCCGCTGCGCCACGAGCCGACGCGGCTCCTCAGTCATGATCCGCGCGACGATCGCCTGCACACTCGGCCCCGTGAATGGGGCTTCACCAACCAGCATCTCGTACGTCACCGCGCCGATCGAATAGATGTCGCTGCGCGCGTCGATCTGCTTTTCGCCCATCGCCTGCTCGGGACTCATGTACTGCGGCGTGCCGAGACTCAGACCCGTCTGTGTCATCCGAGCGCCACCCGCGGTCTGCACCGCGAGCGCGATCCCGAAGTCGGCCACCAGCGCATGGCCGCCCTGCAGCAGGATGTTCTCGGGCTTGATGTCGCGGTGAATGATCCCGAGGGCGTGCGCGCTTCCGAGCGCGTCGGCCACTTCGCGTGCAATGCGCACTGCGTCGTCGATCGGCAGCTGGCGTTCGCGCTCGAGCCGGGCGCGCAACGTCTCGCCCGTCACCAGCGGCATCACATAGTAGAGGAGCCCGTCGGCCTCGCCGCTGTCGAGCAGGGGCAGGATGTGCGGATGCTGCAGCTTGGCCGTCGTGCGGATTTCGGAGAGGAAGCGTTCACTGCCCAGCGCCGCACCAAGATCCGGATGCAGCACCTTGATGGCGACATCACGCTCGTGGCGGATGTCGTGCGCGAGATATACCGTGGCCATCCCGCCCTGCCCGAGTTCGCGCTCGATGCGGTAGCGGTCTGCCAGGGCGGTGGTAAGGCGCTCGACGCTCATCCTTCGTTCGTCGCTAAAGCGACGGCTCGGCTGATGTCGCGAAAGCGACGTGTAATTTGTGCGCTGTGCGGCGCGCGGGTCGCGTCAGCGACATCAGCCGCGACCAGGGTGCGTTGCGTCCGCTGCCAGGATCCGGTCATCGGTTGGCCAGCACGGCGAATTCGTCGGAGTGTTGCAGTCGCTCATCGGCTGTCACCAGTGTCAGGTCATGGACCCGCGCCGTGGCGGCAAGGAAACGGTCGGCCGGATCCTGATGCGGCAACGAGAGCTGCCTGCTCATCATCGCAATCTCGCGCGTCAACGGCGCCTCCCGGCGCGGGATGGCTGCGACCATCTGCTGGAGCCAGTCGCTGGTCGAGGTGGCGGGCGAGAGTCGCCCCAGCTCGGCGAGGATGCTCGCCTCCCACACGCTGACGGAAGAAAGCCAGAGTTCGTTGTCCGGCGATTCAAGCGCCGCACGCACTTCCGCCGAGAGACGCTCCGATTCCAGCAGCGCCCTGAGCCAGATATGGGTGTCGAGCAACAGCCTCATCCGCCGAGCGCCTCCCAGCCGTCGGCGTCTGCCACAGGCGCAACCAGATCGCCGGTGATCGTGGCACTGCCGCGCATGACGCCGAGCCACCCGGAGCCGGCGCTGGCCAGCGACGGCGGGACAATCTCCGCAATCGGCTCGCCGCGTCGGGTGATCAGGATCGGAGTGCCGGTACGGCGGACCCGCTCAAGCACCGCCAGACAGGTGGCCTTGAATTCCGAGATGGCGATGGATTCGGTCGGTTCAGGCATGGTTTATGGTACCACGGTCAACGACTATGGTCGACTGATACGGACGGCCTGCCGGTGTTCAACCCGGTACGGTAGCGGTCACTGAGCGCGGCGGCGAGGCGAGTGAGTGCAGGAGTCATTTCGGATTGACCTGGCGCCCATGCAGCAGGTTCTCGAAGACGTGTTGCAGGCCGATCAGGGTGGATCGGCCGCTGCCGCCGCTCAGCATGACAAACTGGCTGCCGTCCGGCGTGACGTCGTACTCCCGAAAGCCGTTGCCCGTCATGAACGAGCCGCGGAAGAGGAGGCGGCGCGCCGTGACGGCAAGGCCGCCGGCGTTCTCGATCGTGGCGGACATCAGGCTGTCGCCAGTGCGGTAGAAGAGCTCGCGCCCGTTCCGTGCCCAGACTGGCTCGGCGCCGCTCTGGAGCGAGATGGAGACGCGCGCGCCCGCCGTCGGATAGGGGCGGGCATAGACCCCGGGGCGACCGGACTCGTCCGATTGGTACGCGAGCCAGCGCCCGTCCGGGGAGAGCACCGGGACCGACTCGCCGAAGCGGCCCGTCAGGATCGCGGTTGACGCGGGCGCGGAATCGAAGGCCATGCGGCGGATCCCCTCGCGGGTGCTGCTCCGCTCGTGGAAGACCAACTCGCGACCATCGGGGGTTACCGCGCCACCCCAGCGGGAGCCGTTGGCCACCAGGATGGAGTCGGGCGTACCGCTCCCGTCGGACGCGATCCACCAGAGGTCATCGTTGCTCGAATAGACGATCCGTCGGCCATCGTGCGTCCAGATTGGTCGGTTGCTGATGCCGTTGGTGGTGAGCCGTGACCAGGTGCCCTGATTCAGCTCGAGGAGCCACACGTCCTGTCCCGACGTCGCGGGATCGGTGATCCCGATGGCGAGTCGTCGGCCGTCGGGCGCCACGCGCGGATTGGCGAAGAGCCGGGCCTCACCCGGGATGCGGGTGGCCTGTCCGGATCGCGACACCAGGAGGAGTTCACGGGGCAGTGCCCCGCCGCCCTGGGCGTAGACGATCGCCCCGGACGTGGACACAGCCGCCCGGGAGGCGAAACCATCCGGCTGGGAGACATCGCTGGCGATGGTGACCGCTGGGCCGGTCGGCTTGGCGCGCCGTCGGTCGAACGGCACCGCCAGCAAGCCGCCATCAGCGCTGCCGAGGGTCACGAAGCCCGCGTCGACCCACTGGGGTGTGAAACCGGCCTGGTCGAAGCGGGTGATCACGCCGGTCGCAAGGTCGAGCGCGGCGAGGCGACTGCTGTTGCCCAGGAAGAGCGCGAAGATCATGGTGCGAGTGCCGGGCAGCAGGATTGGGGAGCGGAAGGCCTCGCCGCTCCCGCTATCCGGCCGGGCGACCTCGGACGCCTGCCCGCCACGCGCCGACACCGCCATCAGGACCCGCGCGTTGACGTTGTCGGGGGGCGCCGTGTGATAGCGGACCGTGTCATCGCTGCCCCAATGGAAGGCGTATCCCGGGCAGGAATCACAGATCGCCACCGCCGCGCCGCCCGCCAAGGAGAGCTTGAGGAGCTTGGCGCCTTCGGAGTAGCCCAGCCAGCGGCCATCGGGGGAAAAGAAGGGCACCGTGCCGCGCCCCCTGCGCACCGACTCCAGCTGGTCCATGCCGCGCAGCATCAAGCCGGCGCGCGAGACGTAGGCGAACTTCGACCCGTCGGGCGCGATGGCGATGTCGGCGCTGACGCCCTCGGCAAACGCGGCGGTGTCCGGCAACGGCATGGCGTAGCGCACCACCGGTGGCGGCGTCACCTCCCGACCGCCGGCAGCGGACTTCCCGATCACCACTCCGACCAGCAGACCCCCCGCGACGAGCGCGATCCCGGCCATGGTCCGGCGGCGACCAGATGCCACCGGCCTCCGAATCACCGTCGTCCGCGTCGTGCCGGTTCCGGCAAGTGCAGCGGCGAACTCGGCCGCCGTCGCGAAGCGGTCGGCCGGCAGCTTGGCGAGCGCCGTGAGCACGGTCTCCTCGACGTGCTCCGGCACGGTGTCGCGCAGCGTGTGGACCGGCGTCGGTTTCTCGGTCATGATCTTCGCGACGATCGCCTGGACGCTGCCACCAGTGAATGGTGCGTCGCCCGCCAGCATCTCGTACGTCACCGCGCCGAGTGCATATACATCGCTACGGGCATCGATAACCTTCTCGCCCATCGCCTGCTCGGGACTCATGTACTGTGGCGTGCCGAGCGACAGGCCCGTTTGTGTCATGCGAGCGCCACCCGCGGTCTGCACGGCCAGGGCGATCCCGAAGTCGGCCACCAGCGCCTGGCCATCGTGGAGCAGGATGTTCTCGGGCTTGATGTCGCGGTGGATCACACCCTGCCGATGGGCGTAGTCGAGGGCCGCGGCCACTTCGCGGGCAATTCGCACCGCATCATTGATCGGCAGTTGCCGCTCACGCTCCAGCCGCGTCCGCAGCGTCTCGCCCGTCACCAGCGGCATCACGTAATACAGCAATCCATCCGCCTCGCCGCTGTCGAGCAGCGGGAGGATGTGCGGGTGCTGCAGCCGTGCCGTGGTGCGGATCTCGGAGAGAAAGCGCTCGCTGCCGAGTGCCGCACCAAGATCGGGGTGCAGCACCTTGATCGCGAAGTCGCGCTGGTGCTTGAGGTCGTGCGCGAGGTAAACGGTGGCCATCCCGCCCTGGCCCAGTTCGCGCTCGACGCGGTAGCGGTCGCTCAGTGCTGCAGACAGGCGGTCGGGGACGCTCAAGGAGCCTTCCGGACGGAGGAGCGCGAATTGTTGGCGGGGACGGCGGAAGTTACTCCCGGATCAGGGGTTGGGGAACTGCAACGAACGCCAGGCTTTCTGGACACTGCGTCGTCGTGTCGGGATGCCTACGTTCCCATGGCCAGTGCCCGAGGTGCCACCCCAAGCTGCGCGTACCGCTCCGCATTCTGCTTGAGCGACGCGAGGATGGGCACGAATTTGGGGTGCTCGAGCCACGGTCGCCACGCCGCGTTGTGCCGCGTGATCGTCTCGTGAATGCCGCATCCCAGCTCCACCGACTGTTCGAGCCATCGGGCGGCCTCGTCTACCTCACCGAGCAGCGCGAACCCCTGCGCAACCCACTCCGCATACTGAAAATCCATCCAGATCCCGGCTGCGACTTCCGGGACGAGTTCAGCACGAGCGGCCGCCGGCTCGCCCCGCAGCGCCTGGGCAAGGAAACAGCTTATCACCTTGAATGCGTCCGGCTCGAGCGGCGCCGCACGGTCGAGCGAGTCGAGGGCGCGTGCGTGATCCCCTTCGGCGACGTACGCGAGTCCGGTCAGGAGTACGGCGAAGGTAGCGGGTACCGTCGCCGGTATCCGGGAGAGTCGCCCCACGGCCTCCAGATGCTTACCTGCAAGCAAGAGCCCGAAGAATTCTCCTCCCCACCCCAAACTGTGATCGGGTGCCACGCGCAAGATCGCGCGAGATATGGCGGCCGCCACCGCGAAATGCCCCGCGTACGCCACAATCAGGGAATACCAGACCGCCACATCGACGTCCGCCGGCAGCAGCTCGAAGGCCCGACCGAGCTGTCGCAACGACTCCTCCTGGTTGCCTTGCAGCAACGCCACCAATCCCCGAATCTCGGCGCTGTACGGGCTGGATGGCTGGAGCCGTTCAATGGCTTCGGCGTAGTCCAGGGCGCGCGCGAGCAACTCCTGCCGGTCGGGGCGCTCGCCGGTGTTCGCAGCCGCGTAGCATGCGATCCCAAGTCCGCGCAGGAGGACCACGTTGTCGGGGGCGAGTGCAAGAGCTTCGTTGAGGTAGCCGAATGCCCGTTCGGTGCCGCTCATCGAGAAATCGTTGAGTGCCTGGCGCGCACGCAGGTAGTGGTCGTACGCCTCAGCGTTCTCGAGCGGGTGTTCCGCGAGTTTCCGCAACTCCTCCGGCGTGAGCACGATTTCGAGTGCACTCACGACCGCCGCCGCCACGCGGTCCTGGATGTCAAACACGTCGGCGAGCAAACCGTCAAAACGTTCGGCCCAGAGCGATGCGTCGCTCCCGGCGGCCAGCAACGAGGCAGAAATGCGCAACCGATCTCCCGCCTTGCGCACGCTGCCCTCGAGCACGTGCGTCACGCCGAGGGTGCGCGCGACATCCCCGGCTGAGCGGGTACGATCACGAAACTGCATCATCGTGGAGCGGGAGATCACGCGAAGGGTCCCCACCTTGGAGAGCGTGGTGATCACCTCTTCGGTGAGCCCGTCGGAGAAGTAGCCATTCTCGGCGTCGGGGCTCAGGTTTTCGAAGGGCAGCACCGCAAGCGAGGTCACGTGCTGGTTCCGCGCCGCGTCGCCTGGAGGCACGGCAACCGGAGCGAGTGCGGCAGCGAATTCGCTCGCGCTCGCGAATCGCGCCGCAGGGTCTCGTGCCAGCGCCCTGCCCACGGCGGTGTCACACGACATTGGAGCGTCGGCTCGGCGCGCCCGCAGCCGCGGCGCCTCCTGGGTAAATCGCTTGACCAGGATCGCCTCGAAGGTGGCGCCGGTGAACGGTGGATCGCCGGTGAGCAGTTCGTACAGGATCGTGGCGAGTCCGTACACGTCCGAAGCGGGCGTCAACTCGGCCTCGCCCGTGGCTTGCTCGGGACTCATGTAGGTCGGCGTACCGATCGCGAGGCCGGTTTGGGTGAGCCGCTCCCTGCCCGTGCTTCCCGTTGCCCGAGCGATCCCAAAGTCGGCGAGCAGGGCATGCCCACGGCTGATGAGAATGTTCTCGGGCTTGAGGTCGCGGTGGAGGATCCCTTGTTGGTGGGCGTAGTCGAGCGCCCCCGCCACCTCGCACACCAGGCGTACCGCGTCGTCCACGGGCAGGGGACCGTCACGATCGAGACGATCACGCAGTGACTCCCCTTCGATGAAGGGCATGACGTAGTAGAGCTGCGTCGTGAGTCGCAAGTCGGATGACTCTACCGCGATCGTGCCGGAGTCGAACAGTGGCAGGATGTGGGGATGCTGCAGGTTGGCGGTGGTGCGGATCTCCAGCAGGAACCGATCGGCGGCCAGCTCGGCCGTGACCTCCGGGCGCATCACCTTGATCGCGACCGGGCGATGGTGCTTCAAGTCCTGCGCGAGATACACCGTCGCCATGCCGCCCTGCCCCAGCTCGCGCTCGACGCGGTAGCGGTCGGCCAATGCGGCTTTCAGGCGTTCAGTGGATTCAGTCACGATTCTGCCTGCCGTTGAATGACGTCATTCCACACGCGGCGCAGGTTGAGCTGGTCGAGCCATCGCTCAAGCTCAGCCTGGTCTACTTGGTCGCCGCACAGGCGGAGCATGGCGCGGATGTCGCGCAGGTGTCGGTCGGAGCCGCCCGTCATGAAGTACTGCATCTTCTTCACGATGACATACTCGACCGGGGCGACGGCCACCTCGTCGTCACCGATCCGAATCTGGCGTGCATGCCGGAGAGCCCAGGCACCAAGCTCGTCCTCGCTGCCCAAACAGTAGACATCGGCCCGGAAGGCGGTGTCCTGGTGCATGATGTTGAAGTGACCGTGCGCCGGGCGGGCAGCCTCCTCGGCCATCACCTCCACCGGCGGCACGTAGAAATCCCCCGTGGACCACGCGCCCGCCAGTCGGGGTACATCTCCCGCACGCAGGTCGAGTACCAGATCGATGTCGCGGGTCAGGCGCGGCTCACCGTAAATCACTGCTGCCACGCCACCAGTCACCAGGTACGGGATCCGCAGTCGATTGAGCGGCTGGACGAAGAGCGAGATCAGGTCTGGATCGGTCACGCGGACTCGAGCCGGAACAGTTCCCTGACCCGTTCCTCGACCTGTTCAGCTGTCCAGTCGGGGTGCTGCGCGCGAATCCCCGCGGCCTTGAACACCCACGCCTGATGCCACAGCGAATGCATGACCGCCACCTTCTCCGAAGCGGTCATGGCCTTGAGGCGGGCGAGTTCCAGCTCGGCGAAGTCATTCATTTTCCCTCCCGCGCATCGGCAAGCCCCACGCGTTCGACCAGTGGCCAATAGCGCGGGTCGCCCCGAATCGGATCGAGCCTCGGATGCACCCGGAGCCACATCAACCCGGACGCCTTCTCGGTGATCGCGGTCTCGAGCCACGCGAACGCCTCGTCAACATCACCGAGTGAAGCGTGCAGCGCAGCGATACCCCACGCCGAGACAACGCGGCTGCCGCGCGCCGCCGTGAGATCAGCCAAGATGCGCCGTGCTTCGGCTTCGTTGCCAGCCGCGGCCTCGAGATGGGCCAGACCGAATGATGGCCCGGCGATCCCACCCGCAAGTCGGCGCCCTTCCTCGTACGCGGCGCGCGCCTCGTCGAAGCGCCCGAGGGCTTCAAGGCTTCGTGCCATGTCGGTGTGGGCCCCATCGAAACGCGGGTCCAGTTCGATCGCCATCTTGTAGTGGAACACCGACTTCTGAAACTCGCGTGCGTAGTACAGCGCGTCGCCATGGACGGTCCGGATCATCGAGGAGAGCGGATCGAGTTCGATCGACCGAGAAGCGGCTGCCACCGCCTCATCAGTTCGCCCCAATGCAGAAAGCGCCCGCGACAACATGTTGTGGGCAAATGCGTGTCCAGGGTTGAGCTCCACCGCGTTCTGCAGCTTCTCCATTCCACCAGTGACGTCGCCGCTGATGGAGGCTAGAAAGCCCAGGGAGGTCCAGGCGTCCGTGAGCTCGGGGTCCAGCTCACGCGCCCGCTCGGCGGCCGTGAATGCCTCTCCCCCGGCCTCCGCGGGCGAAGCCATGCCCCGCGTGACCCGGACGATCTGGCAGTCGGCCAACGCCGACCAGGCCGCGGCATACTCGGGCGCGAGTTCGAGCGCGCGCCGGGCATGGCGCAACGCCACCTCAAGTGCATCCTTGGTCCCCGCGAACATCGAGTGCCGGCTCTTGAGGACTTCCAGGTGCGCCTCGGCGTTGACGACCTGCCGTCGGGCCAATACACTCGCTTCTGCCGGCGTGAGTTGCACGGCGATCTCACGGGCGACCATCCCTGCCAATTCGCTCTGCAGCGTCAAGACGTCCACGAGATCGCGATCGTAGCGATCACCCCAGAGCGTTTCGTCGCGACGCGCGGCGATGAGTTGGACGCTCACCCGGACCCGTGCACCGACGAGGTGGGCGGAGCCTTCGAGGACCGCATCGACGTTCAACTCGCGCGCGATCTCCGGAAGCGTCTTGGTGGAGCCCTTGTATTGCATCGCGGAGGTACGCGAGATGACACGCAGCGCTTTGATGCGGGACAAGTCGGAGATGATTGCCTCGGTCATGCCATCGACGAAGTACTCCTGCGTCGGATCACCCGACGTGTTCCGGAGTGGAAGCACGGCGATGGAACCAATCCTGTCGATGACAGGCTCCGATCTTTTGATCGTGGCCGAGGTCGTCACACTCCCGCCACGCAAGGCATCGCCAACGGCCGCTGCACTCTGCGGTCGAGCCGAGGGTTCCTTGCTGAGGCATGCCATCACGAGCCGATCGAGGTCGTCTGGCGTCTCGGGCCGAATCGACCGAACGGTGGGTGGAGCGCTCCCGAAGATCTCGAACATCAGCGCTTCGGCCCGTTCCTTCACGAACGGACGGCGCCCAGTAAACATCTCGAAGAGGAGCACGCCGAGCGCATAGACATCGGTCAGCGGCGAATCAGCATCGCCCGTCAACTGTTCCGGTGCCATGTAGGGCAGGGAGCCGAGAATCATTCCGGTGCGGGTGAGCTTGTTGGCGCCCGCCTCGTTCAGGAGCATCGCGATCCCGAAGTCGAGGATCTTCGGCTGGCCGGTCTGGGTCAACATGACGTTGCCCGGTTTCAGGTCACGGTGGACGATGTTGTTGGCGTGCGCGTCGTGTAGCGCATCGGCGATGGCGGCGCCGATGGCACGCACCTCTTCCACTGGCATCGACCCCTCGGCCACGCGCGCTTCGAGATCTCCCCCGGTGACAAGCTCCATCACCAGGAACGGCGTACCCTCGTGCGTATCGAAGTCGTACACCGTTGCGATACCAGGATGGGAGAGCCGCGAGAGGGCCAGTGCCTCCCGTCGGAATCGCGCATGCGTATCGGCGTCTGCGAAAGTACCTGGTGCGAGCAACTTGATCGCGACCTCGCGATCGAGGTTGGCGTCGTGCGCCCGCCATACTTCGCCCATCCCGCCGGCACCGAGTTGCGCGCGGAGGTGATAGCGGCCGAGTATAGTGCCAGCTCGGGTCATCGTGAGGCGCCTCCTTCCGTATTCACCGCTTCAGCTGCGCATTGAGGTGGGTGAACCAGTTTTGCACCATGATCACCGTCGGCTTGGCCGCCCCGGCGCCGCTCGACCGCTGCCGCGAGAAGATGAAGCTCGCTCCGTCGGGTGTCACCGCGAACGACTGGTGAAAGACATCAAGGATGTAGCCGCGGACCTCGAAGAGGGGGCGCAACTCAACCACTTCGAATCCTGCGGTCGTGCGCAGGTCGGCGGCCACCAGTCGGCTGCCGTTGTCGATGAAGAAGAGCTCGCGGCTGTCCGGTGCCCAGACCGGTGACACCCCACCACCATTCGAGACCTGCCACCGCCCGCCGGCGGTACCGGGAAAGGGGCGGACGTAGATCTCGTTGGCGCCGGATTCGTCGGAGATGTAGGCCAACCAGCGACCATCCGGCGAGATGGCGGGGTGCATTTCGGTGAACTTCGACGCGACCAGGGGGACCTGCATGGTGTCGCCGTTGGTGCGGATGCCGACCAGATCGCCGGCGCCAGCGGTCCCATTGTCGGTGCGCACCACCAGCCACTGGCCATCAGGCGACCAGACGACTTCCTGAATCGGCCGATCGATGCGCACCAGCACTCGCTCGTCCCCGCTGCCGTCGGCCGTTATGCCGTATACGCCACCGCCATTCAACGAGTCACGAATGAAGGCGACCGTGCGCCCATCGGGAGACCAGGTCGGACGTCGATCCTGCCCACCGAAGGAGAGCCGGGTAAAGGCGCCACGATCCAGTTGCTTGAGATAGATGGAAAGCCCGCCCCCCGTGGTGCCGGTCCCCACCGCCATGCGGCGACCGTCGGTGGCCAGTGCAAAGGAATTGAAGGCACCGGCCCAGCTGGTGTCGATCGGCGAGACCACTCCTTGCCGGTTTACCCGAATCATTTCAGCGGTCCCCCCGCCCGTGCCGCGCGCGTAGATCAGGGTCCCAGTACGCGATATCCCGAGCAGCGGCACCGTTCGGAAAGTGGAGTGGATCGGGGCGCCCTCGAGCACGGCCGTGGCAGGACCGGTGATCGTGAGCGTGTTCAGGTCGAACGGCGCCACCATGGCCGTGAAGTCGGTCCGGACATAGAGCAGGTAGCCGGTCGGCAGGTACCATCCCTTCAAGACGTCGGGGAGGAGGCTTGTCAGCGTGCCGGAGCGGAGGTCAATGACACTCAACGCGCTGGTGGCACAGTTCGAGGTGCACACGGTCGTCAGCACACCGCGCGCATCGGGGAGCGCCGTCGTGTTGACCAGACCATACCCGAGCAGGGCGCTATCGGCGAAGGCCACGGTGTAGCCGCCACCGGCGGCGCTGACACGTCGCATCGAGGCGCCGTCGGGTGACGGATACAGGATGGTATCGTCGTCGAGCCAGGCGATGCCGTACTCCTGCGATGCGGCGGAATCGGCGAGGAGCATCGAGGCGCCGCCGTCGAGGCGGACCTTCTTGAGCTGGCGATCGGCGGTGAAGGCGAGCCACTCACCATCGGGCGAAAAGACCGCTGCCGCGCCGCGGCCGGTGCCGGGGATCGCGATGGCGTCGAGGCGATCCGCCCGCTTGAGCCAGATCGGGGAGTTCTGCATCTCCTTCCGGTAGAGGATGTGCTGGCCGTCCGGTGAAACGGCGACCATCGAACCCGGGAAGTCCACCTCGAGTGAATCGGTCAGCACGATCGTCTGCCAGTTGGGCGTGGGCTCGACGGTCGGTCGCAGCCAGGCATAGGCGGTTGCCGCCAGGGAGAGGACGGTCACGGCGCCGAGCAGCAGGGTCGTGCGATTGCTGCGCCGCGCCGCTGCGACGCCGCGGGTACGCGAGGTCGCGAGGGTAGCGCCAGTCGGATTGCCGAGTGCCGCCGCGAACTCCGTCGCACTCGCAAAGCGATCCGCCGGCAGCTTCTCCAGCGCGCGCAGCACCGCGGCCTCGACATGCTCCGGCACCGCCTTGCGTTGGGGGCCAAGCGGGCGCGGCTCCTCCGTGATCAACCGCGCGACGATCGCCTGCACACTCGGCCCCGTGAATGGCGCCTCACCCACGAGCATTTCGTACGTGACGGCGCCGAGCGCGTAGACGTCGCTGCGCACATCAATGGCGCGCTCGCCCATCGCCTGCTCGGGACTCATGTACTGCGGCGTGCCGAGCGAGAGACCGGTCTGCGTCATCCGCTGGCCACCGGCGCTCTGCACCGCGAGCGCGATGCCGAAGTCCGCCACCAGCGCGTGCCCGCCCTGCAGCAGGATGTTCTCCGGCTTGATGTCACGATGGATGATGCCGAGGGCGTGGGCACTTCCCAGAGCGTCGGCCACTTCACGCGCGATCCGCACCGCGTCGTCGATAGGGAGCTGGCGTTCGCGCTCGAGGCGAGCGCGTAGCGTCTCGCCCGTCACCAGCGGCATCACGTAGTAGAGGAGGCCGTCCGCTTCCCCGCTATCGAGCAGCGGGAGGATGTGCGGGTGCTGCAGCTTCGCCGTCGTGCGGATTTCGGAGAGGAAGCGGTCGCCGCCGAGCGCGGCACCGAGGTCGGGGTGCAGCACCTTGATCGCGACATCACGCTCGTGGCGGATGTCGTGGGCGAGATAGACTGTGGCCATTCCGCCCTGGCCGAGTTCACGCTCGACGCGGTAGCGGTCCGACAGGGCGGCGGTAAGGCGGTCGAGGCTCATCAGGATCTCGTAGCGGGGAACAACAATGAAGCTACATCGCGGACGGACCATCCCTGAGGCGGGCGATGATCTCCAGCTGTTCGACATCAGCCTGATCCTGCAATCGCCCGGTCTGCTTGCTGCGAATCAGGCTCTCCAGGTCGAGGTAGGGAACCTCGACGCCGTCGATCTCGGTTCGCAGCATCGTGTGTACCACATCGGCGTAGCGCACGCTCCAGGCGATCGTCAGCACGTCAACCCGCGGATCATCCCCGATGATCGTGATCGGTCGGGAGGCCAATGCCACGGGATCCAGCTCAGCCGCAATGCCCCACTTCAGACCCTGCAATCCCGAGAGGACACGTGCGGCGTTCTTGGCGGATGGCTCGATCAGGACGTCCACATCCTTGGTGGCCCGAATCACCCCATGCAGCGCCACCGCAAAGCCGCCCACGACCACATACTCCGCACCTGCCGCGTTCAACAACCCACAAACGGCGCTCAGTCGCGATGTGGAGTCCGTCATCTCGTGATGCCGCCGCCCTCGCGGCACCAACGTTGATGTTCAGCATGCGTGTCAAACCCGATCACCCACGGCTTGCTGGCCTGCCAACCCCGGGCCAACTCGCTCCAAAGACTTTCGGACAGCGCCACACGCTCGGCTGGGGCCATGGAGAGACCGTCCCGCAACGTCTGAAGACTTCCTGCCGCGAAAGCGTCCCGCTGCTTGGCCACCAGATATTCCCGCACCGCCTCGACCACGACGAACGACCGCGAACGTTTCTGCCGTGCGGCCTCGGCATCGAGCTCCTCATGAAGGCCTGAGGGCACGGATACCGAGAGAATATTGGGCATGGAAGCGCTCCGCGTGGTTAATAATAGTTATTAATCTACGGGCTACTGGAGCCGGCGGCAAGCCGTTCCCTCCCTCCTGCCCTGCCTCGCGCCGCACGGGAGCGCAGCCCAGAGTGGCCATGGCGTCGCCATACCGCCCTGGCCCAGTTCGCGCTCGATCCGGTAGCGGTCGGCGAGCGCGGCGGTGAGGCGTGTGACGGTATCGGTCATTGCTTCATCTTGGCCTGCAGTTCGGTGAACCAGTTCTCGACGTACACGATGGTCCCGGTTGCATCGGCGGTGCGGTTCGTGATCATCAGGAACCGGTCCCCGCCGAGAGCCACATCGTACTGCTGTCGATTGCGGGCGCTCCGGTATCCGGCGACCGAGAAGAGTGGCCGCGGCGTTCCGAGGGTGAGGGCCGGACCCGGAGCCACGGCAACCGTCATGAGTCGGCCCTCGCTCTTGTAGAAGAGCTCGCGACCATTCCGGGCCCAGCGAGGCTCGGTGCCGCCGTCCCGCGAGACCAGGCGGTTGACCTCGGCACCGGGAAACGGCGTGACGTAGATCTCCTGCCGCCCGCTCGAATTGGTGGAGTACGCAAGCCAGCGACCATCGGGGGAGAGCGCGGTTTGCGCCGCGTTGAACTTGCTGACGACGATGGGCATCAGGGCGGTGTCACCGCGGAGACGCCGGGCTCGAATGATTCCCGTGCCGTCCTCCTCGTCGGCCCGCAACACCAACCACTCACCGTCGCGGGAAAGCTCTGCTTCCCAGATCCCGAACGTGTGATGCTGAAGCAGTTGTGGTGAGGCGACGCCTCCAACCGGCAGCAGGTAGAGGTCGAAGTCATCGGAGCTGCCTCCACCCCGCATGTTGGACGCGAATGCGATGGCCTGCCCATCGGCGGTCCAGGAGGCACGCCAGTTCACGGTGCCGGCCTGCGTGAGCTTCTGACGGGTGCCGTCGGACCGACGCAGCCAGAGGTGCGTCGCGCCATCGCGCACGCTGACAGCCACGGAGTTACCGTCCGGCGAGACGGCGGGGTACTCGAACTCTCCTCGCCAGGTGGAGTCAAGCGGTTCGGTGCTCCCGTCGCGGGCAACCCATGCCAGCGTGGCAGCGCCGCCGCCGCCCACATCCACCGAATAAAGGATACTCCCGGACGCGGACACGGCCACGGCGGTGGGGACCACGCCATCGACGACCGGCACGGCTCCCGACGTGAGTGCGAGGCGGTCAAGATCGAAGGCCGCGGCGAAGAGGCCACCGTTGCGGTCGGTATAGAGGAGGTGCCCGGCGGGGGCGTACCATGCGCCCGCCGCGTTTGCCATCAGCTGCCTCGCACTGTCCGCGGCGAAGTCAAAGACCCAGATTGACGACGTGATCGCACAGTTGCCCGGACAGGTGGTAAAGAGAAAACCGCGACTTTCTGGCAGCGGCGTGAGGAGCCCCACGGTCTGCCGCTGTCCGGCACCATAGGAAAACACGACGGAGCTCGTCCCACCGGTCGCGGCGACTCGGCTGACCGCGGCGGCCCCATCGACGAAGAGGATCGTGCCGTCTTCCAGCCACGTCGCCGTGGACTGGATCGGATCCGAGGCGGCGAGGGTGATGGATCCGCCCCCGCCGGTGGGCACCTTCTTCAGCTTGCCGTCGATCGTGAGATAGCCGATCCACGCGCCGTCGGGTGAGAAGAACGGCGAGACACCTCCCTCCGTCCCGGCGATCGGAACCGGCTGCCTCTCGTTCCGTAGCTTCCGGAAAAGTTGCGCGCCACCGCTGGCCGAATCGGTGAACACGATGCTCGACCCATCCGGTGCGATCGCGGCCTGCGTGGCGTGACGCGCAATTCCCGGAGAAACGAACTGCTCCATCGGAACTCGCCAGAGGGCGACATGCTGACGACTGACCGGCAGTGGCGGGCGGGAACGGAACCAGCCGAGTGCTGCCACGACCACCGCAATCGCACCCAGTGCGGCGACGACGGTGAAGAGTCGCGCCGACACTCCGGCGCGCCCGCTGCGGGTGCGAAGTCCGCCTCGCGCCCCATGCCGCGTGGTTGGCGTAGAGCCGGTCAAAGCATCAGCAAACTCCTTTGCGCTGGCAAAGCGGTCGGCGGGCAGCTTCTCGAGGGCGGTAAGCACGGCATCTTCCACCGCGGCCGGAATGCTCTTCCGCTGTGCGATGAGGCCAGCAGGTTCACTCGTCATCACCTTCGCGACGATCGCCTGCGCGGTCGAGCCGGTGAACGGGGGATCGCCGATCAGCATCTCGTACGTCATGGCACCAAGCGCATACACGTCGGAGCGCGCCGTGATCTCACGCTCGCCCATCGCCTGCTCGGGCGACATGTAGTGCGGGGTGCCGAGCGACATTCCGGTCTCGGTCATCCGTGAACCACCGCCCGCGCTCGACACCGCGAGGGCGATCCCGAAGTCGGCCACCAGCGCACTGCCGTCGTGCAGCAGGATGTTCTCGGGCTTGATGTCGCGGTGGATGACGCCATGACGGTGGGCGTAGTCCAGGGCCGCGGCAACTTCGGTGGCCAGCCGCACAGCATCGCTGATCGGCAGTTGCTTGTCGCGCTGCAACCGGTCGCGCAGTGATTCGCCTTCGACGAACGGCATCACGTAGTACGCGGTGCCGTTCACTTCACCGGAATCGATAAGCCCAAGAATGTGCGGGTGCTGCAGCGTGGCAATGGTCTTGATCTCACGCAGGAAGCGCTCGGCCCCGATCACCACGGCGAGTTCGGGCCGCAGCACCTTGATCGCCACCTTGCGATCGTGCTTGACGTCGTGGGCAAGGTAGACGGTGGCCATGCCGCCCTGACCGAGTTCGCGCTCGATGGTGTAGCGGTCGGCCAATGCGGCGGTAAGACGCTCAAGAGCACTCATCGGTTGGCCTCGTCTACTGCGCGTTTCATCTGACTCACCCAGTCCGGGATAACGCGCAAGTAAAAGCCAAGGTTTTCCGACGGGGATTGGAGATAGATCAGCTCCCCGTCCGGCGTAGTCGCGAGCGACCACCCGGGCGTGTCCGCGAAGCGGGGATCCCGGGCAATCAACTCCTTCTCGCCAACCGGCGCGCTTGCGTTGGCATCGATACGGGTGCGGTACACCGACGCCGCAATCACACCGGCCGCGCGATACTGCGAGAGGTACACGAGTTCCGAGTTGGACGCCCAACGCGGCTCCGTTCCTTCAGCATCGACAAGGTATCGCCGATCGAGTGCAGGCCACGGCTGCAGATGCACGCCTGTCACGCCCGGCGCCTGGTACGCAATCCACCGTCGGTCTGGCGAAATGGAAACGAAGAACGCCTTGAGGCTGATTGGATCAACGGTCGCTGGTGTGTGTGTCGGATCGACGATCATGGGACGCCCCTGCGACAGCAAGCTCCCGACTAGGAGAAAATCTGCAGCGATCCACGACGACACCTGGATGTTGAGTGGTGGGCGGTGGGACAGCAGCGGAACTGGCCGGTCGGGCGAGTCGAGACGTCGCATGAGCAGGGTCTCTTCGCTCGGATCCTCACTCCTCCGGTACGCCAGCGCGCGACCATCGGGACTCCAGGCTGGCGCACCGATGTAAAACGCCGTGTCGAGCGTCTCTCCCGCGCCGCTCTGCAGGTTGAAAACCTTGAGTTCCTGATACTGGAGACCCTGGGCGACCGCAGCCAACCGGCGCCCATCGGGACTCGGCGCATAGCGAAGATACGCGGCCGCCTCCACCGGAATTGGAAGCGTCTGGCCGTCGCGCGTCACACGAACCAGTCGGCCAATGTCGGCGTTGATGCCCGGGATGTAGGTGAGCGTTCCATCGTCGGCAATGTCGAATTGCCCGACGCCGGAGTAGCCGCTGCGGCGCACCATCGGTATCAAGGGAACCGAACGCCCGACCGTGAGCGAATCGATGTCCGCGATCGTCGTGGCCATCAGCGTACCGTCGACGGACATGTACACGAGGTAGCGGCCGTCGATGATGCGGAAGTGTGAGCCCACCAGTACGGGCGATCCGTTCGACTGGCGCAGCGGCAGCTTCACCTCAGGCCGGTCCAGAGAGACAACGAACGCGAAGTTGTCGGCGCCACCCCCGCACAGCACTCGATCATTTCGGACCAGCTGCGGGTTCACGCAATAGGTGATCGCGAGCTCTCGAACTGGGCCGGCTCCGGGGTTGATCCATCGGAGCAGACGGCCATCGTTGTCGGCAAAGAACAAGCGGCCATCGGCGAGCCATTCGCCCCCATGTGGGTCCTGCGTGCGGCCGATCGTGGTAACCGCACCTCCATCGATCGAAGCCAGCTTCATCTCCCCCGCGACCTGAAAGACCACGCGTGTTCCGTCGGGCGAAAGTCGCGGTGTACCGCCCGCGCCCTCGGTGCCGGGAATCGGATGGGTGTCGCTTCCGCGCAGGCTGCGATACCACAACTGGGTGCCTTCACCCACCCGAGCCAGATACACGACGAAGGAACCGTCGCGCGCCACGGCGTACGTTCGGAACTGGCCTGCCATCTGGATCGGCGCATTCGGCGGCAACCCGATGTCACGGGGCTCCGGATTACTGCGCCACAGCGACCAACCCGCCAGGCCGCTGAGTCCAACAGCGAGCACGGCGAGTGCAACGGCCACCCACTTCCACGCGCGACTCCCGTGCCGTTCACTGTACGCCGCATGAACGGGATGCAGGGAGTTGGCGGCGCGAAAGCCGGGGTCGGCGAGTGCGCGTGCAAACGCCGCGGCACTCTCCAGGCGATCGGCGGGAAGTTTCTCGAGCGACTGCGCAATTGCGGCGGCGACATTGGGCGGCACGGCCTTCCGATGCATCGTGACGGGTTGCGCCGGCTCCGCGATGATCTTCATGATGATCTGCTGCGCCGATCCACCGAGATGCGGTGGCTGGCCGGCCAGCATTTCGTACAGGACGCTCGCGAGCGAATACACATCGCTTCGCGCGCTGATTTCCTTCTCCGCGGTCGCCTGCTCGGGACTCATGTAGTGCGGAGTGCCGAGACTGAGCCCGGTCTCGGTCATGCGGCCACCAGCAGCGGCAGAAAGGGCGAGTGCAATGCCGAAATCCGCCACCATCGGCCGCCCATTCGCGAGCAGAATGTTTTCCGGCTTGATGTCGCGGTGAATCACGCCACGCGTGTGCGCATAGTGCAGCGCATCCGCCACATCGGTCGCGATCTTCACTGCTTCCGCCACACCGCATTGCGTTTCGCGATCGAGCTTCGCGCGTAGTGTCTCGCCGTCGATGAACGGCATGACGTAGTACAGGAATCCATCCGCGGAACCCGAATCGAACAGCGGCAGAATGTGCGGATGCTGCAACGACGCGGTCGTCTTGATCTCGACCAGAAAGCGCTCGGCACCGATCACGGCGGCGAGCTCCGGCTTCAAGACCTTGAGCGCAACGCGACGCTCGTGCTTGATATCGTGCGCGAGATACACCGTCGCCATACCGCCCTCGCCGAGCTCGCGCTCGATGCGGTAGCGGTCGGAGAGGGCGGTGGTGAGACGTTCCACGATCACGCGGCACGCTCGGAGCGGAATGGCGAAGGGGCGGCGGTCAGGCGCTCTACCCCCGTTGTCATTGCTTCACTATTGCGTTGAGAGTCTGGGTCCAATTCTCGACCACGACCACGCCAGCTCGGGCTTCGTCGGAACCGATCAATCGCGCCATGATGAATCTCCCGTCGCGCGCGACATCCCACGGAGTGTAGAAGCTGGCTTCCGCGCCCAGCAACGCATCGCTGACGCGGAACATCGCGGCCGGCGCACTTACGCCGAGCATATCGCCCGGCGTCACCCGAGCCGACATCATGTGCTTGGCACTGCCGAGGTAGAACAGTTCTTTGCCGTCGCGAGACCAAAGCGGGGCGACACCGCCTCCGCTCGACACCTGCTTCTTGCCAGCGTCGGTGTCCGGAAATGGGCGCACGAACACTTCGGTGCGACCGGTCTCGTTGGATTGATACGCCATCCACTTGCCATCGGGCGAGAGCGCGATGGCCATCTCATCGAATTCCGTGACGAGCACCGGCCTCGGAGCGGTATCGATCCCCACGAGGATCCCGGTGATGTTGCGTCCGCCCGCCATCGCGCCGACGGAGCCCTGGCGCAGCACCAGCCAGCGATCGTCGGGTGACATCACCGCTTCGTCCAGGATCGATGCGATCAGGAGAGAATCCGAACCACTTCCGTCCGCGCGGCGCCGGTACACGCCCTCGGGCCGGCGGCGACCGAGGAATGTGATGAACCGCCCATCCGACGACCAGCGCGGCCGAAAATCCGACAACGGGTCGAACGTGACCCGATACGGAGCCCCAGTGGGCAGCGGCTTGACCCAGATGTCGTCGCCTGCGTCGGTACCCAGGCCGATGGCGAGTCGCGAACCATCGGGCGAGAGCGCCCATCCGTGGTTGGCAGCAGTCGTCGTCAACTGGAATGTCCAACTGCTGTCGATCAACGTCTCCCTGCCTGTCCGATCGACCCACGCCATCTCGAACATCCGACCAGTGAGCGCTGCGCTGGAGAGCTTGACGAGCGTGCCGGCATCGGAGATGCTGAACGCGGCGAAGCCGAGATCGGATGCGAGTCGTTCGTCGATGGCAGTGGCTGTCCCGATGGTCTTCAGGCGCTTCAGGTCGAGCCGAACAACGAACAGTCTCCCTTCGTCGTTGCTATATACGAGCAGGTCGGGGCCGACGAACTCGCCCGCGATCGCTCCGGCCACCAGCGTGTGGGCAGTGTCGCCCGGCCCACGGATCGCCATGAGCTGCGTGGTCGAAAGACGAGGAGCGCGCGAAACGAAGAGTGTGCCGTGGCCGCCCGGAAGTGCACTCGGCGACAAGGCGAGCAGTGAGTCTGAATGCCAGAGCGGTGAGACCGCGCCACCATTGGCCGAAACACGCAACAGGCCAGCGGCGCTTCGGTCGGAGAAGATGATCGTTCCGTCGTCAGACCACGCGACGCCATACGGACCGCCGACATTCTCACTGGCCAACAACACCGGAGCGCCGCCGGTAACGGGAATCTTGCTCAGCCGTCCATTTGCCGTAAATACAATCCAGCCGCCGTCCGGGGATATCGCAAAGCGCTGCGCCGCAGCCGTACCGATGAGGGGGGTCGCTGCATCGGCGTCTCGGCGCTTGACCCAGAGCTGGTTGGTGCCGTCGTCGGAAGGGCCTAGATAGACGAGAAACGACCCGTCAGGTGAGGCCACCGGCGTCTGCGAACGGGGAATCACACCTTGCGACAACGGCGGTGCGAACCCGTAGCGTAGCACCGGTCTCGCCGCCTCCGGGCGCAGCCATCCCCACGCTGCAGCAACAATCGCAATGATGGCAATTGCCCAGGGCGCGAGCGTACGCCAACCCGGCGCCGTTTGCGCTTCGCGCCGGTTGGCGGCACGGAGTGTTGCTCCAGTTGGCGCGGAAAGCGCGGCAGCAAACTCTGACGCACTGGCAAAGCGATCGGCCGGGAGTTTCTCCAGCGCGGTCAGCACGGTATCTTCCACCGCGGCCGGAATGCTCTTCCGCTGGGCGATGAGGCCAGCAGGTTCACTCGTCATCACCTTGGCGACGATCGCCTGGGCGGTACTCCCGGTGAATGGCGGGTCACCGATCAGCATCTCATACGTCATGGCGCCAAGCGCGTACACGTCGGAGCGCGCGGTAATTTCCCGCTCGCCCATCGCCTGCTCAGGGCTCATGTAGTGCGGCGTGCCGAGCGACATGCCGGTCTCGGTCATCCGGCTGCCGGCAGTCTTCGAGGCGGCGAGCGCGATGCCGAAGTCCGCCACCAGTGCCCGACCATCGTGCAGCAGGATGTTCTCCGGCTTGATGTCGCGGTGAATCACCCCGTGGCGGTGAGCGTAGTCCAGCGCCCCGGCCACTTCCGTTGCCAGCCGCACCGCATCATTGATCGGCAACTGCTTCTCACGCTGCAATCGGTCACGCAGTGATTCGCCCTCGACATACGGCATGACGTAGTACGCGGTGCCGTTCACTTCACCCGAATCAATAAGCCCAAGAATGTGCGGGTGCTGCAGCGTGGCAATGGTCTTGATCTCGCGCAGGAAGCGCTCGGCGCCGATCACCGCGGCGAGCTCGGGCCGCAGCACCTTGATCGCCACCTTGCGATCGTGCTTGACGTCGTGGGCAAGGTAGACGGTGGCCATGCCGCCC
>JACDBX010000055.1 GCA_013694695.1 Gemmatimonadales bacterium | reverse complement strand
TGGATGATGGATGATGGATGATGGATGATGGATGATGGATGATGGATGATGGATGATGGATGATGGATGATGGATGGCTTGAGGCTAACGGCCCAGACTTTCCCTCCTACCATAGTTGCCCATGACCTACCGGTTCGCCCTGCTCACGATGATCCTCACCGCCGGCTGCCTCGATTCGGGCCTGGGCGGTCCGTCGGCCGGCACTGGCGACGCCCAGCTCGCCGTGCTCAATGCCCTTGGCACCGACGACCGGGTGCGGTTCGCCATCGACGGAAATGACGTCGCGATGCCGAGCGCCGGTACCACGATCAGCGTGGCCATTGCCGCCGGCACGCACCGGCTCGAAGTTCGCGCCCTGACTTCGCAGACGATCCTGGCCAGTGCCGACTTTGCGGTGCCGGGCGGCGGACGCCGGTCGGCGGTGGTGAGCGGTGGCACGACTCCGGGAATCGCGTTGCTGGTCGCGTCTGACACCGCATCGCTTCCCCCAGCTGCTGCCGCGAAGGTTCGCGTGGTGCACGCGGTATCGGGCGGACCCACCTTCGACTCGTACCTCTCACTGGTGGGACAGCCGGTCGACATTGGTGCGCGATTTGTGTCGCCGTTCGCCTACGGGGTCGGGCAGGCGCCCGAGTTTCCGGGCTATGCGGTTCGCGGGCCCGGCACGTATCAGGTCACCCTCAAGGCGCCGGGGAGTGCCGCGCCCGCTGTGCTGAGCGATCCCTTCCAGATGGGCGCGGGTCAGGTGTTCAGTGTGGTGCTCGCGAAGGGGGTCGACGGCGTGCTCGTTCTGCGGGTGGTGCGGGAGCGGTAGCGCGGATCACCACCCGAGAACGATCGCGAAGACGAGGGGTGCCACGATCGATGCGTCGCTCTCGATGATGAACTTCGGGGTGTCGGCGCGCAGCTTGCCCCACGTGATCTTCTCGTTCGGCACTGCGCCGGAATACGAGCCGTATGACGTGGTCGAGTCGGAGATCTGGCAGAAGTACGACCACACCGGGATCTCGGGACGCTGCAGATCCTGGTGGAGCATCGGCACCACGCAGATCGGGAAGTCGCCCGCGATGCCGCCTCCGATCTGGAAGAAGCCGATGCCATGCCCACCCGAATTTGCGGTGTACCAGTCGGCGAGCGTCGTCATGTACTCGATGCCGGTGCGCACGGTGTGCACGTTGGCGATATCGCCCGAGATGCAGTGCCCCGCGTACATGTTCCCGAGAGTCGAGTCTTCCCAGCCCGGGACGAAGATCGGCAGGTCGGCCTCGCACGCAGCCACCATCCAGGAGTTCTTCGGATCGATCTGGTGGTGCTCGGTGAGCTTGCCGCTCCGGATCACGCGATAGAAGAATTCGTGCGGGAAGTAGCGCTCGCCGGCCCGGTCCGCGGCGGTCCATTCATCCAGTACCGCGGTCTCGAGGCGACGCATTGCCTCCATCTCGGGGATGCAGGTGTCCGTCACCCGGTTCATGTGCCGAGCGAGCAGTGCCTCTTCATCGGCCGGGGTGAGGTCGCGGTAGTGGGGCACCCGCTCGTAGTAGTCGTGCGCCACGAGGTTGAAGATGTCCTCCTCGAGGTTGGCGCCGGTGCAGGTGATCGCCGCCACCTTTCCCTGCCGGATCATCTCCGCGAGTGAGAGTCCGAGTTCGGCGGTGCTCATCGCGCCCGCCAGTGTCACCATCATCTTCCCACCCTCATCGAGATGATGGCGCCATCCCTGCGCTGCGTCGACCAGAGCGGCAGCGTTGAAATGGCGGTAGTGATGGGTGAGGAATGCGGTGATCGGATGGGGCACTGGGGTGTACTCCTGTGATGCGGCACGTGTCGTCGGGACGCTCGACGGTCAAAGTTATCCCGTGGCTCGGCCGCCCGCCATTAAGGTTCCCACCGTGACCACTGCGCTCTTGCTCCCCTGCTGGGCCGTCACCGCTCCAGGCCTCGAGCCACTCGCCGTGGCCGAACTCTCCGCGCTCGGCACCGTGCCCGGCGCCGTCGAAGCCGGCGGGGTGGCATTTGCTGCGAAGCCGGACACACTCGCGACGGTGCTCCTGCAGTTGCGCACTGTCAGCCGCGTGACCGTGCGGCTCGCAGCGTTCAAGGCGCGAACGTTCGGGGAGCTGGAGAAGCACGCCGCCGGTGTGGCGTGGGGCGACGTGATTTCGCCGGGATTGGCGGTGCATTTCCGGGTGACCTCGAAGAAGTCCCGCCTGTATCACCAGGAGGCGATCGCCGAGCGCCTCGAGCGTGCCGCGCTCGCGGCGGTGTGGAACACGACGGCGATTCGCGCGCCGTCGGCAGCTGAGGAGATGGAGGACGACCTCGGACGGGTTCCGGGGGTGCAGCGGATCGTGGTGCGGGTTTTTCGTGACACAGTGACGCTCTCTGCCGATGCGTCAGGAGCGCTGTTGCACCGGCGTGGATGGCGCCAGGCCGTGGCGCGTGCACCGATGCGGGAGACCCTCGCCGCCGCACTGCTGCACGCGAGCGAGTGGGCATCGCCAGGGGGTGTGCGGGCGGTTCCGCTGCTCGATCCGTTCTGCGGATCGGGGACGATCGCGATCGAGGCGGCATTGATGGCGCGCCGGATGGCGCCCGGACGCTGGCGGCGATTTGCGGCCGAAGGGTGGCCGATCATGCCCGCCGGGACATTCGACACGGCGCGTGCCCTGGCGAGTGCGGCGGAGTTATCGGCAACCGGTGTCGAGATCATTGGATTCGACCGCGACCACGGTGCGATCGCCGCTGCGGAGGCGAACGCCGAGCGAGCCGGGGTGGCGGGTGACGTCACGCTCCTGCGCGCCACGATCTCCGATTTGCAGCCCGACGCAGGGAGCGGCTGCATTGTCTCGAATCCGCCCTATGGTGCCCGGATCGGCGAGCGCACCGCGCTGAGGGACCTGTACGCCACGATCGGGTGCGTGGTGCGGGAGCGGCGGCCGGGGTGGCAGCTCACCATGCTCAGTGCGGATCCGATGCTTGAGCGGCAGATCCGGTTGCCTTTGCGGGAGGTGCTGCGCACCACCAATGGCGGGATCCCGGTCCACGTGGTGACGGCTGATCCGTCGGGCCGATGAGGACCGGGACTCGCCGGCTGCAGGTCAGGGAGTGACGCCGGGCGGAGGCGGCATGACCTTTCGGGCGAGGCATGGTTCGTCTGAGTAGACCACCGGGATCCGCCACCGCTTGCCATCCCAGCGAATCAACCCGCTCGACGTGACCACCTCGTCGATGCCGTCGGCCTCGATATCGACTGTGCCATAGATGTCCACGTTGCCGGGCGCCATCGCCACCGGATAGCCCCAGGCGTTCACGATCCAGGTGCCGGTGGTGTTGACGCCACGACCATACGGATAGTCGTCGCGCAGCCAGAACGACACGACGCCGTACTCATACCCACCGGGACCGCGAACGCCGAGCATCGGCTTGCGGGTCCAGCCGGCGTCGCCCGTCTTCTGGTAGAAATCATTGCGCAGGTACTCGGCGGACCGCTCCGTCTTCGGGGCGACCACCGCGGCATACGCCTGGTACACGCTGTCCGCGAAGGGCAGGAAGTACTTGAGCGATGCGGTCTGTGCGAAACGCGGGGCGGGATGCCGGACCGGCATCGTTGCCCGACCGGGCACCACGACGGCAAACGCCGACGTGGCCGGCGCGTCGAGTTCGAACATCCACCCCGTGTGCGCGACATCGTCACACGCCGCCCGCCACGACACCGGTGGATCGAACCGGCGTCGCGCGCGGATCGTGGCATAGCGCGTCACGCTCAGGTTGGCGCCGTCGGGGAAGAGAAAGAGCGTCACGGTATCGCCCACCACCCCCATCGGCGTGAGACCCACGGTGTCGAACTGCGACACGATCGGGCTCCGGGGCTTTGCGGCCGGACGCTGCTTGACCTGTCCGCCGGCGATCAGCCATTCGATGGTGCGATCGGGATTCGGGTCGGCGCGGTAGCGAACCTGCGCTGGCAGCAATGACGGGATGAGGAACGCGGCGGCAAGCAGTGAAAAACGGTGCATCTCTAACCCTCTGCAGAAGTGAGTCGGTCGCTCCGCACCCGGGACAGTCGCCAGGTGACTCCTGACCGCTCAAACGTGAATACCCCCGCCTCGCGTTCCGGATCGACGCTTGAACGGATGTGTACATCGACGCGGGAGAGCGAGCGATACCGGAACGACACCACCGTGCGCTGTGCGAGGTCGGTGTCACGGGTACCGAACGACGTGACGAGTTGCTCCAGTCCGCTCGGTGAAACGATCATGTCGACGATCGGGTCGATCACCGCAGCGCCGAGCACCGGTGTGGCAGCGCGGGGGACGCTGCCATTGCGGGTCTCGAGCGCGGTACGCAGGTCGGACTTCAGGTGGCTGCGAACCGACGGAAAATTGACGACTTGTTCGAGCGCCACGCCGTCACCCGTTGCGACAGCTCGCAAGAACTGATCCCATGCGCGTCGCGGTGCGGTCCAGTACCAGGCCCCGACAATCACCAGGACAAGCAGGACCAGCCAGGGGAACCGCGAGATGCGTCGTGTCATCACCGGAATCTATCGGGTCTCCTCGGGCAGCAAGGTGAAACGTGCCACATTCGACGGATCGAATACGATGCGGGCCGCCGTCTTGACGCGGGCGATGGTGAGTGCATCGAGCCGTTTCGACCATGCGGTGATCGCCGCGAGCGGTGCGTCGGTCTCGACCTGCTCGACGATGTTGGCAAGCCACCACTCGTTCGTGCGCGCCGACACCTCGGTCTCGCGCCGTTCCTTCTCGACGTGGGTGGCGAGCTCGGCTGCGGTCGGGCCGTTCTCGCGCAAGTCCGCGACGATGTGATCGGCGGCCCGCCAGATTGAATCGGCCTGGTCGGGGGCGGAGGTGAAGTTGATCGAGCCGATCCGGGCCTTGCGCGGCTGGAGGAGAACACCGGCAGAGACGTTGACGCTGTAGGTGGCTCCCATCGCCTCGCGGAGCGTGTCGAGGAGCCGTGTCTCGAGGATCGAGCCGGCGGCGTTGGCCGCCGTGGCCATGGCGTCGCTGGCGTCGGGCGTGGGTCCGCCGAACAGTACGATCTGCACGGCGAGCGGCTCCTTGCCACGGTGCACGACCTTCGCGCCCGGATCCTTGAGGAAGGGCGGCGACACGTCTCGCCAGGTCTCCTTCCGCCCCGATGTCGGCAATGCCCCGAGCCACCGCTCGACCAATGGGCGCAGGGTCAGGGTGTCGACGTTGCCGACGATCACGACGGTGAAGTTGTTGAAGTCCCGGAACCTGTCCTGCAGGATCGCGTACGCGCGGTGTGGATCGATGGCATTGAATCGCGCCAGGTCGAGCGGCTGGGCGCGGGGGTGGTTGCCGGTCATGGTGAGCGTGATGGTGTCGGAGAACGCTGCAAACGGGATCCGATCGCGATTGGCGAGTTGCGGGCGAACCCGGTTGAAGAACGCCGCCACTGCGCTGCTGTCATAGCGGGGCGCCGTGGCAGCGAGCCAGAGCACTTCGAAGAACGTGCCGAGATCCTTCGGCGCGGTGCTGCCGCTGAATCCCTGGGTGAGCTCGCCGAGTTGCGGGGTGACCGTGGCGATCGAACCCGCGAGCCGACGGCGCAGCTCCGATGCATTGAATGTTCCGTACCCGCTCTCCCTTGCGATGGCGGTGGCGAGGGAAGCGGCGGTCATGTCGGCGTCGGAAACAAGCGACATCCCGCCGGGGGCAGTGGCTTCCACGAGGATCTGGTCGGCGCGGAACTCGGTCGGCTTGACCAGAACCCGCACGTTGTTGCCCAGTCGCCACTCGATGATTCCGACGTCGGGGTGTGGAAGCGTTGACGTCACTCGACCCGGGGTGGGTGGAACCGCGACCAGCGGTCCCTCCACGGTCGTCTCGGTCCAGGGGGAGACGGTGAGGGTGTCGACTCGAGCCATCACGGCGAGCAGTTTCGCGCGGTCGGGCAGCACCAGTCCGTCCTTGTCCGGCGCCCGCACGGCAATGAACCGATCGGTGCCGAGTGCGGCGTCACGGGCAGCGGCGTTCACGTCGGCCAGTGCGATCGTCGGCAGCAACCGGGTGGCGAGGGCGAGTCGCGTCCGGGCAGACGGGGTGGCATTGCCGGTCAGGAACGCATCGACATATCGATCGACATGGGTCGACGAGAACGCCTTGTCCTGCTCGGCAGCGGCCTGCTCCCGGGCGCGGAGCAGGCTCGCCTTGGCGCGTTCGAGCTCCGCGGGGAGGACACCATGCACGCCGAGTCGATGCTGTTCGGTGAGCACCGCCTCGAATGCATCGGCGGTCCGACCTTCCTTGGCGTTCGCGACGAGTGCGAATACCTCCACGTCGCGCACCAGTTCCGACTGTCCGAAGAATGCCGACACGAACGGCGCATCGGGACGGCGCTGGATGTCGCCGAGCCGCTGGTTTCCGATCGTGGAGAGGAGCGCGGTGACGAGGGCGCGACGTTCATCGTCCTCGGTGAGGTAGTGCGTGGTGGGGCGTCGCACCAGGAGCTGCACCGACTCGGTGCTGAGCTCCGGATCGGTGGTCACGGTGACCCGTGCGCCGGCCACCTCGGGCACGTCGGTCTCGAGCCGTGGCCGCGGCGTGGCCGGCGCGGTGAGTCCGGCGAACCGGGAACGGATCAGTGCCTCGACCTCGTCCGCCGGATAATCACCGACGGCGACCACGGCCATGAGGTCGGGCCGGTACCAGTCCCGATAGAAACGTTGCAGTGGTGCAACCTGCGCGTGGGCAATCACGGCGGTGTCGCCGATCGGCAGCCGGATGGCATACCTCGAACCCTGGAAGAGCACCGGGAACTCGCGGTCGCGCACTCGCGACCCGGCACCGAGTCCGCTTCGCCATTCACCAAGAATGACACCACGTTCATTCGCCACGTCGACCGAATCGAATTTCACCCCCTGAGCCCAGTCCTGCAGGATGTCGAACGCCCGTTCGACCAAGCCTGGTTTGTCGGTGGGAACCGGCAGGTAGTAGGTCGTCTCGTCGAAGCCGGTGGAGGCGTTCAGGTCGGCGCCGAAACGCACCCCGATCGATTCGAGATACTGCACCAGTTCGTTGCGCTGAAACCGCGTGGTCCCGTTGAACGCCATGTGCTCGACGAAGTGGGCGAGGCCGCGCTGGTCGTCGTCCTCCAGGATCGAGCCGGCCCGCACCACGAGGCGCAGTTCCAGCCGGTCTGCCGGGATCTCGTTGCTGCGGATCCAGTAGCGCAGGCCGTTGGCAAGGACGCCGGTGCGCACGGCGGAGTCGCTGGTGATGACGGGCGACTGTGCTGCCAGCGGCATGGCGAGCAGGAGTATCAGGACCGCAAGACGAAACCGCATGGGGAGTTCCTCGAAGGGGAATGACGAAAACTATGACAGGGTGATGGCGTGCGATACCGGTGCGCCGTGTCGCGCCACGCTGGTGACCACCCGGATGTTGGCACCGATCAACACGTCGGCGGCGACATGGGTGTGTCCTGCCAGGACTGTGAAACGATGCCGCGGGTGCTGGCGAGCCCGGGCGCGTACCGTGGCGCCGGTGGCACCGCACACCAGGATGGGCCACCAGTCGGGCGAGGAGAGCCTTCCGCGGTCGGGGAGCACTTCAACCACGGGCGGAACATGCGTTGCGATCACAACATGCAGGGCCATGCCGACCGCCTCCTCGATGAGCACGTCGAGTCGCGCCGCATCGGCGTCGGCCAGGACCTGCCGGGCGGCAAGTCGGTGAGCGTGGTCGGGTTGTGCGGCAAGCTCGGCGATCAGCCGGTCGTCATTGAGCCGCAGCGGGGTCGACAGGCCGTCGCCGTACCGCCCATCGGCCCAGCCATCGACGCCGATCAGGACGGTGTCTGCATCGAGCCGCACCGGACCGGCCGGGGGCAACCAGGTGATCTCCGGCCTGCGCGCATTGAGCGCCCTCACGGCGTCGCGCACGTCGGCGACCGAACTGCCATAGTGGTCATGGTTGCCGAGCACGAATGCGACTGGTCGCGCCACCGCGTCGGCGATCCGTTCCAGTGCGGGCACCAGGTCGCGGGCGACGCTGATGTCGCCGCAGATCAAGACGGGTTCGCCGCCATGCTTGCGCAATGCGTCGAGGAACCGCGCCTCGGCATCGGGGCGGGCATGGTCGAGATGGATATCGGCGCACCAGGGCAGCGTGATCATTCGGGGTTACGACCGGATGAGGGGGTCGCGACAGGTTCACGGGGGGGGTGGACTGGCGCAGCGGAGGCTGGTCGCGCACCTTTTTTGCTGCAATTCCGTCGAACCCCGGTCGGATATTACCTTGACTGCAACACTTTGGGGCTGGCGGGTCACCAGGATCCGTTGCAAATGCGACGTTTGCGCCGCATCTTGCATCCATGCAGGGCCGGGAATCCTCCCGGTGATATCCACCTCTCGTTGGAGGCAACTGAATGCAGACTTCTCTTCGGACGATGGTTGCTGGTGCGGCCCTTGTTGTGGCTGCGACCTTTACTGCCCCGGCTGCGAACGCGCAGATCGGATTCGTCGTGCAGGGTTCGTACGGTATGGACGTCGAGGCTGTTGGCGTCGGCGCCGGCGTCAGCTTCGGCCTGGGTTCGATGACGGCCAACAGCGGGATCAGCGCCGAGGCCACGTTCGACTACTTCTTCGTGGACGATCCCCTCAAGTTCTGGGAAATCAACGGCAACGCGTTGTATGATATCCGCTCGGTCCGTGGCCTCTACGTTGGCGCTGGCATCAACTACGCAAACTCGGACGTCGGCGGTGACCTCGACGACCTTTGCGACAGCGCGGGAGCTGATTGCAGCTCGAGCGATATCGGCATCAACGTCCTGAGCGGCTACAAGTTCGGCGGCGGCAAGGGTCCGTTCGTGCAGGCGCGCTTCGCCATCGGTGGTGGCGACCAGCTCTACCTGACGGGCGGCTTCCGCTTCTAGTCAGCAGCGCTTCGGCGCATCAGGGGCCGTCACCGCAAGGTGGCGGCCCTTTGTTTTGGGCGAGGTACGAGATGCACCATGGACGAACACTTGAGCGGTAACATGTTCTCGGAACTCCCGATCGACTCGGCGATCCCCGAGTTGCTCGCCGCCCTGGCGGCGTCGCCTTCCGCCGTGCTCGAGGCACCGCCCGGCGCGGGCAAGACGACTCGCGTTCCGCTCGCACTCCTCGGCGCGTCATGGCTTGGCAATCAGCGGATCGTGATGCTCGAGCCGCGTCGGCTCGCCGCGCGCGCGGCTGCCCGGCGCATGGCAGCCACGCTGGGTGAGGACGTCGGCGAGCGGGTGGGCTACCGGGTTCGAGGTGACAGCCGGGTGAGCAGCGCAACACGAATCGAGGTGGTCACCGAGGGCGTGTTGACCCGGATGATTCAGCGCGACTCGGCGCTCGAGGGAATAGGGGTCGTGATCTTCGATGAGTTCCATGAGCGATCGATCCACGCCGACGTCGGGTTGGCGCTGACCCTCGCCACCCGGGAGTTGCTGCGACCCGACCTGCGGATCCTCGTGATGTCTGCAACGCTCGATGGTGGCGCCGTGGCTGGCCTGTTCGGCGGTGCACCGGTGGTGACGAGTGCAGGTAGGGCCTTCCCGGTGGAGACCAGGTACCGACCCGTGCCTGCCGGGATGGGGACCGTTCCCCACATTGCGCGCGTTGTACGCGACGCGCTGCTC
>JACDBX010000053.1 GCA_013694695.1 Gemmatimonadales bacterium | reverse complement strand
GGGCGTGGTGGGCCGCCGCGCGGTGGCGCCGCCGGTCCGCGGCCGGTCTTCTCGTCGAGCAGCCCGCAGCCGGCGCGCCCTGCGTCGACCGGCACCGGTGGCCCGCCGCGTCCGGCGTTCGGTCCTGACGCGCAGCCTGGTGGTGGTCGGAAGAAGGGCAAGAAGGGGAAGAAGAGCTTCGTCGATCAGGATCAGGTGCAGGCGAACATCCTGAAGACCCTGCACGGAATGGGCAAGGGAGCGCCGACGCGCAAGAAGACCCGCGGCGACGAACCGTCGTACCGCGACATCATTGCATCGCGTACCGCCGAGGAAAAAGCGCGCGAGAAGACCCGGATTCGCGTCAACGAGTTCATTTCGGTGGCCGAGCTCGCTGATCTCATGAAGATCCCCGCCAACCAGATCGTCGCGTTCGCCTTCAAGGAACTCGGCCTGATGGTGACGGTGAACCAGCGGCTCGACTTCGACCAGATCGAGTTGATCGCTTCCGAATTCGGGTTCGAGGCGCTGAAGGAAGAGGAGTACCAGGCCGACGTCGAGATCGTCGACGAGGAGGAGGAGGGCGATCAGGTGCCGCGTCCCCCGGTCGTCACGATCATGGGTCACGTCGACCACGGCAAGACGTCACTCCTCGACTACATCCGAAAGGAAAACGTCGTTGCTGGCGAGGCGGGCGGGATCACGCAGCACATCGGCGCGTACCACATCGCGCTGCCCGGCGAGAAGTCGATCACCTTCCTCGACACGCCTGGTCACCAGGCGTTTACCGCCATGCGTGCCCGCGGCGCGCAGGTCACCGACATCGTCGTCCTCGTGGTGGCGGCCGATGACCAGGTCATGCCGCAGACGATCGAGGCGATCTCGCACGCGAAGAACGCCGGCGTGCCGATTGTCGTCGCAGTCAACAAGATCGACCTGCCGTCGGCAAATCCCGAGAAGGTCAAGCAGGACCTGCTGCAGCACAGCGTGGTGCTCGAGGAGTTCGGCGGCACCGTGTTGCACTCCATGATCTCCGCCAAGAAGGGCACCGGCGTTCCCGAGCTGCTCGAGCAGATCCTGCTGCAGGCCGAGATCCTCGAGCTCACCACCAACGATGCCGCCCGTACCCAGGGCTCGGTGATCGAGGCGAGTCTCGACGCGGGCAAGGGTCCGCTCGCGACAATCCTGGTGCAGAAGGGTTCGCTTCGGGTCGGCGACAACTTCATCTGCGGCAAGTTCTCCGGTCGTGTGCGCGCGCTGTTCGACGAGCGCGGGCGCAACATCAAGGCGGTCGGCCCATCGATGCCGGTGCAGGTGCTCGGCTTCGACGGTGTGCCGTCGGCTGGCGACACCTTCCTGGTCGTGGCCGATGCGGTGGAGGCGCGCGAGATCGCGCAGAAGCGGCAGCGCCTCGAGCGCGAGGCGCAGAACCGTCGCTCGGCGCGCGGTGGCACGCTCGAGGACATTTCGCGGGCGCTCAAGGAAGGCGCAGTCACGCAGCTCCGGATCATCATCAAGGCCGACCAGGGCGGCCCGGCCGAGGCACTGGCCGACTCGCTGGCCGCGCTGGGCACCGGAGAGGTGCGCGTCGACATCGTGCATCGTGGCGTCGGGCAGATCAGCGAGAGCGACGTGCTCCTCGCCAAGGCGTCGGGCGCGATCATCCTCGGCTTCCACGTGCGGCCCGATGCGAACGCGCGGGCGGCAGCGGAGCGCGAGGGCGTCGACGTCCGCACCTATCGCATCATCTACGAGGCCGTGGACGACGTGAAGATGGCGCTCGAGGGCCTGCTCAAGCCCGAGGAGAAGGAGACGATCCTGGGCGAGGCCGAGGTGCTCGAGGTCTTCAAGGTCACCAGGGTCGGCACGATCGCCGGCAGCGTGGTGCGCAGCGGCGTCATCAGCCGGCCGGCACGGGTGCGCGTGCTGCGTGACGGTGCCACGGTCTATACCGGCAACGTCTCGTCGCTCAAGCGGTTCAAGGACGATGCGAAGGAAGTCAAGGAAGGACTGGAGTGCGGCATCGGTGTCGAGAACTTCAACGACATCAAGGTCGGCGACCGGATCGAGGCGTTCCGCGTCGAGGAAGTGAAGCGCACCCTGGCAGCGTCGGCGGCGGCGCAGCAGGCCTGACGCATGGCCGGCAAGAGTTCGTCGCGACGGCCAGAGCAGGTGGCCGAGACCATCCGGGCGGTGCTCGCCGAGGCGCTGCTGCGGGGTGAGGTGCGAGACCCGCGGGTGGGGCTCGTGACGGTGAGTGCGGTCGACGTGACCCGCGACCTCTCGCACGCCACGATCATCGTGGTGCCGCACGGCGATGATGCCGCGCGCGACGAGGCGCTCGAGGGGCTGGTCAGCGCCGCGGGATACCTGCGACGGCTCGTCGCGAAAACGCTGACCACACGGATCGTGCCGGAACTGCACTTCCAGCTCGATCGCGGCTTCGAGCATGCGAAGCGGATCGATGAACTACTTGCGGGGTTGCGCGACGACGAGGAAGCCCCCTGATCGGCGGGCTGCTGATTGACAAGCCTGTGGGATGGACGTCGCATGATGTGGTGGCCGTGGTCCGGCGACAGTTGGGGACCCGAAGTGTTGGGCACGCGGGGACTCTCGACCCCTTCGCGACAGGATTGCTGGTGGTGCTGGTCGGACGCGCAACCCGGCTCGCACGGTTCGTCGAGGCGATGACCAAGCGCTACGAAGCTGTCGCACGGCTCGGCGCGGTCACCGACACCGACGACCTCACCGGGACGGTGACGGCGCACTGGGATGGCACCGACTGGCCGCCCGTCGGCGCGGTGACCGAGGCACTGCAGGCGTTTGTCGGCGAGACCCGACAGCGCCCACCGGCATACTCGGCGAAGCACGTCGATGGTGTCCGCAGCCATGCCCTCGCACGGGCCGGAGTGGCGGTCGAGCTCGAGCCGGTGCAGGTGCGGGTACACGACATGGCGTTGCGGGATTACTCGCCACCCGATGTGTCGTTCACCGCCACCGTCGGCCGCGGAACCTATGTGCGGGCGATTGCCCGCGACCTGGGCGAGCACCTGGGCACGGGTGCGCACTGCGCGGCGCTTCGGCGTACCGCCACCGGCGGTTTCGATGTGGCCGACGCCATCGCGCCGCAAGACGCCAGCGCCCTGGCGCTGATGCCGCCCGCTGCCGTGGTGCCGCACCTGCCGCGCCGCGTACTCACCGCCGATGAGCTCCGCGCAGTCGGGTTCGGTCGGGCAGTGCCAATCGAGCCCCAGGTGCGCGGCACGATCGCGCTGGTGGCCGACGATGGGCGGTTGATAGCAGTGGCGGAGGCGCGCGACGATGACCACGCGCATCCGGTGGTCGTGCTGGAGCCGGCAGCGTGACGCCGGCCGGCGTCGGCCCCGCCGGCAGCATCGTGACCGTCGGCACGTTCGACGGGGTGCACGCCGGTCACCGCGCTGTGCTGGAGGAGATCGCGCGACGGGCGCGTGACGCGGGCCGGGCCAGTGTGCTGGTGACCTTCGAGCCGCATCCGCTCGCGGTGGTCAACCCGGCGGCTGCGCCGCCGCGGCTCACCACCGCCGACGAGCGCCTCGAGGTGCTGGCGACGAGCGAGCTCGACCGGGTGGTGCTGCTCCGGTTTGACCGCGCGATGGCGGCAATGGGTCCGGAGCAGTTCGTGGACGACGTGCTGATCGCACGCTGCGGCATGCGCGAGTTGGTGATCGGCCACGACCACGGCTTCGGGAAGGGACGCCAGGGCGACGTGACCACGCTTCAGGAGCTCGGTGCGGCGCGCGGGTTCGGGGTCGACGTGGTCGACGCGGTGGTAGCAGGGGGTGGGACGGTGTCGAGCACCGCCATCCGACGGGCGATTGCCGGCGGCGATCTCGCGGGAGCCGCCCGTCAGCTCGGTCGCTCGTACTCCGTGAGCGGCACGGTGCAGCACGGTGCCGGGCGGGGCCGCACGATCGGCGTCCCGACGCTCAACCTGGCTGCGGCGCCGGACAAGCTCCTCCCGCCCGACGGTGTCTATGCCGTCGTGGCGGACACCCCCGCCGGACGCTTTGGCGGGATGATGAACCAGGGTCACCGGCCGACGTTCAATGACGGCCAGCGACTTCTCGAGGTCCACCTCTTCGGGTTTGAGGGCGACCTGTACGATCGATCGGTGCGGGTCGCATGGGTCGCACCGATTCGCGGGATCCGCCGTTTCGCTGATGCGGCGGCGCTCCGCCAACAGCTTGAGCAGGATGCAGTTCGCGCGCGCGCCGCACTGGCCGCTGCGCACCCGGACCTTGCTGCGCCCTCAGGGCGCCACGAGTGAAGATGTCGAGTTCGATTCGAAACCGCCTGATCCTGATCGCCATCCTGGTGCTGGGATCGATCATCGCCCTCATCCCGCGCAACCGCGTCGAGCGCATCAGCGTCAACGGTGTGCTGAGCGACGTCACAGTGCGCCGGGTGCCCCTGAAGCTTGGCCTCGACCTCCAGGGCGGGATGCACCTTGAACTGGGGCTCGATGAGTCGCAGAAGGTGTCGACCGACCCCGAGCGCGACATCGAGCTGGCGCTCACCATCCTGCGCAAGCGGATGGACGAGTTCGGCGTCACCGAGCCGCTGGTGCAGCTGTCGGGGAGCGACCGGATCGTCGTCGAGCTCGCCGGCATCACCGAACCCGGTCGCGCCAAGGACATTGTCACCAAGAACGCGTTCCTCGAGTTCCGGCTCACCGACAAGACCAACGCCCTCGACGCCGCACTGCCCGCCATGGACCGCGCACTCGGCCAGCTCGGCGTCACACTTGGTGCCGATGTCGCGCCTTCGGGCGTGGCGGCGATCCTCGGCGGCAAGTCCAACGATTCCGCCGCGGTCGACTCCACTGGTGCGGCCGTCGCGCCCGTCGGTCGCCTGCTGCAGGACATGATCCAGCCGTCGGCCGGCCCCGGCGGTTCCACGCCCGGTGAGTACATGGTGTCGGAGGCGGCATATCTTCGCGTCGACTCGCTGATCAACCTGCCCGCGGTGCAGCGCGCCTGGCCGCGGGGTTACGATCTTCGCTGGTCGCGAGTCGCCGAGGCCGTTGGCGCTGAACAGGTGCGCTACCTGTACGTGCTGGAAGAGGAGCCGATGATCACCGGCCAGAACCTGACCTCGGCCGCGGCGCAGATCGACCCGCTCAACAACCAGCCGATGGTGGTCTTCGAGCTCGACCGCGCCGGAGCCCGGCGCTTCGGTACCGAGACGTCGCGTCACACCGGCGACTTCATGGCGATCGTGCTCGACGGACGAGTGCAGGGCCGTCCGCCCGTGATCAACTCCCGCATCGACCGCCGCGGCCAGATTACCCTCGGCAATCAGTCGATCCAGCAGGCGCAGGACCTCGCGCTCACCCTCGAGGCCGGCGCGCTGCCGGTGCCGCTCAAGGTACTGAAGCAGGGCACGGTGGGTCCAACGCTCGGCGCCGACTCGATTCGCAACGGGATCACCGCCGGCCTCGTCGGGACCCTGCTCGTCGTGCTGATCATGATCGGCTACTACCGCTTCGCCGGGGTGCTCGCCGTGATCGGCCTGGGGATGTACCTCCTCTTCACGCTCGGTGTGCTGGCCACCCTCGAGGCCACGCTCACCCTGCCGGGTCTCGCCGGCCTGGTGCTCTCCATCGGCATCGCAGTCGACGCCAACGTGCTGATCTTCGAGCGGATCCGGGAGGAGCTTGCCCTCGGCAAGACGCCGCGCCTCGCGGCCGACGAGGGCTTCCACCGCGCGATGAACGCGATCATCGACTCCAACGTGAGCACGATCATCACGGCGCTCCTGCTCTTCCAGTTCGGCACCGGCCCCGTTCGCGGCTTCGCCGTCACCCTCATCGTCGGTACCCTGGCCTCGATGGTCTCGGCGATCTTCGTGGTACGCACCTTCTTCCTGCTGTGGCTGTCCAGGCGGACAACGACGGCGGAGCTGAGCATCTGACATGCGGACACTCTTCACGAACACCAGCATCGATTTCGTCGGCGTACGCCGCTACGCGTTCATCATCACCGGGCTCATCTTCATCCCGGGCCTCATCCTCATGCTGGTGCGGGGGCTCAACTACAGCGTCGAGTTCACCGGCGGCACCCGGGTGCAGGTGTCGACCACCACGCCGATCGACATCGCGAAGGTGCGCACGGGGCTGACGGCGGAGGGGGTCCACAACGCCGAGATCCAGCAGTTCGGTGGCGAGAACACTTTCGTGGTGCGCGCCCGGACTGCCAAGGTGGGGTCCGACGCTGACGACACCGAGGCCACGACCACTGCGGTCACCAAGGCACTCGACACCGTGATCGGGCAGGGCAAGTATGTCGTCGACGACAGTGAGGGCGTCGGCCCCAAGGTCGGTGGCGAGCTGCGCACCAAGGCGATCACCGCCATCCTGCTTGCCTTCGCTGCGGTGCTGGCTTACCTGGCCTACCGCTTCGAGTGGCGTTTCGGCGCGGCGGCGATCATCGCCACGGCACATGACATCTTCGGCACCATCATTTTCATCTCGTTCTTCAATCTCGAGGTGTCGCTGGTGGTCGTCGGCGGTGTCCTCTCGGTGCTCGGTCTCTCGATGAATGAGACGATCATCATCTTCGACCGTGTGCGCGAGAATGAGCACCGGCGGGTGCCTGGCGACCTCGCCACGGTGCTCAATCGATCGATCAACGAGACGCTGCCGCGCACCGTGCTGACCCACGGGACGTCGCTCGCGACCATGCTGACTCTGATCATCTTCGGCGGTGCCGTCATCCGGCCGTTTGCGCTCGTGATGTTCTGGGGCGTGTTCACCGGCATCTTCTCGTCGATGTACATCGCCCCGGCGGTGCTCATGTACATCCGCCAGCGCTGGCCGGTGCAGGCGATCACGGTCCGCGCCCGTACCGTCAAGGCGGCCCCGGCCCGGCGGTAGGGACCGGCGAGCCGGCGATGCTGATCGACACCCATTGCCACCTCGGCGACGCGGCCTTTGACGCCGACCGGGACGTGGCAGTGGAGGCGATGCGCACCGCCGGCGTGGCCCGCGCGGTGGTGATTGAAAGCACGCTCGCAAAGGCTGCTGGTACGCTCGACTGGGTGGCGCAGCACGCCGGACTGGTGCTTGCCACCGGGTGCCATCCCCACGATGCCTCGCGCTGGTCGCCAGGCACGGCGGCGGCGGTGCAGGGGCTCTGGTCCGAGCCGCTGGTCCGAGCCGCCGGAGAAATGGGGCTCGACTACCATTACGATCACTCCCCTCGTGAGGTGCAGCAGCGCGCCTTCGACGAGCAGGCAGGACTCGCCGTCGAGGCGGGCCTGCCGCTAGTGATCCATGCGCGCGAGGCCGACGATGACGTTGTCGCGATCCTCCGCGGTCATCCCGATGCCACCGTGATCCTGCATTCATTCTCGAGCGGCCCCGTGCTGCGCGACGCCGGCCTCGACGCCGGCTGGTATTTTTCCTTCAGCGGGATGGTCACCTTCCGATCGTGGTCCGAGGGCGACACCGTTCGCGCTGTGCCCGCTGACCGATTGCTGGTCGAGACCGATTCACCCTATCTCGCACCGGTGCCCCATCGCGGCCGGCGGAACGAACCCGCGTACGTGCGCGAGGTGGCGCACGGTGTGGCCGCACTCCGCGCTGAGCCGGTCGAGCAGGTGATTGCTTTCACCGGGGCCAATGCGATCCGCCTCTTCTGGCCCACCGATCCCGAACCCGTTCCGGAGCAATAGATGGAATTCATCGCCACGTCCGACGCCCCGAAGGCCATCGGCCCCTATTCACAGGCCGTGCGCCATGGCGCGATGCTCTACACGGCGGGCCAGATTGCGCTTGATCCGGCAACAATGGAGATCGTCACCGGCGGCATCGTTCCGGAAACGGAACAGGTGATGCAGAACCTCGCCGCGGTGCTGCGCGAGGCGGGACTCGGCTTCGAACACGTGATCAAGACCACCGTCTTCCTCGCTGACATGCAGGAGTTCACGGCGATGAACGAGGTATATGCCCGCCATTTCGGCGACCACCGTCCGGCGCGGTCCACCGTTTCGGTGCTCGGCCTGCCGAAGGGCGTCCGGGTAGAGATCGACCTGGTCGCCGCGGGATGACGCATGGGTCGGTCGCCTCGTCGTGAGCCTTGGGAACGCCACCCCGCGGCGCCATCTTCGGGAGATGATTCAACGTCTGCTCATCGCGCTCGTCGTGATCGGCTTGCCCACCGGCGCGATCGCGCAGGACAGCGTCGGGGTGCGCCCCCGGCCGCTTCCCGCAGCCGCACCGAGCCGGCCCGCGCCGCTCAACTATTTCTTCCGATCACTCCTTGTCCCCGGCTGGGGGCAGGCGTCGCTTGACCGCAAGCTCACCGGCGGGATGTTCATCGCGTTCGAGGGGCTGGCCCTCGCGATGGCGCTCAAGGCGGGCCACGAACTGGAGTACCTAGAGCGCACCAACTCGGAGCGGGTCGAGGGGAAGCGGCAGGAGCGCCAGGACTGGTGGGTGCTCGTAGCGGTCAACCACCTGTTCAGTGGCCTCGAGGCATACGTGGCCGCCAACCTTTACGATTTCCCGGCTGACCTCCGCATGCGCGCGCTGCCGAACGGTCGGACCGGTGTGCAGCTCACCATTCCGATGCCGCGCCAATGAACACCGCACCGATCGGCATCTTCGACTCGGGGATCGGTGGACTCACCGTTGCCCGCGCGATCCACGAGCTGCTGCCCCATGAATCGACCATCTACCTCGGCGACACCGCGCGGGTGCCCTACGGCCCGAAGTCGCCGGAAACTGTCCGCCGCTACAGCCGGGAGATCGCCGACTGGCTCTCGCGCCAGGGCGTGAAAGCCGTGGTCGTCGCATGCAATACTGCGACGGCACACGCGTTGTCGTCGCTCCGCGAACAGTTGCCGATGCCGGTGATCGGCGTGATCGAACCGGGCGCTCGCGCTGCCGCCGCGAGCACGCAGAGCGGCGCGGTCGGCGTCATCGGTACCGCCGGAACGATCTCATCGGGAGCATATCGGCGCGCACTGGAGGCGAGCCGACCGGGCGCGCGAATTGTCGAACGAGCCTGTCCGCTTTTCGTGCCGCTGGTCGAGGAGGGCTGGCTGTCGCATCCCGCCACGCGGGCCGTGGCGGAGGAATACCTCGGCACTGTCCGCTCCGCCGGCGTGGACGTGCTGGTGCTGGGATGCACCCACTACCCGCTGCTCAAGCCGCTTATCGGCGACGTGATGGGCGGCGACACCGCCCTGATCGACAGCGCGCATGAAACAGCGCGTGAACTGGTGACGGTGCTCCAGCGGCACGGGATCGCGGCACCAGCCGGATCGGTGGCGACACACCGCTACGTGGTGACCGACGATGTCGAGCGGTTCGAGCGGGTAGGGGCGGTGTTCCTCGGCGAGCGACTCACCGGGGTGGAGCACGTCGACGTGGAGGCGGGGATCGTCGCGGGCGCATGACCTCGTCGGCCTATTCGAACGTCCTGGTCTCGGCCCCAGCGTCGCCGAGCACGCCATAGCGAAGGCCATCAGACCAGGCGCCCGGATTGAGGTACCACCTGCCGGGATCGACCTCGAGAACAGCGGCGCGATGGGTGTGGCCCATGATCACCGCGTCGATCGCGGGGTTAGCCGAAAGCTTTGCCTTCGCCCACTCGACTTGCCTCGACGCGGCGGCGTTGAGGACCTCCGGGTGGGCCTCGCCATACCCGAGGGAGTGCCCCATCCGGTCGGCGATACGGAAGCCCAGGTCGGGATGAAGCATGCGGTAGGCACCGATGACCATGGGCGAACTGGTGAGCCGATGCATGACCGTGGCGCTCCAGCGTTCCTCATGGATCCCGTCGCCATGCAGCGCCAGCACTCTGCGCTGTCCGACCTGGAACCGCAACTCGTGGGGATGGAAGCGGATCCCCGCCTCGTGCTCCCAGAAGCTGTCGCCCCACCGATCGTGGTTGCCGCCGATCATGAGCACGGGTGTGGTGCGGGCGAGGTGGGTGAGCGCCGCCGTCACGCGGAAGTTGCGCCGCGGGATGAGACGTCGGTAGCTGAACCAGTAGTCGAAGATGTCGCCGGCGAGCAGGAGCGAGTCGCCGAGTGTCGGCACGGCGTCGAGGAATGCGAGCATCGCATCTTCGGTCGACGGTGGCGCAGCGCCCAGGTGGGCGTCGGCAACCACAAGGAGTCGATGGCCAATCACGCGGAGAAAGGTGGACCATGGCGCCGTCGCAAGCAACAGACCCGATGATCACGACGATCCGTCATCGGGTCAATTATTCCGAAACCGACCAGATGGGAGTGGTCTATCATGCCCGCTACCTGGTCTGGCTCGACGTCGCGAGGACCGAGTACCTCCGCACCACTGGGATGTCCTACCGTGACCTCGAGGCGCTTGGCGTCCGCATGATGGTATCGAACCTCAGTATCCGCTACCGACGCGCGGCCCGCTACGATGATTCCGTCCGGGTGCGCACCTGGGTTCGCGAGCGCGCCTCCCGCCGGATCACGTTCGGATACGCAGTGGAGCACGACGAGACCGACACCCTTCTCGCCACGGCCACGACCGAACTCCTGGTCATGGATGAACGTTTCTCTTATTCGCGCCTGCCCGGGGAGATCGCCTCGCGCCTGGTGCCCACACCAGACCCGGTGCGACTCTGATGAAGCCAGCCTGGATCCTGCTCGGTTTGCTCGCTGGGCCCACTATGCCAACCCTCATCGCCCAGGACCGGGCCACGGTAGAGGCGATCGCGCCGATCCTCATGGCTGAGGACCGTCGGCAATTTGACGCCGCGCTGTTCGAGCGATCGCTCATCCATCCCGATCTCGCGGTGCGCCGCGCGGCGGCGCTCGCGATCGGGCGGATCGGCAGCCCCGACGGCACGGCGATGCTCGTGCCGCTCCTCTCCGCACGGGAACGCGAAATCCACGCCGACGCCTTCTTCTCGCTCGGCCTGCTGCGCGACAGCGCTGCGGTGCCGGCCATCATCCGTCGCCTGCGCGCGCCGGACTCGCTGGACGCGGCGGCTGCCTCAGAAGCGGTTACCGCCCTCGCCAAGATCGGCAGCCCGGACGCGGCCCGCTTCATCGGCGACCTGTTGGCGTCGGGGGGAGACCTCCCGCGAGGTCGACGCGAACTCATGGTGGCCGCGGCCATCATGGAGTCCCGCCGGCTCGGCGCACTCGCCCCGGTCGCCGCGCTTACGCCCTTCGCGTACGACGAGAATGTCGACCTGCGGTGGCGCGCCGTGTACAGCCTCGGCCGCCTCGCTGCCAGCGGCAGCGGCGAGCCCGTGCTGCGCGCGGTGCGTGACGCCTCGCCGCTGATCCGGGAGACGGCTGCCCGCTCTCTCACCCGCCGATTCGCCGACACCACTGGCCTGGCCCCCGCTGCCGTCCACATTGAACTCGTCCGCGCATTCGATGACGAGCACCCGGGTGTGCGGATCAACGCGCTGGGTGCGGCGGCGACATGGCGCGACTCGACGTACACGTCGCGCGCCCTCATCCTGCTGCGCGACAACGACCAGAACGTGCGTGTCGCTGCGGCTGGTGCACTCGGCGAGTTCGGTGGGCGCAGTGCAGCGGTTGAACTCGACTCGACGCTGTCACGTCGTGACGCCACCTGGGCGCTCCGGCGTGCGGCGTTGCTCGCGCTGGCACGGCTCGACTCGGCGCGGTTCGCCGCGCGCGCGGGCGAGTGGTCCCGCTCGCCCGACTGGCGCGATCGGGTCGTCGCGCTCGACGGCTGGGCCGTGCTGCGTACCGATGACCCGAAACCGTTCACCATCGCACTCGCTGATCCCGAACCGCGAGTTCGCGCGGCGGCGCTGGGCGCGTGGCGCACCGCACGCGGTCGGACCGACTCGACCGTGATCGCCGCTGGGCGTCAACGGCTGCGCGACCCCGACTCGTTCGTGCGCGGCGCCGCGGTAAGCGTGGTGGCGGGAGACCCTGCCGCCGAGGATGCTCCCCTCCTGGTGGCGGCGTGGACCCTCTCGGCGTCCGATGCTGACCCCGACACCCGGCTCGCGATCGTCCGGGCGTTGGCCGCGCTCGGCCGTCGTGATCCCGCGCTGATCGATCGTCTGGGCCCCGCGTTCCTCGCCCGACCTGACGATGAACTCCTCCGCGCGGCTGCCGAAACAAGCTGGCCACAACTCGCGGCGCGCTGGGGGCCCGCGTGGCCGGTGACGAGTCGCCGCACCCTCGACGATTACCGCGGAGTGGTTCAGGGAGTGATGCTCGCCCGCGACAACGTCTCGGTGACCATCGATGTCGAAGGGCGGGGGAGTGTGGAGATTGAGCTGCTCGGACGCGACGCACCGCTTACAGTCGCCAACTTCCTGCGCCTCGTCGACCAGCGCTATTTCGACGGCAACCGCTGGCATCGGGTCGTCCCCAATTTCGTGATACAGGACGGAGATCGCACTGGAACCGGGAGTGGCGGCCCGGGGTGGGCCATTCGCGATGAGATAAACCGCCAGCGCTACGACGTCCCGATGCTCGGCATGGCTCTATCGGGCCCTGACACCGGTGGCAGCCAGTGGTTCATCAATCTTTCACCACAGCCCCACCTCGATGGTATCTACGCCATCTTCGGGCGGGTCACCGGCAGCTATAACGGCCTCAGGAGGATCACGCAGGGCGATGTCATCCGTTCCATCCGTCGTTCCCGGCCCGGGTGAGTACCTTTCCGCGAATGCGACGTGCGATTCTCCCGGCCACACTGACTGCCGCACTTCTGACTGGCTGCGGCGGCTTTCCGGCCCCGCAGCAGCCCGCCCCGGCTGCCTACGCCCCCGCGAGCGCCACGTCTGCGTCGGCGTGGGCTGCGAACCACCAACTGGCTGGCCGGTCGCTGCTACGTTTCAAATGGCAATACCGCGATGAACGCTCGAGCGCCGGAGGAAATGGTTCGATTCGCCTCACCGCTCCCGATTCCCTGCGCCTCGACTTCCGTGGCCCCCTGGGCTCCGGCCGCGGTGCCGCCGCCGTGATCGGTTCGACCACCATCTGGGCCGATCCCCAGGAGGATGTCGACAAGTTCGTCCCCAATTTTCACCTCCTCTGGGGTATGCTCGGCGTGATCCTCGTCCCGCAGGCCGGCGACATCGTGGAGACCGCGGACGACGGACGAGTCACCGCGTGGCGCTACATCTCGGGGGCCGACACCGTCGACTATCTCCGAACCCTGACCGGCAAGCCGCAGCTCCTCACCGATGTGCGGAGCCAGGGCAAGCGAATCGGCAGGGCGCTCACCACCTTCGATGCGCAGGGTCACCCGGCGACCGTGCGCCTCGACGTCCCGTCCGCCCCGGCCCGCCTCGACCTGACCTTCACCGCGGTGACGGTCCCTGATGCCCACCCCGATGGAACCTGGGATGCGCCGCGTAGCGATCCGTAGCGCGATCGTCGCGCTCCTGCTCGCGGGCTGCTCGTTCGGCTTTACGGGCGGCGGGCTGCCGCCGGCCATCCGGACCGTGGCGGTGACGCCGTTCGAGAACGACACGTCGGATCCGACCATCGCCCAGCAGGTCGACCTCGCCGTGCGGGAGGCGATGCAGCGCCGACTCGGTCTCCGATCGGCGGCCGAATCGCAGGCTGATGCTGTGGTGCGGGGGCGGATCACCCGATACCTCCCCGATGAGCCCCTCGCCTACACCGGCACTCCGTCGACCAATCCCGGCCGGTCGACCAACACCGTGCAGGTCACCAAGCGGCAGGTACAGGTGACGATCGACATCGAGATCATCGAGCAGGAGTCGGGTCGTACGCTCTGGATCCGCCGCGCGCTCACCCGGGGCGGGGAGTATGATCCGGGGCGCGAGGCTGAGGGGCGTCGCAAGGCGCTGCAGTTGCTGGTCAACGACATTGTCGACGGAGCGCAATCACAATGGTGAACAATCGTCGCGGGAGCGGTTCGCTGGGTTGCCTGTCCTCGATCCTCATCCTGATCATCGTGATTTACTTCGCGGTGCTCTTCGGTGAACCGTGGATGCGCTATCGGCAGTACCAGGACCAGATGAAGACCTCGGCGCGGTTCGCGGTATCGATTCCCGACTCCGTTATCCGAGTGCGCCTCGTCTCGCTCGTCGATTCGCTCGGGCTGCCCAATCGCGCCAAGCGCCTGAAGATCGACCGCAATGAGGCGCGCCAGCGCATCCGCATCAGCGCGACCTACGAAGAGACGATCAAGATCCCCATCCTCGGCGAGCGGGTCTGGAAGTTCAACCCGAAGGCCGAGGAACGGCTCTGAGCACGGAGGACACCACCGCGAAGGTCCGCTCTGCGGACGAAGCGGTGGCGTGGCGTGATGGGGCACCTGGGCCGGTGGTGTTCACGAACGGTGTCTTCGACCTGCTTCACGTCGGCCATGTCGCGGTGCTCGAGGCTGCGGCGGGCTTCGGTGGGTCGCTCGTGGTGGGCGTCAATGACGACGCGTCGGCGGCTCGACTCGGCAAGGGCCCCGATCGCCCGGTCGTGCCCGCGGTCGACCGTGCGCGCGTCATCGCCGCGCTCGCCTGTGTCGATTGCGTCGTTCTCTTCGACGACGACACGCCCCTCCGCCTCGTCGAGGCGTTGCAGCCCGACGTGATCGTCAAGGGCGGCGACTACACTCCTGATTCGGTCGTCGGTGCCGAGGTCGTGCGCCAACGGGGCGGTCGCGTCGAGATCGTCCCGATCATTGCCGGTCATTCCACCACCCGTATCGTGGAGCGTCTTCGTGGCACGTCCTGATGGTCGCGCACCCTCACAGCTTCGTCCCACCGTGCTTGAGCGCAAAGCAAATCCATACGCCGAGGGGTCGTGCCTGGTCAGGATGGGCGGGACGCTGGTGCACTGCACCGCGAGCGTCGAGACGGGCGTGCCGCCGTTCCGGAAGGGGAGCGGCAAGGGATGGGTGACCGCGGAGTATGCCATGTTGCCGCGTGCCACCGAGACGCGCAGCAATCGCGAGCGTCACGGCCCTGGGGGGCGGACCCACGAGATCCAGCGATTGATTGGTCGGTCGTTGCGCGCGTCGATGGGCACGATGGAGTTTGGCGAGTACACCATCAAGGTCGATTGCGATGTGCTCACGGCCGACGGTGGCACCCGGTGCGCAAGCATCACCGGTGCGTGTGTGGCGCTGCACGACGCCTGTGAGTGGCTCGCTGGGCAGACCGGCGGGGCGTCACCATTCGGGCGGCTGGTGGCGGCGGTGTCGGTGGGGAAGGTAGCCGGTGCGAACGTGCTGGATCTGGCGTACCTCGAGGACCGCGACGCCGAAGTCGATGCGAATGTCGTGATGCTTGAGCCGGACGCCTTCGTGGAAGTGCAGGGCACCGGTGAAGCCGGGACGTTTTCGCGCGCTGAGCTTGAGGGGTTGCTGGACCTGGCGCAGGGCGGGCTCAACGAACTCTTCGCGCTGCAGCGTTCGGCGATCGGCCGGTAGCTGTGCGCCTGCTCGTTGCCACCCGGAACCCGGGGAAGCAGGCGGAGTTCCGAGCCGTGGTTGAATCACCCGATATCACACTCGTCTTTCCCGATGATCTCGGCCTTGTAGAGACCGAAGAAGAGTCCGCGCTGGAGGTGCACGACACCTTCGGGGCGAACGCCCACGCCAAGGCGGCGTGGTTTGCCGCGCTGGCGGGAGTGCCAGCCTTGGCCGACGACAGCGGTCTCGAGGTCGATGCACTCGGCGGTGCGCCAGGCGTGCACTCCAAACGGTTCGCGGGTGCGACCGGGCGCGATGCTGATGTGACGGCGGCCAACAACGCACTCCTGCTTGAGCGGCTGCACGGGGTTCCCGTCGACGCGCGGGGTGCACAGTTCCGGTGTGCGCTCTCGCTCGTCGGGCTTGACGACGAAGAGATTCGCGCCGATGGCGTGGTACGCGGGCGGATCGTGGAGGTGCCGTGCGGGACCGGCGGCTTCGGCTACGACCCGCTCTTCTTCAGCGATGAGCTCGGCTGCACCTTCGGTGAGGCTGACGCCGCGGCGAAGCATCGGGTGTCACACCGTGGTCGGGCCATCCGGGCGATCGCGCAGGTGCTCGGCAGCAGGGGGTGATTCGCCCGACTCGGCTCCCAGCCGTA
>JACDBX010000179.1 GCA_013694695.1 Gemmatimonadales bacterium | reverse complement strand
AGGTTCCGGGAGGCTCGTCCCGATATATCGACAGGCCGAGATCGGCAGCTGGAGCCGAATGGGTGAGAGCGCCGAGATTGATGAAGTCGACGCCCGTCATCGCGTAGCGGCCGAGGGTGTCGAGGGTGATCCCGCCAGTGGCCTCGACCTCGACTGCAGGCTGCGACGCGCGAACGAACTTCACCCACGCCGCCACCGTGTCGGGTGCCTGGTTGTCGATCAGGATCCTGGTGGCGCCGGCCGCGAGGGCCTCACCCAACTGATCGATGGATTCCACCTCCACCTGCAGCGAGGTCACTCCAGCAGATCGCGCCATGTCGAGGGCGTCCTGCACCGTTCGACCAGCCGCGCGCAGTGCCTCCCAGTGGTTGTCCTTGACCATGAGCTCGTTGGCGAGGTCGAGCCGGTGCCGCGTACCACCGCCCGCGAGCACTGCGCTCACCTCGAAGAGCCGAAGGCCGGGAGTGGTCTTGCGGGTATGCAGGATCCGGCACGACGTTCCCTGCACCGCGTCGACATGCGCGCGGGTGAGCGTGGCCACCCCGCACGAGCGCTGCAGCAGGTTGAGCAGCGGGCGCTCGGCGCGCAGGATGCCTCGCAATGATCCCTGCAGGGTGCCCGCCACCGATCCCGCGCGCACGCGATCCCCATCGGCCGCATGCCAGGCAATTGGCGGCAATCCGCACGCCTCCACGACCGCGTCGGCGTACGCACACCCTGCCAGCACCAAGTCCCCACGCACCTCGATCACCGCCCGGCCGGTCATGGTGGCGCCCACCGATGCCTCGGACGTCACGTCGTGCGCACCATCCTCGTCCAATGCCAGCCGGGCGACGCGGGCGGCATCCGCCGTGATCAGCGCGGGATCGATCTGGTCACGCACCCAACGCCACCATCCGCTCGATCGCGAGCTGCGCCCGGGCGCGGATCTCCTCCGGCACGTCGATCATGTACTGCTCGTGCCGCAGTGCATCGCGCAGATCGATCAGGGTGATCGTCTTCATGTACGCGCATTCGGCGCGACGATCGGCCGGGACGAACCGCTTCCCCGGTGCCTCCTGCTGCATCCGGTGGATGATCCCGGTTTCGGTGGCGACAATGAAGGTGTCGGCGGGCAGTTCACGGGCAAGATTGATCATCCCCTCGGTCGAGGCGATGTGGATGCCGTCCGGAGCGAGATCGCCGTCGGCCATCCGGTACAGCAGCCGCGACGCGCAGCCGCATTCGGGATGCACCAGCACCTCGGCGCCGGGGTTGCCATCGCGCGCAATCTGCAGGGCATCGACATCGATGCCGGCGTGCACGTGGCACTCGCCCATCCACACCTCGACATCCCGGTCCGGCCGCATCCGTCGAACATGAGCGCCGAGGAACATGTCGGGGAGAAAGAGGATGCCACGATCGGCCGGGATCGCGTCGATCACGTCGAGGACATTGCCCGACGTGCAGCAGTAGTCGAGTTCCGCCTTGACCGCGGCCGTCGTGTTCACGTAACCGACCGCGACATGATCGGGAAAATCCCGTCGCCAGCCGCGAACCTCCTCTGCCGTGATCGTGTCGGCCAGTGAGCAGCCGGCCGCCAGGTTCGGCAGCAGCACTGTCTTGGTGGGGGCGAGCACCTTGGCGGTCTCTGCCATGAAGTGCACGCCGCAGAAGACAATGATCGACTCCGATGCGGCGGCCGCACGCCTGGAGAGGCCGAGCGAGTCGCCGACGAAGTGCGCCACATCCTGCACCTCGGGACGCTGATAGTTGTGCGCGATGACGATCGCATCACGATCTGCCGCCAGCTCACGGATCTCGGCCTGCAGCGCGGGAATCGCATCGGCCGGGTACGGCATCGGCTCGATCACGGGCAACGGCTGGATCACGCGACACTCCGGGGATTCGGGAAATCGGATCGACTGTGACCACCTCGGCTCTCGCGTCGGCTGCGCGCCCGGGCGGCGATCATGCCCGCAATCATCAACTGGTCGCGCGCCCGCCACGCATCGGCGGGCAACTGCGCACACAGCATCTCGAACTCGTGCTCCGCTTCAGCCAGACCCGACTCGGTGCGCAGCACGCCGACATCGGCGGTCATCCGACGGCGCATCGTTGCCAACTCGACGTCGGCGTCATGGACATCATACACATCGTCCGAGCGCAACTCCGTATCGACGGCGGGCCCCGTGCTGCGCGCTTCAGCCACCGACTGCGCGATGTCACGCGCCGCACGGTCGGCGAAGACGATCCCCTCGAGCAGTGAGTTCGACGCCAAACGGTTGGCGCCATGCGCGCCGGTGTGCGCACATTCGCCGGCAGCCCAGAGCCCCGGAAGCGTGGACGCGCCGTCGAGCTCGGTACGAATCCCGCCCATGGCGTAGTGCATCGCCGGCGCGATCGGGATGAGCGAGTCCTCAAGCGAGAGGTGATGCGGCGCAAGAAGGGCCGCGACCCCGGGAAACCGGCCCACCACGTCGGCCACATGTCGCGCGTCGAGAAAGGCGTCGCCATGAGCCGCGCGATCAGCCACAGCGCGAGCCACGATGTCGCGCGGCGCGAGCTCGCCACGAGGGTCGGCGTCGAAGGTGAATCGCCGCCCCCCGCCATCAACGACCCACGCGCCGGCACCGCGCAGCGCCTCGGTGAGCAGCGGCGCGGGATTCACCCCGGGAAGGCTCAGCGCCGTCGGGTGGAACTGCAGGAACTCGATGTGTTCGAGTTCCGCGCCGGCAAGGTGTGCGAGCGCCCAGCCATCACCCGTTGCAACAGGCGGATTCGTCGTCACCTCGAAGAGCCGTCCGACGCCGCCGGTGGCGAGCAGTACCGCGGGCGCACCGACCACATCCACGGTGCGATCAGCGCCAACGAGGACCGCTCCGGTCACGTGGCCGTCCTGCACGATCAACCGTCGCACCCGCGTCGACTCGCGCAGCTCGATCCGCGGATACCGGCGGATCGCGCGGGTGAGCGCGGCCACGAGAGCGGCACCGATGCGGTCGCCGTCGGCGTGCAGGATCCGGGGACGCGAATGTGCGGCCTCGAGGGCGTAGCGGAGTGTCCCATCAGGAGCGCGATCGAACTCGGCGCCCATCTCGAGCAGCTCCCGCACTCGATCGGGGCCCTCGTTCACGAGCACATCGACAGCGGCGGGGTCGGACAACCCACCCGACGCGGCGATGGTGTCGGCGGCGTGTTGGGACGGCGAGTCGCCGGTCGACATCGCGACCGCGATCCCGCCTTGCGCCCACGCGGTGCTCGAATCGGCCAGGGTGTTCTTGGTGACGAGCAACACGTCGTGACCGTCGGTCGCGAGGCGCCAGGCGCCCCACAGCCCGGCGATACCGGTACCCACCACGAGGGGCCGCCCGCTGCGCGGCGTCACGCCGATGTCACCAGCAGCGGGCTCAGTGCGCCTTGGCCTTCCGCACCGCCTCGGCCAGCGCCGGCACCACCTCGAAGAGGTCGCCCACGATCCCGTAATCGGCCACCTTGAAGATCGGCGCATCCTTATCGCGGTTGATTGCGACGATGACCTTCGACGTGCGCATCCCGGCGAGGTGCTGGATCGCGCCGCTCACGCCGATGGCGAAGTAGAGTTCGGGCGCCACCGTCTTGCCGGTCTGCCCCACCTGCGCACCGTGCTCGATCCAACCGGCATCGACCACCGCACGCGACGCGCCGACCGCTGCCTCGCCGCCGAACGCCGCCGCGAGATCCTCAAGCACGGCAAAGTGCTTCGGATCGCCGAGCCCGCGACCACCCGCCACGATCACCCGTGCCTCGGCGACATCGACCGATGCCTTGGCCGAGGTGCGAATGCCCGTCACCTCAAGCCGTCGGGTGAACGTGGGTGCCGCGAGCGCCTCCTGCGCTCCCGCCTTGCCAGCGGCCGCAGCCGGGTACGTGCCGGGGCGCACCGCGATCACCGGCGTACCGGAAAGCTCCAGCACCTGCAGCGCCTTGCCGGCGTAGATCGGACGGGTGACGGTGATCTTGTCGCCGGTGGGCTCCACCGCAGTCACGTCCATTCCGCATGGCCCACCGATCGACGCCGCCAGCCGCGGTGCCAGGTCCTTGCCAGTCGCGGTCGCGGCCACCAACACCGCGCTGTACTGGCCGGCGATATCTGTGACCGTGGCCACAATACCGTCGGGGTTGTAGTGCGCAAATGCTGCGTCGGTCACGCTCAGCACACGATCGGCGCCCATCGTACCGAGGCCGTCGACACCGCTCACGGCACGATCACTCGCCACCAGTGCGTCGACCTGACCGCCGCTTGCGTCAGCGATGAGTCGCGCTGCCGCGATCGCGTCAACCGCACCCTTGCGCAGCGCGCCGTCACGCTGCTCCAGTACCACGAGAATCGATGACATCAGAGCACCTTCGCCTTTGAAATGAGCGCTTCCATCAATGCGGGCACCGCTGCAGCGCCTTCACCGACGATCACGCCAGCCGCGCGCTCGGGAGGAAGCGACAGCGAGACCACCCGGGCCATCGCCTCACCGGCCGAAACCGGCACGACCTCGAGCGGCTTCTTCTTCGCAGCCATGATTCCCTTGAGCGACGGCAGACGCGGTGTGTTCAGCCCCTTGTCGCAGGTGAACACGGCCGGCAGCGAACAGGTCGCGGTCTCGACGCCACCCTCGACTTCGCGCTCGACCGTCGCGACACCGCCCGTAACTGATAGCGACGAGATCGCGGTCGCGCACGGCAGCCCCAGCAGTTCGGCCGTCATCGGACCAGTCTGCTGGTTGTAGTCATCCACCGCGAGCTTCCCGAAGAGCACGAGGTCATATCCGCCGCCCTTCACATGCTCGGCGAGGACCCGCGCATTCGCGAGTCCGTCGGCAGAAGGCTTCCCCTGCAGGTGGACCGCGCTGTCGGCGCCCATCGCGAGCGCGGTGCGCAACGTCTCCTGCACCGAGTCGGGCCCGAACGCCACCGCCACGACCTCACCGGCACCTGCGCCCTCCCTCAGCGCGAGCCCGGCCTCCAGGGCGAACTCGTCATATGGGTTGAGCACGAACTTGATGCCCGTCTCGTTGACGCTCGACCCGTCCGCCGCAATGGTGACTTTTGCGGTCGTGTCAGGGACTCGGCGGATAGGGATGCAGATCTTCACTGATTTGTTCCTTTTAAAGTTATCCATCATCCATCATCCATCATCCATCATCCAACAGTTAGTACGCTGCCAACCCCGTAATCTCCTGCCCCAGAATCAGCGAATGCATGTCATGCGTGCCCTCGTACGTGTACACCGACTCGAGGTTCGCGAGGTGCCTCATGGAGTGATACTCGACCAGGATGCCGTTGGCGCCCAGGAGACGGCGCGCCTCGCGAGCGCACTCGCACGCCATGTTGACGTTGTTGCGCTTGGCGAGCGAAACCTGGGCCGGCGTTGCCTTGCCGAGGTCCTTGAGCCGGCCGAGCTGGAGGGCGAGCAGCTGCGCCTTCGTGATCTCGGTGAGCATGTCGGCCAAGCGGGTCTGCTGGATCTGTGTCTGGCCGATCGGCTTGCCGAACATCACGCGGTTGGCAGCGTAGCGACGGGCCTCGTCGTAGCACGCCATCGCTGCGCCGACGCCACCCCATGCGATTCCGTACCGCGCCTGGGTGAGGCACATCAGGGGGCTCTTGATTCCGTCCGACTTTGGGAGGAGGGCGTCTTTCGGTACGAGCACATCCTGCATGTGCAGCTCGCTGGTGTCGCTGGCGCGGAGCGACAGTTTCCCTTTCTGATCCTTCCCGCTGAATCCCTTGGTATTCGTCGGCACGATGAAGCCGCGAATCGATCGCGTGTCGTCGACCGAACCGGTCTTGGCCCAGATGATCGCGACCGTGGCCTGCGAGCCATTGGTGATCCACATCTTGGTGCCGTTGAGCACCCAGCCGTCGGCGGTCTCGCGGGCGGTGGTGATCATCCCACCGGGGTTCGACCCGAAATCCGGCTCGGTGAGCCCGAAACATCCGATGTCCTCACCCGACGCGAGGCGCGGCAGCCAGTACTTCTTCTGCTCGTCAGACCCGAAGGCGTAGATCGGATACATGACCAGGGCGCCCTGCACCGACGCAAAGGAACGGATGCCGCTGTCGCCGCGCTCCAGCTCCTGCATGATCAGGCCGTAGGCGACGTTGTTGAGGCCGGCGCAGCCGTACTCTTCCGGCAGGTTGGCGCCGAACAGCCCCATCTCCGCCATCCCGGGGATCAGCTTCTTCGGGAACTTCCCCTCGATGTAGGCGTCGCCGATCACCGGGATCAGGTTCTCATCGACCCATGAGCGCACGGTGTCGCGGACCGCGCGCTCCTCCTCGGAGAGAAGAGAGTCAACGTCATAGAAATCGACACCGGTGTATTCGGACGAGCCAGTCATGGTCTTGCGCTCCTTTGAGATGGGGGAATATATCCAGTCGTTGGTCGTTGGTCGTTGGCTGTGACCGGCGTCTCCCCGAGGATCGGCCCGGGGGCAGCGTGCAACGAGTCGTCAGTCGTCAGTCGTCGGCCGCGACCGGCGTCTCGGAGGGATTGGCCCGGGGCCGGCGTCAACAGCGGACATTACCACCCCAAGCGGCGAGGAAACCCCCGATGAACAGGCTAGCTGGTCGGTTGGTGATCGTGGTAGCGCTGGTTC
>JACDBX010000026.1 GCA_013694695.1 Gemmatimonadales bacterium | reverse complement strand
CCCCCATGTCCCGACTCGGCACACCCACACGCGGTATCTGGCAACGCATCAAGCGGCTCGCGCTCACCGACGTGGGCGCGCTGGCACGCGGCCTCAACGCGCAGGACCTGGAGGAGATGGAGCGCCTGCTGATCGAGGCGGATTTCGGCGTGCCCGCCACGCTCGACCTCACCGAGTACCTTGAGGGTGAGGTGCGGAAGGGCAAGCTCCGCACCGACGAACAACTTCGCGGTGCGCTGGTCGATCGCCTGGCGGTAATGCTCGGCGGCGATCGTGATCCGGCAGCACTGAATCGTCCTGCTGAAGGCCCCACCGTGGTGCTCGTTGTTGGTGTCAATGGCGTCGGCAAGACAACCTCGATTGCAAAACTTGCGCGTCACCTGCAGCGCAACGGGCAGTCGGTGCTGCTTGCGGCCGCGGACACCTACCGCGCCGGAGCCGTGGCACAGCTCGAGACATGGGCTGAGCGACTCGGTGTCGAGTGTGTGTCGGGGCGTTCGGGGGGCGATCCGGCGGCGGTCGCGTTCGATGCTGTCGAGGCAGCGATCTCGCGCGGCGTCGATGTCGTGCTGATCGACACCGCCGGTCGGCTCCACACTCAGGAAGGGTTGATGGGCGAGCTGGGCAAGGTGGTGCGCGTGATCAAGCGGAAGTTGCCGGACGCGCCCCATGAAGTCTTTCTCGTGCTCGATGGCACGGTGGGGCAGAACGCCGTGCAGCAGGGGAAGCTCTTCGCGCAGGTGGTCCCGCCCACCGGCCTGATCGTGACCAAGCTCGACGGCAGCGCCCGCGGTGGCGCGCTGGTGGCGCTCAGGCGGGAACTCGATACCCCCGTGCGGTTCATCGGTCTGGGTGAATCGCTCGACGACCTCGAGCCATTCGACGCCGCCTCCTGGGCTGCAGGGCTGGTGGGCAACTGACGCTGCGCGGGTTCGGCCTCGCAGGCACCTGTGGGGGCGCGCTCTGTGCGCTCGCCGGTTACGGTACGGCGTGGCTCTTCCCCGAACTGTCTCTGGTGGGCGCGTGGTGCATGGCTGTGGCGATTGCCATCACCATGCCGTCGGCGTTGCTGATGGGTGCGCGGCCATCGGGCTGGCAACCGTGGTTGGTGGGCGCCGCTACCGGGCTCGCTGTTCTGCTCGTAGTGGTTTTCGGCGCAGCACTCGCGCTTCCGGCAGCCGACGGCAGTGAGCCGATCATCGCCGGACTGCCCCGTCGGCTGGCACTCATCATCTACGGCGTGGGCCTCGCGCCGTTCGCTTTCCTGCCGATCGCGTTCGCGAGGGATTTCGACAGCCGCTCGCTCGGTCCCGAAGCGTTGCGCGCACTCCGTGAGCGCTGCAGCGCATTGCGCGGTGAGCGGTGAACACCCCAGAGATCGTCGTCTCAGCCACGCTGTATGCTGCCGTGTGTGCGCTGATCGCCTGGTGGGCGTCGCGCCGAACCGATACGCCCGGCGCGTTCTTTGTTGCTGGGCGTAGCATTGGTGTCCTCCCACTCGCGGTCGCCTCGATGGCGGCGGCACTCTCCGGTTTCGCGTTCATCGGCGGACCGGGGCTCTTCTATGCCGCCGGGGCCGGGGCGTTGTACATCATCCTGCCGGCGGCGATCACCGGCGCGTTGAGCGCGTGGGTGCTGGCGCGACGAATGCGGCTGCTCGCCGAGGTGCGCGGGGTGATGACAGTCCCGGAGGCAATCGGGGTGCGGTATCGGTCGCCGGCAGCGCGTGGCCTGGCGGCAGTGGCGATGCTGATCGCGATCGCCGGCTACATGGCGACGAATTTCCTTGCCCTCGGGCTGATCATCGACGCGGTGTTCGGCATCGGACTTACCACGGCGGTGATAGTGGGTGCGGCCACGATCCTCGCATACTCGGCCGCTGGCGGCATCCTGGCCGGTATCTACACCGACCTCTTCCAGGGCGCCGTGATGGCGATCGCGTCGGTACTGGTTTTTGCCGCGGCGCTGGCGTCGGGCGGTGGGCTCGGCGACATCACTCGTGACATCATGCAGGCCGACCCGGTATTCCTCTCGCCGTGGGGGACGTTCTCGCCGCTCGCCGCGCTCTCGCTCTTCTTCGTGTTCGGGCTGGGCGTGCTCGGCCAGCCGCACGTCGTGCACAAGTACTACATGGTTCGCGATCCTCGTTCGCTGCGGTGGTACCCGCTGCTGATGACGGGCGCGATGCTGGTCACGCTGCTCCTGCTCTTCGGGGTGGGGATGGCCGTCAAGGCCCGCGTGTTGGCCGGTGACATGACCCCGCTGGCACGCCCCGACGACGCCACGCCGCAGTTCCTGCTCGGCTACGCCTCACCGCTGCTTGCTGGCATCGTGTTCAGTGGCGTCGCCGCGGCGATCATGAGCACGGTCAACTCGTTCATCAACGTCGGTGCGGCAGCCGTGGCACGCGACCTTCCCCAGGCGCTTGGCCGCCCGCTGGCCGACGAACTCCGCGCCGGGCGGATCGCCTCGATCGTGCTGACCGTGGCGGCGGTGCTGATCGCGCTCGAGAGCGGGCTGCTCGTGGCACTACTTGGCCTCCTGGGTTGGGGCCTGTTCGCGTCGACCCTGGTGCCTTCGCTGGCAATCGGATTGGCCTGGGAGGGTGCCACGCGAGCCGGCGCCATCGCGTCGATCGCCACTGGGCTTGGCCTCACGGTGGTTCTGGAATCGCTGGTCTGGGCAAAGCAGCTCACCCTGCCGGCGGGTGTTTCCGCCACGGGCATCACGCTGTCATTTTCGATCGTGGTCTTCTTCGTCGTTTCGTGGCTGACGCGCATCCGCAGCGAGGGTGACCTCGACGCTGACGTGCGGATGGTGATGCGGTACTGAGCTGGTGAACGGCGGCCCGCCACGCGGCTCGGTCGGTGAGCTGTCCAACCGTCGGACCGAGTTCGGTCGCTTCGTTCGCCTGACATCGACCGCTAGGCGGGCGGACGCGCTGGCTCACTCTCGCTCCCTGTCGGGCCTCCTCTGGCCGGCTCGCCCGTCCCTCGCCGCCTTGCCGGTCGTAGCTAACGGCTAACGACTAGTGGCCGTAAGCCATAAGCCGCACAGTCGTTGGTCAGTAGCTGCGTCCGTCGTCACGTGCGCGATCGGTGCATGCGGCGAGAGGCGGAGAATCCACCAGAGGAGGCTCGACTGTCTGAGCGGCCGCGCGGAACGCGCCGGCCGCGAGTTGGAGCCGACGATGGGGGACTCCCCGATCGAGCCCGCGGGCGCCGAACCGCTACTCCCGCGTGTGCAGGAAGCCGGGAGTGACGACCCGGGACGAGAGGGATCACTCTTGCGCCCCACTACCGAGTACACTTCACGTGCGTGGCGGCCTCATCAGGCGCTCGGCCACGGGCGGCACGCAGCCTGTACTCAGGAGAAGGGGAAGTGATGGAATCCGCATGGCCAGTGACATATAGCATCGACTCCAGTGATCATCTCACCCAGGTCAACGAAGCCTTCACCGCTTTCGCGGACGACAACGAAGGCGGAACGCTGAGCCCTGATCAGGTGGTCGGGCGACTGCTATGGGACTTCCTGACCGACGAGACCACCAAGAGCCTGTATCGTGACATGGTGCAGCGCGTTCGTCGCCGCAGTATGCCGGTCCGATTCAAGTTCCGTTGTGACGCACCCGATCTCAAGCGTCTGCTCGCGATGGAAATCGACAGGGGCGAAGGTGACACCGTGCAGTTCACCATTACCTCCGTGCTCGAGGAGCGGGTGCTGTCTGCCGCACGCTCCGCGATTCGGATGAGCGAATCCGGGGCGTTGCTGACGATCTGCGGTTGGTGCAAGCGCGTGCCGTTGGCGTCAGGTGAGTGGGGCGAGATCGAAGAGGCGGTCGATGAACTCGGCCTGTTCCACTCGGGATCCACGCTCCAACTATCTCACGGAATGTGTCCGATGTGCTATGACGCGGTCATGGGCATGATCGACGATCCCGAAGTGGGCGCCTCGGGCACTGTCACGCTCGGCGGTCTCGGCGCTACGTAAGGCGCCATTCACGATCGATGGGCCGATCGACTGCTCGCTCCCGGGGGTAAGCCAAACCTTCGCAAAGGCCACTGCATGCTGGACGTTCTCCTGATCGTCGCCGGCGGCGTGCTCTTCTACCGTATCGGCGACCACGATTACGGGGCTGGCTTCGTCACTGCGGGGCTGAGCGTCCTGTTCGGCGTCGTCGCCCTGTTCGCGTTCGCCTGGGGACCTGGCGGCTATCTCGCTGGGCAGGTGGTTCTGTTCGCCTGCCTCACCGGGTACAACATGCGGCGGCAGGCCAGGCGAGGCAGCGATTCCCAGCGGCCGTAACCGGAGGCCGCCAACGTCGGACGACGCCGGCGCCTTTCGGTCACAGGTAACGACCAATGCTAATGGCCATCAGCCGTCAGCCAAGCGGCCCCCGGCGCAGGAAGCACGCCTCGCATGACCGCGACGCCGATTTGCGACTTGTGATGGAGCGTAGGAGTGCGCCGGTTACTTCACCGTGATGGTATTGGATCGCACCATGAAGATCTCCGTGAACTCGCCGCGACGATCTTCCCAGCTACCACCGGTAACGAGACGATAGGTTCCTTCGCCGAGAGTCGCCACCGTGAATTTCGTGCTCTTGCCATTGCGGAGGATCAGGAGCGGGAGGATACAGACGCGGGGTTCATCGGCGGTCACCCATGTGTCACCTTCGCGTCGTTCCCAGGATGCTGTACACGGCAGGACCCCGTGACCGACGGTTTCTCCCGAAAGGTTGGCGAGCGTTACCTGTACTTCCGTGTTTGGTGGAGCGGTCGCGGTGGTGATTGTGAGCAGCACATCCTCGCCTGTACTCGCGACCGATCCAGCGCACGCTCCAAGCGTGGCCAACACAGTTACGAGGAAGAATGTCCGGAATCTGCGCATTTCAGTTCTCCGTCCGGCCGCATAAAGATGTTGGAACCACATCATAGCGA
>JACDBX010000182.1 GCA_013694695.1 Gemmatimonadales bacterium | reverse complement strand
GTCGACCAGCGTGGCGACCTCGGCGCCGAACTCCCGCGCGATGTCGTCGGTCGAGACGTCGGAATCCTCGACCACGTCGTGGAGGAGCGCCGCACAGATCGAGGTGGTGTCGACCAGCAGCGTCGCCAGGATCGAGGCCACGGCGATCGAATGCTCGACAAAGTCCTCCCCGCTCATCCGCTTTTGCCCCCGATGGGCATTGGCCGAATAGCGCAGCGCGCGGTCGATCAACGGGATGTCGAGCCGCTCAGCGTGCTTCTCCAGCGCCAGGAAGAATCCGGGCGAGATGTCGCTGAGCGAGTTCGGGACAGCCCCAGTGGTCACAACAACCCCGCAGTCGCAAACGAGAGGAATCGGTCACCGGCGACGATCACGTGATCGTGCACCGGAAGGTCGAGCAGTTGTCCCGCGGCCACCAATTGCCGGGTCACCGCGCGATCCTCGGCCGAGGGGGTCGGATCCCCGCTCGGGTGGTTGTGGACGAGAATGATCCCGGCGGCCGCCTCGGCGATCGCGGCGCGGAAGACCTCGCGCGGGTGAACCAGCGAACTGTCAAGCAGGCCCCGGGTCACCAGTACATCCCGCAGCACCCGGCAGCGGGTGTCGAGCGCCAGAAGGTGGAACTCCTCGACTGCCAGGTCCCGCATGCGCGGGCCAACGAGTCGCGCAACATCGGCCGGGTCGCTCACCCGCGGCCGAACCGCACGATCCTCACCCATCAGCCGACCCGCCACCTCGAAGGCCGCAACCAGCCGGGCCGCCTTGGCGGGACCCACGCCAGGGGCACGCTGCAGTTCGCCGTGAGGCCGCGCCGCCAGCCGCCTCAGACCCCCGCCCGACGTCTCGAGGAGGCGCATGGCGACGGCCAGGGCACTGTGTTCACGATCGCCAGTCCCCAGCAGGATTGCAAGCAGTTCGGCGCCGGTGAGTGAGGCAGGCCCCAGGCGCCAGAGGCGTTCGCGGGGGCGGTCGTCGGGCGGGGATTCGAGACTCATCAAGTCATTGTCGCACGGGCATTGGCGCAGAGAGCGATGCCACGGCGCCGCCGCTGGCCCGATTTCCGCAACGCGGCAGCAGCGGGGCGGGCACGAAGCTCCCGGCACCGCCGCTGCCGTCACACTTTCATCACGCCCCGTGCATCAGGCGCCGTGACACTTCTTGAACTTCTTCCCCGATCCGCACGGGCAGGGGTCGTTCCGCCCGACCGTGGCGCCCGACGAGTCAGCAAGCGGATCGCCCAGTCGGCCCATCGGCGTGCTGAGCATCGGTGCCGGTCCCGCTGAACGCGTGACCGATCCGGCGAAGAGGTCATCGGTCGACGGCGCCGACAGTTCAGTCGGGACGGCAACAGGCGGCGGCGGTGGCGGCGGTCCATCGGCGCTCACCTGGATCTTGAGGTAGCGCTCCGCGAACGTCGACTGAATGTCGCGCAGGAGATCCTCGAACATCTCGAACGCTTCCTTCTTGTACTCCACCAGCGGGTCTTTCTGGCCATACGCGCGGTACTGGATGGCGTTGCGCAGGTGGTCGAGATCGTAGAGGTGGTCCTTCCACTTCTCGTCGAGCACGCCGAGCATCACCTGCGAGAGCACCTGCAGGTCGACATCGTCGTAGCCGATCTGCTTCCCGAACTGCTCCAGGTACTCCACCTTCCGCGTGAACGCCGCCTCGCCCTCCTCCTGCGCAGCGCCGACCATCGCATCGACAGTGGGCGTGGCATCATCGTCGAGCAACTCATCGACCGACACCAGGAACTGCAAGGTCATCACGTCCCGCAGGCCGGCCCGGTCCCATTCCTCGGGGCGCGCGGATTCGGGAATGAACCCCGTCACCATCCGGTCGAGCGCGGCGGCGATCATCTTGCGCGCCTCCGCCTTGAGCTCGGCGCCCCGCTCCAGCGCGAACAGACGGGTCGAATAGATGACCTCGCGCTGCTGGTTCATCACGTCGTCGTATTCCAGCAGACGCTTCCGCTGCTGGAAATTCTGCAACTCCACGCGCTGCTGTGCCGACTCGATCGCGGCAGTGATCAACTTGCCGGTGATCACCTCGCCTTCTTCGGCGCCGCCCTTGTCCATCATCCGCGAGATGCGCTCCATCCCGCCGAAGAGGCGCATCAGGTCGTCCTCGAGCGACAGGAAGAAGAGCGACTCGCCCGGATCGCCCTGCCGACCAGCGCGCCCGCGCAACTGACGATCGATACGGCGCGACTCGTGCCGCTCGGTACCGACGATGTGCAACCCGGCGCTCTCGGCGGCGAGATCGAGCGCTGCATCGAGCTTGATGTCGGTACCGCGGCCCGCCATGTTGGTCGCGATCGTGATCGCCCCGCGATGCCCCGCCTTGGCGACGATCTCGGCCTCCCGCTGGTGATACTTCGCGTTGAGGACCTCGTGCGTGAGCCCGCGACGCTTGAGCTGCCGCGAGAGCGTCTCCGAGATCTCGACGTTGGTGGTGCCGATCAGCACCGGCCAGCCGGCCTCATGAATCCGCGCCACCTCGTCGACCACTGCGTTGAACTTCTCGCGCCGCGTCCGATAGATCTGATCGACGCGATCGTCGCGGCAGATCGGTTTGTTGGTGGGGATCACGGCCACCTCGAGGCCGTAGATCTGGTAGAACTCCGTCTCCTCAGTCTCGGCGGTGCCGGTCATGCCGGCCAGCTTCTCGTACATCCGGAAGTAATTCTGGATCGTGATCGTCGCGAGCGTCTGAGTCTCGCCCTTGACGGTCACGCCTTCTTTCGCCTCGACTGCCTGGTGCAGCCCTTCGGACCACCGGCGCCCATGCATCACGCGTCCGGTGTTCTCGTCGACAATCAATACCTGCCCTTCCTGAACGATGTAGTCGACCTCGCGCTCGTACAGCGCATGCGCCTGCAGCAGCTTGTGGATGATGTGGAGCTGCTCGCTCTTCGCCGCATAGTCGGCCTCGATCTGCCGGCGCGCCTCCAGCCTGGCCGGCGCATCGAGGTCGGGATCCTGGTCGACGGCGTGGATTGCCTCGGAGATGTCGGGCACGATGAAGAACGAGGGGTCATGCGGCGAGAGCGTCGCGGCACCGCGATCGGTGAGATGCACCGAGTGCCCCTTCTCGTCGAGCACGAAGTACAGATCGTCCTCGATCCCACGCATCGACTGCTGCCGAGTCGGCAGCTTCCGGTCGGCGATGTGGTCGAGCTCTGTGCGATGCAGCAACTGCTGCACGCCCGACTCGTTGCGCAGCTTCACCAGCTGCTTGTTCTTCGGCATGCCAAGCTGCGCCTGAAAGAGCTTGACGCCGGCCTCGGACTTGGTCTTGTCGTCGGCGAGCAACTTCCCGCCCTCGGCGACCAGCGTATTCACGACTGCGATCTGCCGCCGGACAAGCTCACCCACCTTTGCGTTGAACCCGCGGTAATGCGTGCTGTCCTCGTCGCCCACCGGGCCCGAGATGATCAGCGGCGTCCGCGCCTCGTCAATGAGGATCGAGTCGACCTCGTCGATGATCGCGTAGATATGCTCGCGCTGCGCCCGCTGTTCGACCGAGAAAACCATGTTGTCGCGCAGGTAGTCGAAGCCGAATTCATTGTTGGTGCCGTACGTGATGTCGGCACCGTAGGCGGCGCGCCGCTCGGGTGAGGATGGCTCGGTGTCGTCGAGGCAGGAGACCGTCAGCCCGAGGTACTGGTAGAGGTGCCCCATCCACTGGGAGTCCCGGCGCGCCAGGTAGTTGTTGACGGTGACGAGCTGGGCACCGCGACCGGGCAGCGCGTTGAGATAAAGCGGCATGGTCGCGACGAGCGTCTTCCCCTCACCCGTTGCCATCTCGGTGATCCGACCGCGATGCAGGTTGATGGCGCCGATGAGCTGCACGTCGTAGGGAACCATGCTCCACGTGGTCGGCTGTCCCATCACATCGACGGTGGTGCCAACGAGGCGACGCGCCGCCTCGCGCACGGTCGCAAACGCCTCAGGGAGGATCTCGTCTAGCGCCTCCGCCACGCCCTTGCGGAAGTCGGCCTCGGCCGTGACCAGCTCGCCCTCGATCGCGTCGCGCTCGGCGGGGTCGGCGCAATCGTGTTTCGCGGCCTTGAGGCGAACCACCTCGGAGCGGAGCTGCTCGGTGCGATCGGCTATGATCCCGCGGAAGCGGTCGGTCTGCCGTTTCAGCTCGTCCTCGCTGAGGGCGCCGAGACGTTCCTCCTCCTGATGGATCTGCGCGATGAGCGGCTGCAGCCGCTTGACCGCGCGGTCGTGCCGCGCCCCGAAAATCGACTCCACAAACCGCTTGATCATCCCCTATCGCTCCGATATAGCCGTAACCCTGAAATATAGTCGCCGACAGCATCGGGGACCCATCCGCCAAGGGCGTGTCCGGCGCGTGATCGGGCGCGGATGGCGGTCGAGGAGATCTCGATTGCGGGAATGGTCACGGCAAGGTCGAAGCCGCCCGGAGCTGCCATTCCTGCACGCTGAAAGACCGCGACCTGACAGAGTCGCCGGATTTCGGCGGGCTCCCGCCATGTCTCGAACTTTCCTGCCGCATCGGCACCGAGCAGGAGCACGAAACGGGCACCGGGCATCGCATTGCGGAAATGCCGGAGCGTGTCGACGGTGTACGACGGCCCCGGCCGCGCCGCCTCGTGGAGGTCAGGTTCAAGCCCCTCGAGGCCGTCGACCGCGCGGGCAACCATTTCCGCGCGATCGGCAGCCGCTGCGTGGTGTCCGCCGGGCTTGTGCGGTTGCTCCCCTGCGACGACGAAGCGCACCACGTCGAGGCCAAGTTGCTCGCGGGCGAGCTGGGCGACGATCAGGTGCGCGTTGTGGATCGGGTCGAACGAGCCCCCGAATATGCCGATCTGCACGTCAGCTCCCCGGTGTTCCCCCGGCCGTTGGCACCGCCCCAGGCGTCGTCGCTGGGCAGGTTGACGCGAGCCGCGGTGACTCGGAGTGGAATCGCCGGAAATACTCGCACGTCTCGGCCACGTCTTCGAGATAGCCCAGCTTGCGATAGGTGTCGACCAGCGACTCGAGCGCCTCTGGAATGATTGCGGTCCTCGGGTAGGTCGCGATCAGGTCCTTCAGCAGGAGCACGGCCGAGTCATGGGCCTTGTAACGGACATAGAACTCCGCGGCGCGGTAGGCCTTGTAGGCAAACTTGTCCTCCAGCCCGGCGATCTTGGCCTGCGCCACGGTCGCCGACGGCGTGCCAGGGAAGCGGCTCGACACTTCCTGGTACGTGGCCAGTGCGACGGTTCCGTAGGTCGGGTCCAGTTCAGGGCGCCGCCAGAGCGCTGCGTATGCATCACCGGCGCGCACCAGCGCGATCGGCGCCAGCGAATCCCCGCTGAAGTCGTCCGAAACACGACGGAACTCGCGAACCGCCTGGAGGTTGCTCTTCTGGTGGAGCCGGGTCTCTGCGAGCTGGAAGCGCGCCTTGGGAATTCGCGGGTCGCCAGAGCGCATCTCAAGTTGCACTCGCTCATAGGCCACCGCAGCATCATCCCACTTCTCCCGCGCATAGAAATCGCCTGCCCGGACCCACATCGAGTCGATCGCCGCGGGAGACGCGGTGCCGGACGTCACCGGCGAGGGGACAGCCGAGCCGCCGCGGCCACCGCACGCGGTTGTGAAGATGAGAACCAGCGCTGTGCACCACGGGAGGTAGCGGGACTGCGGGACGTTCATTCCGGTATGCTCTCCACCATCGCGAGATAGGCCCCGATGCGCTCGACGTCGGGACGGTCTGCCTGGCACGCACGCCACACCTGACGAGCGCCGGCCGGATCGCCCGCAAGGTAACGGGCCAGCCCCAGCTGCACGCGGGCGTCGATCCAGTCGGGGCGCACCACCAGGATCGCTTCGAGTTCGTCCCGCGCCTGGAGTGGATTCCCGGCCTCGAGCAGGAGTCGCGCGAGGCGAAGTCGCAGGTCGAGGAAGTTCACCCCGAGCTCGACCGCCCGTCGGTACTCCGACACCGCCTCGCCCAGCGCCCCGGCTTCGGCGTAGAGATCGCCCAATCGCGCATGCTCATTGGCGAGTCGCGCGGCGGCCGACGATGACAGGCCCGCCACGGGTGGGCCGGCGGCGGTCGCCGCCTGCGCAAAGGCCGCAGCCGCCTCATCCGCGCGCCCGAGCTCGTTGAGCGCGAGGCCGCGGTGCAGCAACGCCTCGACGTAGCGTGAGTTGAGGGAGAGCGCGCGATCGAACTCGATGAGCGCATCGGCCGGGCGGTCGAGCAGGGAAAGCGCGAGTCCACGCAGCTGGTGGACATCGGCGAACGCGCGACCGCTGACTTCGACGTCGTCGAGACAGTGCAGCGTGCCGTAATAGTCGCGGTTGCCGAAGCGGACCCGTGCCTCGCCGAGCAGGTGATCGGCGCTAACGTCCACCCACCACCCCGCGGAAGTAATCGGTGGTACGGACCAGTCCTTCTGCCAGCGGCACCAGCGGCTCCCAGCCCAGTGTGGCGCGAGCGATGGTGATGTCGGGCTGGCGCTGTCGTGGATCGTCGATCGGGAGCGGCCGGTACTCGACCGATGCGTTGCCTCCGATGACCTTGATCACCGCCTCGGCAAGCTCAAGCATCGTGAATTCCACCGGGTTCCCGATGTTGGTGGGCTCATCGCGGTCGGAATGGAAGAGACGGTAGATCCCCTCGATCAGGTCCGAGACATAGCAGAAGGAGCGGGTCTGCAGCCCGTTTCCGTAGACGGTCATCGGCTCCCCGCGCAGCGCCTGCACGATGAAGTTCGACACCACCCGTCCGTCGTTCGGGCGCATGCGGGGCCCGTAGGTGTTGAAGATCCGGACAATCCGGGTGTCGACGCCACAGGTGCGCCGGTACGCCATGGTCACCGCCTCGGCGTAGCGCTTGGCCTCGTCGTACACGCTGCGCGGACCGACGGAGTTCACGTGGCCCCAGTACGTCTCGGGCTGCGGGTGCACCTCCGGATCGCCGTAGACTTCCGACGTCGACGCCAGGAAGAACCGGGCCCCCTTGGCGCGGGCCAGCTCGAGGGAGTTGTGCGTTCCGTAGGAGCCAACCTTGAGCGTCTCGATGGGCAGTTCGAGGTAGTCGATCGGCGAGGCCGGGGATGCGAAGTGGAGCACGCCATCGACGTCACCATCGACATCGAACGGGATCGACACATCCTGTTCGATGAACTCATAGTCCGCTCGTCCCGCGAGGTGCGCGACGTTATCGGCGCTTCCGGTGATGAAGTTGTCGACACCGACAACCCTGTGCCCATCGGCCAGGAATCGATCGGTGAGGTGCGACCCGAGGAACCCTGCCCCGCCGGTGATCACGACTCTCATCAGGCCGCCCGCCGGCCAATGCCGGCATACCGGAAGCCAAGGCGTGCAAGGCGTCCGGGTTCATAGAGATTGCGCCCGTCGACCAGCACCTTGCGGGCGAGCATGGTGTGCATGCGCTCGAAATCGGGCGTGCGATAGACGAGCCACTCGGTCACGACGGCAAGTGCGTCCGCGCCTTCGAGCGCATCAAACGGCTGGGCGACGAAGGTGACCCGGTCACCCCAGAGGCCGCGCGCGGCGTCCATCGCCTCGGGATCGTGGGCGCGCACGGTGGCACCTGCGTCGAGCAGGGCGTTGATCAGCGGAATCGCGGGACTCTCCCGCATGTCATCGGTGCCGGCCTTGAACGCGAGTCCCCACACCGCCACGGTGGTGCCTGCCACGTCGCCCAGCAGGCGTTTCAACTTGTCGAACATCACAGACTTCTGGCGCTGGTTCACCGCCTCGACCGCCTCGAACAGGTCGGGGACCATCCCCACGGTCCGGGCAGTGTGCACCAGCGCCTTCACGTCCTTCGGGAAACACGAGCCACCATATCCTGGACCGGGAAAGAGGAAGGCGTTGCCGATCCGGCTGTCGCTGCCGATTCCCTTGCGGACGGCGAACACGTCGGCGCCGACCCGCTCGCAGAGTTCGGCCACCTGGTTCATGAACGAGATCCGGGTGGCGAGCATTGCGTTCGCGGCGTACTTGGTGACCTCGGCGGATGGAATGTCCATGAAGAGGATCGGTGAACCCGAGCGCACGTACGGCGAGTAGAGTTCCCGCAGCAACTCCTCGGCGCGCGGGTCGTCGGTGCCGAGCACCACGCGATCGGGCTTCATGAAGTCGTCGATCGCGGCCCCCTCCTTCAGGAACTCCGGGTTCGACGCCACTGCAAACTCTCCAGCGCCCTCTCCGCGCACCGCCGCGCGCACCTTCTCGGCGGTCCCAACCGGCACCGTCGACTTGGTGACCACCACCTTGAACCGGTCCAGGTTGCGGCCGACCGCGCGCGCGACGTCGAGCACGTGCTGCAGGTCGGCCGATCCGTCCTCGCCCGGCGGAGTCCCCACGGCAATGAACACCACGTCGCCATGTCGGATCGCCCCCGGAAGGTCCGTGGTGAATTGCAGCCGCCCGGCCTCGACATTGCGCGCGACCAGAGGCTCGAGGCCGGGCTCGTAGATCGGCAGGATGCCGTCGCACAGGTTGCGGACCTTCGTGGCATCGTGATCGGCGCACACCACATCATTGCCCGTCTCGGCCAGGCACGCGCCCGCCACGAGGCCGACGTATCCCGACCCGATCACCGTGACCCGCATCAGCGCACCGAGCCCAGGATGTGCCGGGTGTCGACCACGAGCGTTGCATTGTCGCGCACCAGCTCCCAATCGATGTTCGAGTGATCGGTGATGATGAACACGGCGTCGGCCGCCTGAAGCGCCTCGGCAGTGAGCGGCACCGACACGTAATCGCGATCGGCCTCCGAGAACGAAGGTACGTACGGATCGTGATACGTCACATCGGCGCCGTACTGGTGCAGCAGTCCGAGAATGTCGAGCGCCGGGCTCTCCCTGAGGTCGTCGATGTCCTTCTTGTATGCGACGCCCAGCACGAGCACGCGGGCGTCCTTGATCGCCTTGCCGTGCTTGTTCAGGTCCTCCATCAGCTTGCGCACCCAGAAGAGGGGCATTTCGCTGTTCAGTTCGCCGGCAAGGTCGATGAACCGGGTCTTGTAGTTCAAGCCCCGCATCTTCCACGCGAGATAGTGCGGGTCGATCGGGATGCAGTGGCCACCGAGGCCGGGGCCCGGGGTGAACTTCATGAAACCGAATGGTTTGGTCGCGGCGGCGTCGATCACTTCCCACACATCGACGCCGAGCTTGTCGCACACGATCGCCATCTCGTTGACGAGGCCGATATTGACACTGCGGAAGGTATTCTCCAGCAGCTTCACCAGTTCGGCGGCCTCAGTCGTGGAAACCGGGACAAGGGTGTCGATGGCTGGTGCGTACATCGCGCAGGCAACACGATGACAATCGGGAGTGATGCCGCCCACGACCTTCGGGGTGTTCTTGGTGCCGTACTTCACGTTGCCCGGATCGACCCGCTCGGGGGAAAACGCAAGGAAGAAATCCTCGCCCACCTTGAGGCCGGTGCTCTCCAGCGCCGGCAGCATGATCTCCCGGGTGGTGCCCGGATAGGTGGTGCTCTCGAGGATGATCACCTGCCCCGGGCGGAGCGATGCCTTGATCGCCTCGGTCGCGGCCACGATGAACGACACATCGGGATCCTTGTACTTCGACAGCGGGGTCGGGACACAAATCGAGATCGCATCGGCTTCGGTGAGGCGACGGGCGTCCGTTGTCGCCTCGAAACCGTTCTTTTCGCGAAGCTCCTTCACCTCGGCGTCGGAGACGTCCTTGATGTGCGAATGGCCTCCGTTGAGGCCGTTGACGACGCGCTCGCTGATGTCATAACCGAGCACCCGGAAGCCGGCTCGCGCCAGCTCCACGGCGAGCGGGAGGCCGACGTAGCCCAGGCCCACGATCCCGAAGGTCACGTCCCGGCGCTCCGCCCGCGCGATCAGTTCATCTGCCAAGCTCATCCAGCATTCTCCACCGTCATGGGAATCCCGCCCGCAGAAAGCGAGCGGCTTGCGGCCTCGAGGACCCGAACCACCCGGACCCCGTCGGCCGCGTCGGTTTTCTCAGGCGCACTGCCCCTCGCCACGCGCACGAAGTGGGCCAGTTGCAGGGGCAACGGTTCCCCGCCCGGAACACGGGGGATCCGGATATCGCCTTCTCGCAGGGAAAGCGATTCGGAGGCCGACACGAACGCCTCCTTGCGGTCGATGCCCTTGTCGTAGATGCGCAGCTTTTCCCTCGGCGCCATGTCATCGAACACCGCCATCTGTCGTGAGCCCACCACGGTGAGCTTCCGTTCCTTGTGCGGATCAAGCCACGAAAGCTGGGCGTGGGCCACCACCCCGGAGCGGAAATGCATCGTCAGGAAGACCACATCCTCGATGCCGGGTTGCAGGTAGGCATGTCCGTGCGCCGCGACACTGACCGGTGCCTCACCGAGGAGGTGGAGCGCGATCGAGACATCATGGGGGCCCAGGGACCAGAGCGCGTTCTCGTCCGGCCGCACCTGCCCCAGGTTGACTCGTTGCGAGTAGAGGTAGTGCGGTGCGCCGAGCGAGTCGTCGCGCAACATGCCGTGGAGCACATCGATGATCGGGTGGTGCACCAGCAGGTGCCCGACCAGGAGCGGAACGCGCGCAAGCTCCGCAGCCTCGGCCATCGCTTCCGCATCGCGCACTGACAGCGCGAAGGGCTTCTCCACCAGTGCCGGGATGCCGGCCGCGACGGCCTCGAGCGCAAGCACGCAGTGCAGCGGCGCGGGGGCCGCGATCACCACCGCGTCGACGCGGCCGAGCAGGTCGGCGGGTCGGTCGGTCACGTGCGTGTCGGGGTATTGCGTCCGGACGCGCTCACGGGTCGCCTCGCTCGCGTCGCACACCGCCGTGAGTTCGACGTCCTTCATCCCCGCGAGGGTGCGCACATGGTTCTTGCCCCACGCGCCGGCCCCGATGACGCCGACCCGGGTGCGACTCACCGGTAGAAGTCCCCCACTGCCCCGATCACCTCGTCCTGTTGTGCGTCGGTGAGCTCGGGATAGATCGGCAGCGAGATCACTTCCGCCATAGCACCCTCGGTGACGGGCAACGAGCCCATGCGATACCCGAGCGACGCGAAGCAGGGTTGCAGGTGCAGCGCGGTGGGGTAGTACACCATCGAACCGATGGAGCGCGCCGTGAGGTGTTCGCGGAGGGCGTCACGACGCTCGGCGCGCACGGTGTACTGGTGGAAGATGTGCTCGTTGGCCGGGTCCACGGTGGGCGCGGCAACCGGAGCCATCGACGCGAATCCGGCATCGTAGCGGGCGGCACGGGCGCGGCGGCCGGCACTCCACGCCTCGAGATGTGGCAGCTTCGCGAGGAGGATGGCGGCTTGCAGTGAATCGAGCCGCGAGTTGAGACCCACCTCCTCATGGTGGTACTGCTTCGCCCCGCCATGCAGGCGCAGCCGCTTCAGCCGCTGGGCGAGCGCCGCGTCCTGGGTGACGATCATGCCGCCGTCACCCCACGCGCCGAGGTTCTTGCTTGGGAAGAACGAGAAGGTGCCGGCTGTGCCCAATTCGCCCGCCATCCGCCACGCGCCGTCCACCTTGCGGCGTGCCCCGATCGCCTGCGCCCCGTCCTCGATCAATGCCAGCCCGTGCTTCTCGGCGAGCGGGATGATCCGTTCCATCGGCACCATCTGTCCGTAGAGGTGCACCACCACGATGGCCTTGGTGCGCGGCGTGATCGCGGCCTCGATCGCATCGGGATCAATGTTGAACGTCTGCGGGTCGATGTCGACGAAGACCGGTGTGCCGCCGGCGTTGTGGATCGTGCCTGCAGTTGCGAAGAACGTGAACGAGGTGGTGATCACCTCGTCGCCGGGCTGGAGCTCGAGCGATCGCAGCGGCAGCAGGATCGCATCGGTGCCGCTCGCACATCCAATGGCGTGCGCGGTGTGCGACAGATCCGCGACCGCCTGCTCAAGCTCGGCGATCTCGGGCCCCATGATGAAGTACTGCCGCTCGATCACGTCCATCATCCGCGCCAGCACCGCGTCCTTCACTGTCGCATACTGCGCCTTCAGGTCCAACATCGGCACACTCATGCCACGCCACCTCGCAAGGGCCGTAAAAGAGGCTCAACCTCAAGCAACATGGGAAGTTAGCCGCGTTGGGGCCCGCCTACAATCGGCGCGAGCCGGCCTTCGGCCTCCCGGTAGGTCGCGCCGCATTCCGCGCATGCGGCCTCACCGCCCCGGACAACAAGGCGGGCCCCGCACTGGCACACCCAACCCACCCGGCGTGCTGGGACACCCACCATGAGGGCGTAGGGTGGGACGTCACTCGTCACCACCGCCCCCGCCCCGACGAACGCGTACTCGCCGAGGGTCACGCCGCAGACGATCGTGGCGTTGGCGCCGATCGAGACGCCCCGCTCAACCACAGTCCGCCTGTACTCGTGCTTGCGGGACACATGGCTGCGGGGGTTGAGGACGTTGGTGAAGACACAACTCGGCCCGCAGAACACGTCATCGCCGAGTTCGACGCCCTCGTAGATCGAGACGTTGTTCTGCACCTTCACGTTGTTGCCGAGGCGGGTGCCGCTCATGACGACGACATTCTGGCCCAGGTTGCAGCGCTCGCCGATCACCGCACCGGGCATCACGTGACTGAAATGCCAGATCTTGGTGCCCTCGCCGATCGTCGCTCCCTCATCCACGTAACTCGATTCGTGCACGAAATGCTCGGCCATCACCCACCTCCAGGCCCTGGTCGGGACGCGCGACCCGGGCCGGGGTCCGTGCGCGATCCAGCCCGAGCCAAGGCCAGTGGCCGGCTCGGGCAAGGCAAAGATAGGGCAATAGGGAGGGGACGTAGCTGGGGCCCAGGATCCCGCCAACCCGGTGTTCATCCTCACGGTGCGCAAGACCGGCTATCGCCTCACTACCGTGCCGTGATCGCCCGCTTCAGGATGGCGACCTGGCCGCAGTGATACGCATCGTGCTCGGCAATACCCGCGATCATCAGCGCCATCGTCGTCCCGGTGCCGAGCTCGGGTTCGTCACCGGTCCCGACGCGGTCGCCTAGACGCTCGGGCGGAAGCGCCGCCACGATGCCGAGAAGCGCTGCGTGGGCACGATCCAGGGCGAAGCACGCCTCGCGCCACCGCGCCTCGGTGGGTTCCCCGACCTCGGGCCAGTCGCCGTCGCTCGGTGCAGCCGGCGGTGCGCCGTGCAACCGCCGCGACACCTCGCGGGTCCACGACGTCATGTGTAGCACTAGTTCCCAGATCGAGTGAGCGCCAACCACCGGATGGAGGGCCGCCTCAGCGGCACCAACACCGTCGAGCAGCGCGCGACGTGATGGACCGTGCCACGGCTGTCGGTCATGGCTTCGTGTCAGTTCTTCGATCAGGTGTTCACGGAGTGTCATCGTCGCCTCCTCTGCGCGGATGGGTCAGAGCGGGGCCACCGCCCCGTCGGCGCCGATGAGCTTGACCTCCGGCTCGAGCGTCGCGCCCCACTGATCGTGCACGCGCGTCCGCACCGTGCGCATCAGGCCCCGAACGTCGGCGGCCGTCGCTCCGCCGGTATTGATGAAATAGTTGGCGTGCATCGGTGAAACCTCGGCGGCACCCTCGCGCAGGCCCTTGAGGCCGGTGGCCTCGATGAACTGGCCGCTGGTGCGCGGCTTGTCGGCGGGCCAATCTGCCGGCAGCACCGGATTCTTGAACACGCTCCCGCAGCACGGCTGGTTGAACGGGGTGCCGTCGCGCCGCCATCGATAGAGCGCCTCGGTTTCGGCCTCCAGACGGGACGGTGCCTCGGGGTGCAGCCGCACCGTGGTCGCGAGCACCACCACGTCGCCGAGCGCGCTACGCCGGTACGCGAAGCCGGCGTCGGCGGCGGTGATCACCCGGTCATGGCCGTCCTGTCCGACAACGAGGATCGATTCCACCGTGTCGCGCCACTCGGCGCCATGACACCCGGCGTTCATCGCGATCCCGCCACCGACGCTTCCTGGAACCCCGACCATCTTGTGGACCCCACCCCACCCGGCGGATGCGGTACGCTTGGCAGCAGTGGGTGCGGGCAACCCGGCACCGAACGTCCAGCGATCACCGTCCTGCGTCACTGCATCGAGTCCCTTCCCCATGCGAATTACCAGGGCAGCGAGGCCTTCATCGGGAAAGAGGAGATTCGAGCCGAGGCCGAGGGCAAACCACGGCACACCGGCGTCGCGGCAGTGCATCAGCGCCGCGGCCACATCCTCGGGCCCTGCCGGGAAGAGCACCGTCGACGGCCCGCCGATCCGGTATGTCGACCAGCGGGCGAGCGCCTCGTCCTTGGCCACGCGGCCAGACACCACGTCGCGCAACGCCGCCGCGAACGCTGCGTGCCGCGCGTCGGTCATGTGCTCGCGAGCTCCTTCGCCATTGCGTGCCACTCCTGCAGAGAGCGCACCTCGCCTGGGCGGCTCTTGAGCGCGATGATCGCGTCGCACGCGGCCGACGCCGCCGACATCGTTGTGGTATACGGGATGCCGTGTTGCAGCGCGGCGCGGCGCATCGAGTAGTCGTCGTGCTGTGTGAGCTTACCGAGGGGGGTGTTGACGAGCAGCTGAATGCCGCCCGAGAGCATCAGGTCGATGCCGTTGGGTCGGCCCTCGTACACCTTCATCACCCGCTCGGCCGGTACGCCGCGCGCGCGGAGATAGCGCGCGGTGCCACTGGTTGCGAGCACCTTGAATCCCATCTCGTGGAAGCGGCGTGCGATGGGCACCACCGTCGCCTTGTCGTGGTCGTTCACGGTGACGAACACCGAGCCCTCCAGCGGCAGCGCGCCATCGACGCTGGCTTGCGCCTTGGCGAACGCCATGCCGAACGAATCGGCGATGCCCATCACCTCACCCGTCGAGCGCATCTCGGGTCCGAGGCGAACGTCGACACCAGGGAACTTCGAGAACGGGAACACTGCCTCCTTCACCGCCACGTAGGGCTGCAGCGGATCGTCGGTCAGTCCGAGGTCGTCGAGCTTCCGACCCGCCATCACCGCGGCGGCCAGGCTCGCGAGCGGGACGCCTGTTGCCTTGGACACGAACGGGATGGTGCGCGAAGCCCGCGGGTTCACCTCGAGCACGAACACCACGCCATCCTTGATCGCGTACTGGACGTTGATCAGCCCCACCACGCCCAGGCGTCGGGCGAAGGCCCGGGTCTGCTGGCGCATCTGCTCGACCTGGTCCTCGGTGATGAGGTATGGCGGCAGCACGCACGCGGAATCGCCGGAATGGATGCCGGCGTCCTCGATGTGCTGCATCACGCCGCCGATGATCACGTTCTCGCCGTCGGAGATCGCGTCGACGTCCGCCTCGAATGCGTCCTCGAGGAACGAGTCGATCAGCACCGGGTGGCCGGGCGCCACACGCGCCGCCTCGTCAAAGAATTCCTGTAGCTGGGGCGTGTCGTAGACAATCCGCATCGCACGACCGCCGAGGACGTAGCTCGGCCGCACCAACACCGGGTACCCGATCCGCTCCGCGACGGCCACCGCCGCGTCGACCGATTGGGCGGTGCCGGCGGGCGGCTGGCGGATCCCGAGTTCGTTGGCGAGGGCCTCGAACCGGTGTCGATCTTCGGCGGCATCGATCGAGTCGGGGGAGGTGCCGAGTATGGGCACGCCGGCCGCCTCCAGCCCCTTCGCAAGTCGGAGCGGTGTCTGGCCACCGAGTTGCACGACCACGCCCATCGGTCGCTCGACATGCACGATCTCCAGTACGTCCTCAAGCGTCAGCGGCTCGAAGTAGAGCACGTCGGAGATGTCGAAGTCGGTGGACACCGTCTCGGGGTTGGAGTTCACCATCACGGTGCGATAGCCGAGCTCGCGGAACGCCAGCGTCGCCCTCACGCAACAGTAGTCGAACTCGACACCCTGCCCGATGCGGTTGGGCCCCGAGCCCAGGATGATCACGGTCTCGCGGCCGTCGTGCACCACCTCGGTTTCCTCGTCCCAGCAGGAATAGAGGTACGGCGTGCTCGACGGAAACTCGCCGGCGCAGGTGTCGACGGTCTTGTACACCGGCCGCAGGCCCAGTCGGTGGCGGGACGCGCGCACGTGATCTTCGGGGAGGTCCTTGAGGTCGGCGAGCTGCCAGTCGGAGAAGCCGGCGCGCTTGAGCCGGCGCAGGGCGGCGCGATCCGCTGCGTCGTCGGCCCCGAACGGATGGCGGATCCACTCGTCCTCCATCGCGACGAGCTCCGCGAGTTGCTGGAGGAACCATGGGTCGATCCGCGACGCCTCGTGGATGTCGTCGAGGCTCACCTTCGCGACCAGCGCGCGCTTGATCTGGAAGAACCGCTCCGGCGTCGGGGTCCGGATCGCCGACAGCAGCGTCTCGCGATCGGTTGCGCTGAGGCGGTCGTCGATCGGACCGTCGCCGATGACCCAGCCTGCGCGGCCTGATTCGAGGCCGCGGAACCCCTTCTGCAGCGCCTCCTTGAAGGTCCGGCCGATCGCCATCGCCTCACCCACCGACTTCATCTGGGTGGTGAGGGTCGGGTCGGCCGCCGGGAACTTCTCGAAGGCGAAGCGGGGAATCTTCACCACGACGTAGTCGAGCACCGGCTCGAACGAGGCAGGCGTCATCTTCGTGATGTCGTTGGGCAGCTCATCGAGTGTGTAGCCGACAGCGACCTTCGCGCCGATCCGCGCGATCGGGAAGCCCGTGGCTTTCGAGGCCAGTGCCGACGAACGGGATACGCGCGGGTTCATCTCGATCACGAGCTGTTCGCCCGTGGCGGGGTCGACGGCGAACTGCACATTGCATCCGCCGGCCGCGACGCCGACCTCACGGATGATCTTGATCGACGCGTCGCGCATCGCCTGGAACTCGCGATCGGTGAGGGTCATCGCCGGCGCCACCGTAATCGAGTCGCCGGTGTGCACGCCCATCGGGTCGATGTTCTCGATCGAGCAGACGATCACCACGTTGTCGGCACCATCTCGCATCAGCTCGAGCTCGAATTCCTTCCAGCCGATGATGCTGCGCTCGACCAGCACCGAGGTGACCGGCGAGAGCTCGAGCCCGCGATGCAGCATCGTGGTGAACTCCTCGCGGTTGTACGCGATCCCGCCACCGGTGCCGCCCAGCGTGAACGATGGGCGCAGGATCGCCGGGTACCCGGTGCGACCGACCGCCGCGTACCCCTCCTCCATCGTGGTGGCCACCGAGCCGGCGGGAGTGGCGAGCCCGATCCGTTTCATCGCCTGCGCGAACTCCGCGCGGTCCTCGGCCACGCGGATGGCGCGTTCGTTGGCACCGATCAGCTCGACACCGTACTTCTCGAGCGTGCCATCCTTCACCAGCGCCATCGCGACGTTCAGCGCGGTCTGCCCCCCCATCGTGGGGAGCAGCGCGTCGGGTCGCTCCCGCTCGATCACCTTCGTGACCCATTCGGGTGTCACCGGCTCGATATACGTCGCGTCGGCGATCTCGGGGTCGGTCATGATCGTGGCAGGATTCGAGTTCACCAGGATGACCCGGTATCCCTCCTCCCTGAGCGCGCGCACTGCCTGCGTTCCCGAATAGTCGAACTCGGCGCCCTGCCCGATGACGATCGGGCCGGAGCCGATGATGAGGATCGAAGAGATGTCAGTGCGCTTGGGCATCCACGAGGTCCTGGAGGGTGCGATCGAAAGGTATGCGCGGCGACCACCCGGTCGCGGCATGCAGCTTGGCCGGGTTGCCGATCAGCACCGCAATATCGCCCGGTCGCAGCAGCGCGGCATCCTGTTCGGCCGTGGCCGCGACATCGACCAGCTCTGCCAGCCGGGAAAAGCACTCGGAGAGCTGGCGTCCCACGCCGCTGGCGACGTTGTAGGCCTCACCGGACACACCGTGTTCCAGCAGGAGGAGGTAGGCGCCCACGACATCGCGGACGTCGAGGAAATCCCGGACCGGGTCGAGGTTGCCGGTCCTGATCGCACCCTCGCCGGTGCGACGCGCCTCGATGAGCCGATTCGCGAGTGCGGGAAGGACGTAAGTGTCCGCCTGACCTGGCCCGGTGTGCGGGAACGGGCGAGCGATGACGACGTCGACATTCGCGGTGCGTGCGCGTGCCAGCACCGACTCCTCCGCAGTGGCCTTGCTCGCGGCGTAGGGCGAGGCCGGGTTGAGCGGGGCATCTTCGGCGATCATCCCGGTGTGCCCACCTCCATACACCTCCCCGGTCGAGACGTGCAGAAACCGCGGCCCGGAGCCGTGGTGTCCGACAGCCGCGACGAGATCCGCGCTCGCCACTGCATTGACGCGCATTGCTGCATCGGGGTCCCGCCGCGCCGCGCTCCCCGAGGCAACCGCGGCGAGGTGCACGACGGCATCGGGACGCGTCGCGGCGATGCGGTCGAGGTGACTCGCATCGAGGATGTCGGCCTCCATCACGCTGACTACGGCACCCTCGTCGTGCCACTCTGTGGGCACCGTGGCACCGGGAAGTACCGCAGCCACAACGTCGTGGCCGTCGTTGCGCGCAGCGCGCACCAGCCACCTGCCAACAAAGCCGTCGGCACCGGTGATCAACAGCTTCACCTCGGTGCGACCCGCGCCATGTCGGCATCGACCATCAGCTTCACCAGCCCCTCGAACGACACCTTCGGCGCCCAGCCCAGCGTGGTGCGCGCCTTCGTCGGGTCGGCGAGCAACAGGTCGACCTCGGCGGGGCGATAGAAGGCCGGGTCCACGACCACATACTTCTCCCAGTCAAGCCCGACGTGCTCGAACGCGACCCGCACCAGGTCGCCGACGCTGTGCGTCTCGCCGGTGCCGACCACCACATCTTCGGGGGTCGGCTGCTGCAGCATCCGCCACATCGCGTCGACGTAGTCGCCCGCGAATCCCCAGTCGCGACGCGCCTCGAGATTCCCGAGCCGGAGCTCGGTTGCATTGCCATGGGCGATGCGCGCAACGCCGTCGGTCACCTTCCGGGTGACGAACTCCATGCCGCGCCGCGGTGATTCGTGGTTGAAGAGGATCCCGCTCACCGCGTACAACCCGTACGACTCGCGATAGTTCACCGTGATCCAGTGGCCGTACAGCTTCGCCACGCCGTATGGCGAGCGCGGGTAGAACGGCGTGTTTTCGTCCTGCGGTGTTTCCACCACCTTGCCGAACATCTCCGACGAGCTCGCCTGGTAGAAGCGCGCGGTCGGGCATGCGAGTCGGAGCGCCTCGAGAATCCGGGTGACGCCGAGCGCCGTGAACTCGCCGGTGAGGACGGGCTGGGTGAACGACGTCGGGACGAACGACTGTGCCGCCAGGTTGTACACCTCGTCGGGTTGCACGTCCTTCATCACCACCGTGAGAGAGTGCTGGTCGAGGAGGTCGGCTGCGACGATCCGGACCTTGTCAATCAGGTGATCGATGCGCTCGTAGCTGTGGTGTGAGGTCCGGCGAACCACGCCGACCACGTCGTACCCCTTCTCCAGCAGGAACTCGGCGAGGTACGAGCCGTCCTGCCCGGTGATACCGGTGATCAGCGCTGTGGGCATCGAACCCCTCCGGGGCGGTTGTGGGCCAGCCGGAGTTGCCTGTCCGGAAGGCGCATGCTATGATTCATGGCTGTAAGACAACCACGATTCCTGGAGTTTACCATGGCGCGTACCTGCACCATGTGCGGCAAGGGCCCGACGACCGGCAACAACGTCAGCCATGCCAACAATCGCACCAAGCGGCGCTGGTACCCGAACCTGCAGACGGTCCGGGTCCTGATCGACGCGGCCCCGCGCCGGGTCCGGGTCTGCACCCGCTGCATCAAGAGCGGCAAGGTCGTCAAGGCGACGAGCGCAGCCGCCGCGGCCTGATCCGGCCGGCTGGTGCGTGACCATCACGGGTGGCACCTTTCGGGGTGCCACCCGTTCTGCATCCCGGTCGGGACGTGAAAAAGGGGACCCGAGGGTCCCCTTGATGCATACGTCGACGACCGGGGATCCGGGAGCCGTCACTCGGAGACGAGCTCGATCCGCGCCATCTCGGCGCCGTCGCCGGGCCGGTGCCCAAGCTTGAGGATCCGGGTGTAGCCGCCCGGACGCGCCGCGAAGCGCGGTCCGATGTCCTTGAACAGCTTGGTCAGGATCGCGCGATCCTTGATCTTCTGCTCAACCTGGCGGATGGCGTGCAGGTCGCCACGGCGCGCGAGGGTGATGAGCTTCTCGGCGTACGGCCGGATCTCCTTCGCCTTCGCAACGGTGGTGTTGATCCCCTCGTGCTCGAACAGCGATGCCGCCATGTTGCGCATCATTGCCCGCTTGTGGCTCGTCGACCTCGAAAGGCCGCGTCCCTTGGCGCGGTGCCGCATTTACGCTTCCTCTCCGTTGCCCGCGATGGCCATCGGGGGCGTGCCCTCATTGACGATCCGGAGGTCGCCATCGGCCTCCTCGAACTGCATCCCGAAGTTGAGCCCCTCGCGCTGCAGCAATTCAGCAATTTCCTGCACGGCCTTGTCGCCGATGTTCTTGACGTCGTTCAGTTCCTTCGTGGTGAACTCGACCAGGTCGCGCAGGGTGCGGATGTTCGAGTTCTTCAGCGAGTTGAGCGACCGGACACTGAGGCCGGCATCATCGATCGACTGCGCCAGGCGCGCCTTGAGGCCGGTGGCCGGCTTCTCGACGTTCTCGACCGGGGGGGCCACCTGCGGCACCTTGCCGAATTCGACAAAGTAGCGGAAGTGCTCCTGGGCGAGGGCGGCAGCATACGCGATCGCGTCTTCGGGCGAGATGGTGCCGTTGGTCTCGACCGACACGGTCAGCCGGTCGTAGTCGGTGCGCTGTCCAACACGGGTCTCGGCGACCGTGAAGTTGGCGCGGCGAACCGGGTTGTAGATCGCGTCGATCCGCACCAGGTCGAGCGGGTACGAGCGGTCGCTCGGATGGAGCTCGGCCTCGACGTACCCGCGGCCCTTGTTGACGTAGAGCTCGCAGCTCACCTCACGGTCGTCCTGCACCGTGAACAGCAGGTGGTCGGGGTTGCCGATATCGGCCTGACCCGAGGGCTGGATGTCGCGGGCGTAGACCGCACCCGGCCCCTGCTTGGTGATCCGCAGGATGACGGTGTCGTCCACATCTTCGGCGATGACCAGCGTCAGCGACTTGAGGCGCTGGATGATCTGGTGGACGTCCTCGAGCACGCCCTGCACCGTCTGGTGCTCGTGCACGACGCCGTCGAGGCGGAAGCCCCAGACCGCGCTGCCACGCAGCGACGACAGCAGCAGGCGCCGCAGCGAGTTGCCGAGCGTGTGGCCGAAGCCCCGCTCCAGCGGCTGCAGGCGGAACTCCGCCATGTTCGGATTGTCCTCGCGCGCCATCTTCTCGACAACATGCGGGCGTACCAGACCAGTCAGGTCGATGCTCATCAGCGTCGTATCCTCGGTTACTTCGAGTAAAGCTCGACGATCAACTGCTCCTGCGCATTGACCGGGATTCCATCACGGGTCGGCAGCTCGAGCAGGCGGCCAGCAGCGCGCTCACCATCGATCGAGAGCCAGGGCACCGGCGCACCGCGCGAAGCCTGGTCCTGCGCCACCTGCACCGCCAGCATCTGGCGATCGGCGGGTGCGACACGGACTTCCTGGCCGGGTGCCACCTTGAAGCTCGGGATGTCGACCTTCGCGCCGTTGACCTCGATGTGACCGTGGCGAACGAGCTGGCGCGCGGCGGGACGCGACGCGGCAAAGCCCATGCGGTACACGATGTTGTCGAGCCGGGTCTCGAGCGCCACAAGGAGGTTGGTGCCCTTGATGCCCGGGAGGAGCGAGGCCTTCGAGTAGGTGGTGCGGAACTGGGTCTCGGTGAGACCGTACATCCGCTTCACCTTCTGCTTCTCACGCAACTGCTTGGCGTATTCCGACATCTTGCGCCCGCGTCCCGCGCTCTGGCCATGCTGGCCGGGAGGGAATGGGCGGCGCTCCACCGCGCACTTCTCGGTGAGGCAGCGGGTGCCCTTGAGGAAAAGCTTGGTGCCTTCGCGACGGCACAGACGGCAGACCGGACCAGAGTAACGTGACATGGATCAGACCCGCCGCTTCTTCGGGGGACGGCACCCGTTGTGTGGAATCGGCGTCACGTCGCGAATCGACGCCACCTTGAGGCCCACCGAAGCGAGCGCCTGGATCGCGGACTCGCGCCCGCTGCCCGGACCCTGCACTCGCACGTGCACCTTGCGCAGCCCGAGGTTGAGCGCCTCGCGCGCGCAGTTCTCGGCCGCAACGGTCGCGGCAAACGGCGTGCTCTTCTTCGATCCCTTGAACCCTGCCTTGCCGGCGGTGCCCCAGGTGATCGTGTTGCCGCGCATATCGGTGATCGTGATCAGGACGTTGTTGAACGTCGCGGAGATGTGAGCCATCCCCTCCGACTCCACGATCTTCTTCGAGCGCTTGCCGCCCGTCTTGCCAGTAGTGGGAGCTGTCATGGTTACTTCTTCGTCGCCTTCTTCTTGCCGGCGATGGCCCTGCGCGGGCCCTTCTTCGTCCGGGCGTTCGTGTGCGTGCGCTGACCGCGCACGGGAAGGCCCCGGCGATGCCGGATGCCGCGATAGCTGCCCGTGTCCATCAGCCGCTTGATGTTCATGGCGACTTCGGTACGGAGCGAACCCTCGGTCTTGACGGTGCGCTCGATCACCTGGCGCAGACGACCCACCTCGACATCGGTGAGGTCGCGGACCCGGGTGTCGGGGGAGATGCCGGTCTCGGTGAGGAGCTTCATGCTCGTCACGCGACCGATGCCGTAGATGTAGGTCAGGCCGATTTCAACGCGCTTCTCGCGCGGAAGGTCGACGCCAGCAATACGCGCCATGCTCAGCCCTGCCGCTGCTTGTGCTTGGGCGTGCGCTTGCAGATGATGCGCGTCACACCGCGACGCTTCACCACCCGGCAGCTCTCACAGATCGGCTTCACGCTCGAACGAACCTTCACTGCATTCTCTCCGGACCCGGGTTTGCGGGATAGCAGGGAATGATAGGGCGGGATGTGGTCGGGCGCAAGGCGGGGGCAATGCATGATCAGGCGGGGCTTGAGACGCCAATAGGTGGCGTCGGCGGCGAGTCGATACGAGTGCCCGGGCGGGCGCGAATGCAAGTGGGCGCTTGCACGTAAAGTCGGGGTGGTAATCGGGCAACGGGATCTGGTGCAGAAGGGAGCGGCCCGCCATTGCTGGCGGGCCATTCTGCCGAACGGCGTATCCGTAGCGTTTCCTACCGCCAGTCGGAAAGCAGCGCGATGTCATCGGTGTCGAATGCACGCCAATGCTCGCCGGTGGACAGCCGAAGGAACCAGATCTGGCTGTCCTCGTAGCTTGTGTATGCCAAGAACTCGCCGTCCGGCGAAAACTTGACCGGGCCGAGGCTTCGAAACCCGGGCGGAAGGGGCGCGGGGCGCGCACCATCGAGGCCGACACTCCTGTAGGTGTTTCCGCACAGGAATACGATCTGTCGCCCGTCAGGCGACACTGTCGGGTCGGCAAGATTTGCGCACTGCGTGCCGGGAATCGGAGTTCCCGTGGATGTCGGACTTGACCGAGAGAAACGCCGCAACTCGGTCATTTGGGTCGAGGGTCGGTACACCGACATGACATACTCCTGGCCGCTCGGAAGCCATACCACGTATCCCACCCATTCATCCTCGGGGAGAGTGAGAAGAGGCGTCGTCGCGCCCGTTGCCAGATCAAGCTCATGCACTGCCGCGCGCGACGTGCTGACGTGGTCCGCGAGCAAAATCGAAACCCTGGCCCCGTCTGGGTGCAGCGAGCCAATCGCCACGGTTATCGGCTCCGGGAACGACTGGAGTGGCCTCGCAAAAACGGACACCTAGTTACGCTGACGTTTCCCCCACTTGAGGTCCACTCAGGATCGTAGGGTCGTGAGTAAACCTGCTTCTTCTTCCGTTTGAAACTGGGCTGCAAACTCTGCCGGCGTGCGTTGCCCCAAGCCGCTGTGCGGCCGATCGGTGTTGTACTCGGTGCGCCACGCCTCGATGACAGTACGGGCTTCGGCCAGCGTCCGGAAGTGGTGGATGTTCAGGCACTCGTCCCGGAGTCGCCCGTTGAAACTCTCGATGAAGCAATTCTCCACCGGTCGACCTGGGCGAATGAAGTCGAGCGTGACCGACCGGGTCTCGGCCCAATGATCCATTGCCTGACTCACGAACTCCGGTCCGTTGTCGCAGACCAGCACGTGGGGCAGGCCGCGCACGAGCCGCAACATTTCCAGCGCCTCTACGATGCGGACCGCCGGCAGCGAGCGCTCCACCAGCAGCCACGGACACTCGCGCGTCGCATCATCGACCACGGTCCACACGCGAAACGGGCGACCATCGAGCAGGGTGTCGCGTACAAAGTCCATGCTCCACCGCTGGTCCGGGCGGGTCGGCACCGGGGTCGGGACTCGCGCCATCGCCGCCCGCTTGCGGCGGGGCCGCTGCCGCACGAGCAGCTGCTCCTCGCGCATCAAGCGCTCGATCCGCTTGTGATTCACGGGCCAGCCGTCACGCACCAACCGCCACGTGAGGCGCGGGCTGCCCCATCGCACTTTCGTCGCGGCGAGCTCGCGCAGCCGCGCGACCAACGCGGTTTGCGGCGCCCGGCGCGCCTGATAGCGCACCGGTGTCCGGTGCCACCCGAGATAGCGACAGGCTTGACGCTCCGACACGGCGCGGCGGTCCCGCATCTCGGCGACGACTGCCCGCCGCTGCGCGGCCGTCACCACTCTTTTCCCAACGCATCCTTGAGGACTTGGATATTCAGCGCCTGGTCGGCCACCAGCCGCTTCAGCCGCCGATTCTCATCCTCGAGCGCTTGGAGGCGATGCAGCTCGGGGCGATCCACGCCCCCATATTTCCGCTTCCAGCGGTACAACGTGTCGAGGGAGATCCCGTGTCGCCGAATCACTTCCTGGGCGGTCACGCCGCCGGTGTGCTCCTGCAAGATCGCGACAATCTCGTCCGCGGTGTGGCGGCGTCGCCGTGCTGCCATGGGGTCCTCCGGCCGTCAGGCCGATCGGGACCCTCCGATTCTAGCTGGACCTCTTTTCGGGGGAAACGTCA
>JACDBX010000164.1 GCA_013694695.1 Gemmatimonadales bacterium | reverse complement strand
CCCGAATCGGTGATCGCAGCGTGTGTCGAGGCCGCCGGCACGGCGCCCAGCGGTGCGCACCAGCAGCCGTGGCACTTCGTCGTGGTCGGCGATCCCGGCATCAAGCGGGCGATCCGCGCAGCCGCCGAGGCGGCCGAAGCGGAGTTCTACGCCACCGCTCCCGCCGAGTGGCTCGCGGTGCTGGCGCCGCTCGGCACCGACAGTCACAAGCCCTATCTCGAGACGGCGCCGTACGTTATCGCGGTGTTTGCAGAGCGGTACGGACTCAAGCCCGACGGGACGCGCCAGGCGCACTACTACGTGTCGGAGTCGGTCGGCATCGCCACCGGGTTCCTGCTTGCCGCGCTGCACCACGCGGGGCTCGCCACGCTCACCCACACTCCCAATCCGATGGCGTTCCTGTCCACGATCCTGAACCGCCCCGCCAATGAACGTGCCGTCATGCTGGTCGTGGCAGGATACCCGGCCGCCGGCGCGCGGGTCCCCGATCTCACCAGGAAGCCGCTGGGCGAGATCGCGACCTTTCGCTGATCAAGTAGCGTCGAGGAATGCCACCCAGAACCGTTCCCCCGGATCGGTCCAGAGGCATACCACGGTAAATCCGGCGTTCCTGACGAGCGCATCGAGCATCGGCCGGTCGTACTTGTAGGATGACTCCGTCCAGATGGTCTCGCCGGCGTCGAACCGCACCTGCCGGCCCGCCACCTCGACCTCCTGAGTGATCTGCGATTCGAGGTGCATCTCGATCCGCGACTCCGAGCTGTTCCACCACGCGCGGTGCGTGAAGCGATCGAGCATGAAGCTCGCGTTCAGTTCGCGGTTTATGCGTGTGAGCAGGTTGAGATTGAAGCGGGCCGTGACACCCTCGGGATCGTTGTATGCCGCCTCGAGCGTGTCGACGTCCTTCACGCGGTCGATGCCGAGGATCATCGCGCCGTCATCGCCAACGGTGTCCCGCACTCCCCTGAGGAATGACGCTGCGGCGGATGGCTCGAAGTTGCCGATGGTGGAGCCCGGAAAGAACGCCACGTGCCGGCTTTCGCCCTCCATCTTGGGAAGGTCGAGCGCACGGGTGTAATCGGCCCGCACAGGATGGATCGCGACCGTCGGATAGTCGTCGCGGAGGGCGAGTGCCACCTGGCGGAGCTGCTCACCTGCGATGTCAATCGGGACGTAGGCCACGGGATTGTCGAGTGCGTCGAGCAGCAGGCGCACCTTCGTGCCGGCGCCGCTGCCGTACTCGATCAACGCCACCCGCGGACCGGCGAGGTCGGCGATCTCGCCCGCCGCGTCGCGGAGGATCGCCAGCTCCGTCCGCGTGGGATAGTAGGCGTTGAGCGTCGTGATCCGCTCGAAGAGGCGGGCACCAACGCTGTCATAGAAGTATTTCGGATTGAGTCGCTTCCGCGTGGTCAGCAGCCCGGCGAGTACTTCCTGCTGCATCGATCGCTGCGCCGAGACACCCGAATTCCGTGCACTCTCTCGCGGGGCTTCCACCGGCGTGGTCATGAGCGCTCCGCGAGGCGAATTCCGGCGAACTGCCAGCGGGTGGGCGACGGGAAGAAGTTCCGGTATGTGTGCCGGGCGTGTGATCTGGGTGTCGCGACCGACGCGCCGCGCAGGATCCACTGGTCGGACATCCACTTGCCGTTGTACTCACCGAGCGCGCCCGTTGCGGCGCGGTAACCGGGATACCCGACGTACGGACTCCCGGTCCATTGCCAGGCATCGCCGTACCATTGTGTCGCACCGGCAGTGTGCGGGGCAGGGCGTGGGTGACCGATGCGCGACTCGGCGAACGTTCCCGAAACCGGGCTCCCGGCAGCGGCCACCTCCCACTCGGCCTCGGTGGGAAGGGTCGCGCCAGCCCAGCGCGCGTAGGCATCGGCCTCGTAGAAACTCATGTGGACCACGGGCGAATTGTCAACCAATTGGCGCTCACCACCGAGCGTGAACTCAATGCGTTCGCCATCGCGCGCTTCCCAATAGAGTGGGGCTGTCCACCCCTCGGCCTGGACAGTGGCGAATCCCGCCGACAGCCAGAGTTCGGCCCTGCCGTATCCGCCGTCCTCGATGAACGCCAGATACTCGGCGTTGGTCACCAATCGCGATCCGATGCGGGCTGGCTGCAGGTACACGCGGTGTCGCGGAGACTCGTTGTCGAATGCGAAGCCTGAACCATCGTGCCCGATCTCGTGCACGCCCTCCTCGACATCGATCCAGGTGAGCGGGGCGACGGGATGCGACGGTACCGGCGCTGCCTCGCGATAGGCTGGGCGCAGCGGGTTCATCCACAGCACGTGCTTGATGTCGGTGAGCATCAATTCCTGGTGCTGCTGCTCGTGGTGCGTGCCGAGATCGATGAGTGTCGCCGCGGGATGGGTCGGATCGTCGCCGATCGACTCGAGCAGATCAAGCACTGCCTCATCGACATGTCGACGATAGGCCAGCACCTCCGTCAGTGTCGGACGCGTGACGAGCCCGCGTTGTGCGCGGCAGTGCCGCTCGCCCGCTTGGACGTAGTACGAGTTGAACAGGAAGGCATACCGCGGGTCCGGTGATCGATAGCCGGGGGCGTGCGGCCCGAGGACAAAAGTCTCGAAGAACCAGCTCGTGTGTGCGAGGTGCCACTTTGTCGGGCTCACGTCGGGCATCGAGCTCACCACGCAGTCCTCGACCTCGAGCGGTTCGGCGATCGCGGTTGACCACGTCCGAACATCGCGGAAGCGGCCCCCAAGCGACGATGTGGGGGCTGGCGGGGTGCCTGGCAGGATGGCAGACTGGGTCATGGGCATTTGCTGTGGTTGACGGGTGGCTGGCCTCAAGTCACACACGCGTGCTCATGGTCACGCACGGCCCTGCAGGCGAGCCCGGGCCAGTCGATCACAATCAAAAGATACGACCGGAATCCCGGTTCGGTTCCCTCGCCGTGCGCGGTACGCGCCGACGGTTATCATCCGGCGCCGGGAACACCTGGGAGGTACGGTTGGCGAACGGGAGTTTCGCATGACTTGGGTCGATGTGTCAGACCAGATGCAACCGCACTATGGCTACGACCGCGAGGCGCCGGTGGGGCGTACATTCGCGGCCGATTTCACGCCGGACCTCACCCCGCCGGTGATGCTGCGGCTTGGGGTGTTCGGCGGCAAGTACATGACCGACTGCCGCGACGAGTTTCCGGCGAGCTGGTTCGCACACGCGCGGCTGAGCCCGGCGTGCCACGATCCCGACCTCAACTGTTTCGGCGTTCTCGCCTCCCAGCCCCTTTCCGTGTGGCGGCGAAAAGGGTGGATCCATGAAGATGATCCGCGCGGCTGGTTTCAGTGGTACTGTCGGTACTACATGGGGCGCCGGGGTGCCGATGACCAGCGCCAGGTGGGCAGGTGGCGAGCGATGCGACGGCACGTCGCGCAGCTCCAGCATGCGTGCGAGGTCGGCGATGTCGAGTGCCGACCACGCCAGCGCCAGGTGCTGCTCCAGTGGGCGTACGACGCCCGGCGCCTCTAGCGTCGTGCGGCGTCTACGTCGAGACCCGGGCTGTCCCCAGTTATCAGGAGTTGAACCGTGACCGTGACTCGTCTCGAGGCGCTCGTGCCGGATCGTCGCATCCATCGGGCCGTTGTACCACCCGCGTGCGGCAGCGGCTCGTCGTGAACAGGCCAAGCGACCGCACCGTGCGGGTCGCCGTGGTGCAGGCCGAGGTGCCGCCCTCGCTTGACGCGGCCCTCGCGGAGGTGGAGCGCCAGGTCGCATCGGCTGCCGCTGCCGGCTGCACGATGGTTGTATTCGGTGAAACCTGGCTTCCGGGCTATCCGGCCTGGCTCGATCATTGTCCCGGCGCAGCGCTGTGGGATCACGCCCCGACGAAGGCCGTGTTCGCCCGCCTTGCCGATGACAGTGTCGACGTTGCCGGGGAGGGCGGCGCCGCTCTCGCGTACATCGCGGCGGCTCATGGCGTGACGATCGTCATCGGTGTGGTCGAGCGGGTGGCAAGCGGGCCGGGACGCGGCACGCTCTACAACAGCCTCCTCACATACGGTTCCGATGGCGCACTGCTGAACCATCACCGGAAACTCGTCCCCACGTACACCGAGCGCCTGGTATGGGGGCCGGGTGACGCGCAGGGGCTCAGGGCAGTTGAGACGGCCGGTGCACGCGTTGGTGGCCTGGTTTGCTGGGAGCACTGGATGCCGCTTGCCCGGCAGGCGCTGCACGATTGCGGCGAGGACGTACATGTCGCGGCGTGGCCCACCGCCCACGAGATGCACCAGGTGGCGAGTCGGCACTACGCCTTCGAGGGACGCTGCTTCGTGCTGGTCGCGGCGGGCCTGATGCGCGCCGGGTCGCTCCCGCCGGAGCTTGATCGCACCGAGGAGTTTCGTGACGACGATGCCTGGGTGGTTCGCGGCGGGAGCGCGATCATCGGGCCCGACGGTGCCTACATCGCCGAGCCGGTGTGGGACGGTCCGGCAC
>JACDBX010000120.1 GCA_013694695.1 Gemmatimonadales bacterium | reverse complement strand
GCGTGATGCTCACGGGCGTGAACCGTGCGCTCGACGAGTGGACCGAGCCGTTCATCCACCAGGGCGCGTATACCGGTGGCATCGATGCCCGGCGGCGCCTCGGACACTACGAGTTCTCCGGCTCGCTCATGGCGAGCAGGGTGTCTGGTACCCAGGAGGCGGTCGCGCTGACCCAGCGTCGTCCCACCCATTACTTCCATCGGCCCGACGACGGCATCACCTACGACTCGACCCGGACCTCGCTCTCCGGGCACTCCACCGAGATCCGATTCGCAAAGGTCGGTGGACAGCGAACCGGATTCGAGACCGGTTACGGCCGGCGCTCGGCCGGCTTCGAGCTCAATGACATCGGATTCCTGCAGCGGGCCGACCAGCAGACCTGGACCAACTGGTTTGCGGTGCGGTTCAACGAGCCGAACCGCGTCTTCCAGCGCCTCAACTGGAACTTCAACTGGTGGCAGTACTGGACCCTTGATGGGCTCCCCACCGAGCGCGCGTTCAACACCAACGTTCACACCCAGCTCAACAATCGCTGGTGGCTGCATCTGGGCGGCACGAAGGGTTTCGGGAACGTCTACTGTGATCGCAACTGCACCCGCGGCGGCCCCGCACTCCGGACGGAACCGTTCTTTGCGCCGTGGGGCGGCGTCGAGGGCGACAGTCGCAGGATCGTCGTCCCCGGAATGTGGGTCAACTATCGGCGCGGAGACGGCGGGCGGAGCAGGTCGATCAATCTCCAGCCCTCGGTCCGGATGAACCTGTCCACCCGGCTGTCATCGACTGCTGGAGTCAGCTATACCGACAACGAAAACGACTCGCAGTGGTATGGAAACATCATCGATGCGTCCGGCACGCCGCACTACACCTTTGCGAACCTCGACCAGCAAACGCTGGGGCTCACCTGGCGGGTCAACTACACCTTCTCACCGGAGGCGTCGTTGCAACTGTACGCCAATCCGTTCGTGTCGAAGGGATCGTACACCGACATCCGGGAACTGGCCGACCCGAGGGCCGAGCAGTACGATGACCGATTCCAGCCGTGGGAACCCGTAACTGCCACGGGACCGGCCGGTTTCAACGTCAAGCAGTTCCGGTCGAACGCAGTGTTCCGTTGGGAATACCGCCCAGGGTCCACCTTGTTCGTCGTGTGGAGCCAGGGCCGGCAGCAGTTCGCGCCAGAGCGGGGGAACGTCGGATTTCGTGGCGACTACGATTCACTGTTCGGCCAGCGCGCCGACGACACTTTCCTCGTCAAGGTCTCCTACTGGCTCGGCCGCTGAACGGGCTCATGGGGCGATCCGCCAGAGTTCGCCCCGCGCCTCGTCGGTGACAACGTACAGCGCCCCGCCCGCGCCCTCGCGAACATCGCGCACTCGCTGCCGGCGATCGGTGAGGAGATGCTCCTCCCCTGACACCCGGTCGTTGGTGATCACGAGGCGAACAAGGGCGCCGGCGCCGAGCCCACCCACGAAGAGGTTGCCCTTCCACTCGGGAAACCCTCGCCCGCTGTGGAACTGCGCGCCGGACGGTGCGATCACCGGGTCCCAGTAATACACCGGCTGGGCGTACCCCTCGCGCGACGTCGCTGCGCCGGAGATCGCCATGCCGGTGTATTCCTCACCGTAGGTCACCAGTGGCCATCCGTAGTTGTTACCGCTGACGATGAGGTTCAACTCGTCGCCGCCGCGCGGACCGTGATCGACTGTCCAGAGGCGCCCGGTCGGGTCGATCGCGGCAGCCTGGGTGTTGCGGTGACCCAGCGACCAGATTTCGGGCAGCGCACCCGCGGTGTTGACGAAGGGATTGCCGGGCGGGACAGCTCCGTCGCGCGTGATCCGGAGCACCTTTCCCATGTGGCTGCCGAGTTGCTGGGCCTGGGGCCGCATCTCGCGGTCTGACCGTTCGCCGAGCGTCACGAACAACATTCCGTCCGGACCGAAGGCGAGGCGGGAGCCGAAGTGCAGGTTGCCATCGTAGGTGGGCTGGGCACGAAAGATCACCCGGACGTCGTCGACGCGGCGCTGGTCGGGCGAGAGCACGCCGCGCGCCACTGACGTGGCGTTTCCGCCTGAACGCGGTTCGGCGTAGCTCCAGAAGATCATCCGATCGGTCGCGAAGTCAGGACTCAGCGCGACGTCCAGCAATCCGCCCTGCCCCTTCGCGCTGACTGCCGGCAGGCCCTCGAGGGGTGCGCCCACCGCGCCGCCTGCCGAGACAACCCGCATCCGGCCCGCGCGCTCGGTCACCAGCAGCGAGCCGTCCGGAAGGGGCTCGACTGCCCAGGGGTGGTCGAGGCCGGTGGCGACCACGGTGACATTGAACTTCGTGGCGGACGGCGCTGCGCACCCCCGCGTCTGGCCGGGAAACGCCGGCTCCTGCCCGGCGGCGTTGGGCGCCCGTGTTTCGACCGGCGGGCATCCTCCGGGAACCTTCGAGACGGGCGTACCGCTGTCGGCGACCGGGGGCGAGCACCCCCCCACCATGATGGAAGCGGCTACGACGGCGCAGAGGAATGACGGATTTGCGGACATGAGCACCTCGTGCAGACGGGGAATCACGAAAGGTACAAAATTTCGTCGCGCCCAGTCGGACGTCCGCTTCGCGGGCGCTCGATCGTCCTTATCATTGTGACGCGGCTGAGCCGACGATCACTACACATGGTCGACACTTCACGAACATTTCCGGAGCTTGCGTGACCCTCCTCCCTTTCCGCCTGTTCGCGACTGTCTTGCTCGGTGCCGCCGTCGGCTGCGGCAACAGCGGCAGCGACCCGGTCATTCCTCCCCCGGCGCCGCCTCCGCCGCCGCCCTCGGGCGGCGTCGTGACCATCGACGCAACGCCCGGAACGCTGACCTTTCCTTCGCTCGGAACGACCCAGCAGGTGGCGGCGACACCTCGCAACGCGGCCGGCGGGTCGGTGGCGGCCCCGGTGACATTCACGACCCGGCGGACCGGCATCGTTCAGGTCAGCGCGAGCGGGCTCGTCACCTCGGTCGGGAACGGCGCCGACACGGTGGTGGCATCGGCGGGCGGGATATCCGCCCTCATACCGGTGAACGTCACGCAGGTTGCCGCAAGCGTTCAGCTCACGGCTCCTGCGATACCGCTCGACCTGGCCGGCGCGACCGTCGCGTTGGTGGCGCAGGCACGCGACGCCAACAACCGGGTCATCGCAGGCACGCTCTTCACCTTCAGTTCGTCGAACGCGGCTGCACTGCCAGTCGACGGGCTTGGACTTGTCACCGCGGCGCGGGGCGGGACGGCGCGCATCACGGCCACACTGGGCACCCTGAGCGGGTTCGTCGACGTCACCGCGGCCTTCACCGGGCCGCTGGGTCCGTCGATCACCGGTGCGCTCACCGTGTGCAATGGCGGCATGGCGGGCCCCTTTCCCTGCCAGAATGTCGACCTCGTCGCCTACCTACCCCGCTCAGCGATCGGCACTCCGTCGACCGCGACGCTGAACGACATCTGGGGCTGGACCGACCCGCAGGACGGCAAGGAATACGCGATTGTCCTGCGGCGTGACGGAACGTCATTCGTCGACGTCTCGGTACCCTCGGACCCCAGGTTCGTCGGCTATTTGCCGATCACCGCCGGTGCGAACCCCAATGTCTGGCATGATGTGAAGGTGTACCAGAATCGGGCGTACATCGTGGCCGATGCGGCCGGCGCCCACGGCATGCAGGTGTTTGACCTGACGCAGCTGCGGGGTGTGACCAGTCCGCGCGTGTTCGCGCCCAACTCGGTGTATCGCAACATCAACAGCGCGCACAACATCGCGATCAATACCGCCTCGGGATTCGGGTACATCGTGGGAGCGAGTGGCGGCGGCACCACCTGTGGCGGCGGATTGCACATGGTCGACCTCAGGAACCCCGCGACGCCCGTCTTCGCGGGCTGCTTTGCCGACACGCAGACGGGCCGCATCGGCACCGGCTACACCCACGACGTGCAGTGCGTGAACTATGTCGGTCCCGATGCGCAGCATGTCGGCCGCGAGATCTGCTTTGGCGCCAACGAGACCGCGATCAGCATTGCCGATGTCACGGTGAAGACGGCCCCGGTCGCGCTCTCGAGGGCGAGCTATCCCGCCGTTGCATACACCCACCAGGGATGGCTGACCGAGGACCAGCGCTATTTCCTCGTCAACGACGAGCTCGACGAACAGCAGGGAACGGCGAACACCCGGACTCTCGTGTGGGACGTGACCGACCTCGACGACCCGATCCTGGTTACCCAGTACTTCGGGCCCACCCGCGCGACCGACCACAACCATTACATCCGCGGTACCCGGATGTTCATGTCCAACTATCAATATGGACTGCGCGTGGTGGATGTCAGCTCCCCGACCGCGCCGGTCCAGTTCGGTTTCTTCGACACGGCACCGGCGCTCTCGAACACCCCCGGGTTCGGGGGATCGTGGAGCAACTATCCGTTCTTCCCGAGCGGCATCATCGTGATGAGCAGCAGTACCGAGGGGTTCTTCGTGCTGCGCGCGAGGTAAGCGAGAGCGGGGCGCGATCCCTGCCCCGCCGTACGCCGGCGCCAGTTACCTCAGGGATCACTACGGCGCAGGTGCCGTCAGGCGAGCGGCGAGGCTCCGCCGTAACACCGCATCCTGGCCCGCGCTGTCGATCCACGCAGGAGGCCACTCGCGGGTGCCGTCGCGCGCTCCAATGAGCGCGCCGAGCACCGAGCCGATCGACACCGGCACGCCGCCCGCCAAGGCCATCTCCTCCAGCGCCCTGACGCCTCGCGGTCGGTGGTGGACAATCCAGAGAATCCACGAGGCAGACGCGATCGGGCTGGCAGCATGGTCCGGCCGCGGCGGCGGATTCCGGGGATCCCGGGGAATACGCGCGATCGCCTCGACCACGTCAGGCGGAGCATCATTCGCGCGCAGCACCGCGAGCGCATCGGGGATGAAGTCGCGGTGACCCGCCAGCAGCCGGGACGCACTCACGACGGTGACCACGGCTGCCAAAGCCGTCGATTCGTCCGGATCGAGGAGCCGGGACACATGAAAGGCTCCGCCGATCATTGCCTGGGGAGCGCTGGCGGTCATCGCAGCTGGCAGCGCGGCCGCGATCGCGGCCACGCATGGAGCGCCGCCCGACGGCCGGGGTGCGTCGAACGACCCGAGGTGGACGAGCGCCTCGGTGAGCGCGGGCTCGGCATCGAGGCCGTCGACGTCGTGCCACGTGATCCACCGCTGCGCCAGCCGGCGGAGGTCGACACCGCCCGAGATGAGTTCCTCGACGAGCGCATCACCGAGCGCAACCGGCGCCCGGCGCCGGCCTGCGGGCGGCTCGACCGGCAGCGGCCCGG
>JACDBX010000116.1 GCA_013694695.1 Gemmatimonadales bacterium | reverse complement strand
CAGGGCCAGAAGTGCTCTGCGGCGTCGCGCTGCTACATCCCGCGCTCGCTCTGGCCCGAGGTGTCGGAGCGGATGCGCGCCGAGATCGACGCGATCAAGGTCGGCGACCCCGCGGACTTCTCGGTGTTCTGCGGCGCGGTGATCGACGAGAAGTCATTCCGCAAGCTCGATGGCGTGATCACGAGCGCGAAGGGTGACAGCGCCGCGAAGATCATCGCCGGCGGCACCACCGACGACTCGGAAGGGTGGTTCGTGCACCCGACCCTCGCCGAGGTCAGCGACCCGCACCACGCGATGATGCGTGACGAATACTTCGGTCCCCTCCTCTCGGCGTACGTCTACGACGATGCAAAATGGACCGACGTCCTGGGCCTGGTCGACAGCGCCACCGACTACGCCCTGACCGGCGCGGTGTTCGCGCGCGACCGCGCGGCCATTCACGAGGCCAACGTCGCACTGCGGCATGCGGCCGGCAACTTCTACGTCAACGACAAGTGCACCGGTGCCGTGGTGGGGCAGCAGCCCTTCGGTGGCGGGCGCGCGAGCGGCACCAACGACAAGGCCGGCAGCATCCTCAACCTGATTCGCTGGGTCTCGCCCCGCACAATCAAGGAAGTCGGCAACCCGCCGGTGGATTGGCGGTATCCGTATATGGACGAGAGATGAGAGACCAGAGGCTAGAGACTAGAGACTAGAGACTGGAGAACGGAGAACGGAGAACGGAGAACGGGGGAGGAGTGGCGAGAGGGTGGGTGATCGGCATTTGCCTGACCGTCGGAGCCGTTGGCTCGGCATCGGCACAGGCCCGTCCTGACACGGCGCGCTACACCGAGTCGGTGCGTGCGACGGTGACGACCCGGAGCGGCACATCGGTGCGTGAGCGCCGGCTCGTCCGCGATGCTCGGTACCGTTTCACCAACCACGGCGACACCACGGCAGTGGTCGCCGAGTCGATGGCGCTCGCCGAGATCGAGGACGGCGCCAGGGAGGATGTTGACGTCGACGCAGTCATCGGAGGCCGATGGCTCGTCGTCGGTCGCCGCGTGGTGGAGCGCCCGTTTGTGCCGCAGGAGGTTGCAGAGGTGAGTGACCTGGCGGTCGTGATGGACGACTTCCTCCCGATGGTTCCGCCCGCACTGGGGCAGGGCACCGAGGTACATACTGGTGTGACGCACTGGGAGCGTCTCGCCGATTCAGCCGGCGCACGCCGGTACCGGTGGCTCGCAAACGCGCGCAGCACCTCGGCGCATGTCGTCGCGGACAGCGTGCCGCTTCAGGCGTCGGAAGATCGCACCGAATCCGGGACCGGCACCTGGGCTGCCGATGGGCGTCCGATCGCATGGCGCCGGGAGATCACGAGCCAGGTGAGCTCGACCGTGCGTGATCGGACGGTGCACGCCGAGGTGACCCAGGTGATCGTGGTGCACCGCGAACCCTGACATGGGACCGGCACCTTTCCCCGCCGGAATCCTCCCTTACATTGCAGGTAACCCGCCGGAGGTCCCGCCCATGACGGAGCCCTTCTTCAGTTCCGACGAGTTCGACGAACAAGCCCACCAGTTGTACAACGAAGGTCGCTACGACGATGCCCTCGCCCTCCTGCGCGATGGGCTCACCAGGTACCCCCAGGCAGTCGAGTTGCATGTTGGTGCTGGGTATGCCCAGCTCGCGCGCGAGGAGTACGCGTGGGCGCGGCAGGCGTTCGAGTTCGCCCTGGTGCTCGATCCCGATCACGAGGATGCACTCGCCGGGCTCGGCGAGGTGCTGCTCGTCATCGGCCACATCGAAGGTTCTCTGCGTGCGTTCCAGCGCACCATCGAGCTCGGTTTCGACAACGACCATGAGCTCATGCTGCAGGTGGGACGTGCCCTCTTCCGGGAGGGATTCTTTGCCGAGGCAAGCCGGTTCTTCGAACGGGCACAGGTGCACCACACCCGCTCGCCCGAGCTCGCTGCTTCGCTCGGTTATACCGCGCATCGACTCGGCATGGACGCTGATGCGTTCTACTGGCTGCGTCGCGCGCTGGCGCTCGAATCGGAGTACACCGAGCCGCGGATCTACCTCGCGAACATCCTCTACGACCGCGGCGAGACCGCGGCGGCGCTCAAGCACTTTTCCCGCACTCGCCCCGACGATCACTTCGACGATCTCGGCATCTGGCGCATGATTGAGCTCCTCAAGGGTGCCGGTGGTCTCCGCGACGAAGCACCCGAGCTGCAGGAATGGCTGGCCCGCCTGGCCGAGCTGGGCGAGGATGTCTCTCCCGAGGATCAGTTGCTCGCCGAAATCGAGGGGATGCAGCCCGACGGCACGCCGCGCGACCCGAACCAGCTCGAGCTTTTCGGCACGCTGATGCGCGATGTTCCCGAGATGCAGCGTCGCACCGGCGGCGAGGCCGCGATCCACGTGATTGAGACCCTGGAGGGGCTCGCGCTGCGCGGTTCGTGGGACGAACTGCTCCTCCAGCTCCAGACCGTCGATGGTGCCTGGGCGGACAACACGCTCGTGCAGTTCATGCACGCCTTTGCACAGCGCGGACAGGCTGAGACCGGGGTCCGGATTCCGGTCACCAGCGCCGAGGCGTTCCTGCGCGGGTCGGCCGATGCCGGCATCATCAGGATCCTGCAGTGATCGCTTTCAACGATGCCGGCAAGACGTACACGGCCGTCCTGACCCGCAAGCGGGTCGACGCGCTCACCGGATTCACCATGGAAATGCGTCGGGGAGAAGTGATCGGGATCGCCGGACCGAATGGTGCCGGCAAGTCCACGCTCATCTCGCTGCTGATGGGATTCCTGAATCCGACCGCCGGATCGATACGGATCGATGGTTCCGCGCCGCGGCCCTGGGTCGAGGCCCACGGCGTCGGGTATCTCACCGAACTGGTGAACTTGCCGCCGCGCTGGAAGGTCCCGCAGGCGCTCGAGCGCCTCGCGAATCTCGCCGGCGTGCCTGCCAACGCCCGCCGGGCTCGAGTCGACCAGCTCATGACCCAGCTCGGGCTTGTTGAGCACGCTTCGAAGCAGGTGCGCCAACTTTCCAAGGGAAATCTCCAGCGCCTCGGCCTCGCTCAGGCGCTTGCGGGAGATGCCGACGTGATCGTGCTTGACGAACCGACCCACGGACTCGACCCGCTGTGGACCCAGCGATTCCGCGACGTGGTGGCCGAGCTGCGGCGCCCCGATCGCGTGATCGTCATCGCATCGCACAATCTCGACGAACTCGAGCGCCTTGCCGATCGTGTCGCGATCCTCAACAAGGGCCGGTTGCAGCGCGTGGTCGAGCATGGCGCGATGACGGTGTCGCCAGCGTCGCTGGCGTGGCGTGTCGCGTTCGAGGGCGATGTCGCCGTCGACGCGGTGATGCCGGCGGCTCGCCGCGTGGAGGGCCGCGCCGGCGCGTGGGTGGTGGAGGCGTCGCGCACCGAGATGAGTGCCGCGCTCGGCGCGCTCCTCGGCGCGGGCGCCGTGCTGGTCGAGTGTGTACCCGCCGAGAGTGGGCTCGCCAATGCGTTTCGTGCGGCGGTGCAGGAATGAGCGGCGATCGCTCGCCGCTCCGGTACGCGCCCTGGCTGGCGCGCGATGTGGCAATGGGGCCCGGCGTGCTCTTCCTCGTGGTGATCGCGGTCGTGTGCGCCGTGTTCTGGCGGCTTTCACAGGGAGCACAGAACATGTTCCCGATCACCGCCGAGTTGATCCAGGTCAACATGCTCAACAGCGTGATCATCATCGCGGTGCTGATCGCGGTCGGCGGCATCGTGAGTGGTGACGCGCACAACGGCTATTACCGCGCGTTCTTCAGCAAGCCGATGCCGGTCTGGTGGTACTACCTGCAGCGCTGGATCCTGGGCGGCATCGCCGTGATGCTGATCCCCGTGGTGCTCGGACTTGGCCTCAACCTCGTGCTCGGCGAAGGCCATGGCATCACCGCCGCGTTGATGGCCAACGTGGCCATCGGATTCCTTCTGGTGGGAGGCGCGGTCCTCCTGCTCTCGGTATTCACCCGCCGTGACTGGCTGATCGTGTTCGTGGTGGCTACCGCCCAGCGAGCCTTCGCATCCTTCATCGAGGTTGGCCTGCCGGTCAACGAGGCGACCAAGATGGCCTGGCAGGCGCTGCCGCCGTTCCACCTGCTCAAGCCCGGCAGCCCGATGCTCGAGGGCAGGCCACTCCTGCACGCCGTGGGGTACGGGCTGGCGATGACCGTGATCGCCCTCGTCCTGCTGCGGGTGCGCCCGCTCGGGAGTGGCGGGCGCGCGTGAGCGCGCTACCCACCGACGGACTCCGCCGAGAGCAACTTCCCAACGGTGTGACGCTTCTGGTGCAGCGCCGTCGTGCCGCCCCGGCCACGGCGCTGGTGACCTACCTGCGCGCCGGCTTCCTCGACGAGCCTGATGCCCTGGCCGGCGCTTCGCACGTCCTCGAGCACATGATCTTCAAGGGCACGCCCACCGTCGGGCCGGGCGAACTCGCCCGCCAAACCAAGGCGCTCGGCGGTGCGCTCAATGCGTACACCGCCTACGACCACACCGTCTATTACGCCACGGTGCCTGCGGCGAACACCCGGGCGGCCGTGACGCTGCAGGCCGACGCGGTTCGCAACGCAACAATCGACCCCGAGGAGCTCCGGCGCGAGCTTGGCGTGATCATCCAGGAGGCGCGTCGCAAGTTCGACACGCCCTCGGCCGTGGCAGGCGAAACGCTGCACCAGTTGCTCTTCGAGGACCATCGGATCCGTCGCTGGCGCATCGGGACGGAAGAGGCGCTCGAGGGATTCACCCATGCCGACATCGCCGGCTATCACGCCAGCCGATACGTCCCGGCGCGCACCATCGCGGTGCTCGTTGGCGACGTCGAACCGGACGCCGGGCTCGACATCCTGCGTGCGGCATGGAGCGACTGGCGGCGCCCCGACGAGCCGATCGATGCCGGTCCGGTCGAGCGCTCTGCCCCGGTGTTGCGAACCCGTCGATTGACGGGCGACGTGGCCCAGGCCGATATCATCCTCGGGTGGCGCGGCACCGGCCCGATGCATCCCGATACCCCGGCGCTCGACCTTGCCGCGTCGCTGCTCTCCACCGGCCGCGGTTCGCGCCTCAACCAGCTGGTACGCGAACCGGGATTCGCGAGCGACGTGGGTGCGTCGCACTACGGCGCAGACGACGTTGGCGTGTTCGTGGTCGGTGCGGAACTGGATGCCAGTCGCACCACGCCCGCGCTTGCAGCGATGGCCGCCTCGGTTCGCGCGCTCACCGAGCGAGCACCTGACTCCGCCGAAATCGATCGCGTCCGCACCATGATGCAGATGCAGTTCCGGCGGCACCTCGAACGGTACGGGGGGCGCGCCATCGCGCTGGCCACGGCCGAGGCCGAAGGGGACGTGACGCGCATCGACCGGCGGGAGCGTGAGTTGCTCGACGTGACGCCGGACCAGGTTCGCGATGCCGCCGCGCAGTACCTGCACCCCGACCATGTCGCAGCCGTTGGATACTTCCCGGCGTCGAGCACCGCCAGGTTCGACGATGAAACGCTGCGCGAGGCATTCCGCGGTGCCGCCCGCGTTCCCCCTTCGACGGTCATGCCGGAACCGACGAAGTCGTCTCATTCGCCTGCCGCGAGCCGCAGCCGAGCGCAGCACGGCGTGCTGCATGTTGCGGCGGGACACCTCGACATCCTCGTGGCCCGGCACGGCGACGTGCCGCAGGTCTCGCTCGGTGTGTGGCGCCATCGCACGGAGTTCGAGACGGCGCTCGACGCGGGGCTCGCGGCGCTGGCGATTCGTTCGATGGTGCGCGGCACCACCACGCACGACAGCGCGCAGCTTGCGCTCACCATGGAATCACTTGGTGGTTCCCTCGCGGCGCGCCTCGGTGCCGACACCCTCGGCTTCGGGGCCACCGTCCTCCCGGAACACGTCGCCGTCGCAGCGTCGTTGCTCGCTGATGTGCTGTTGCGCCCGGGGTTCGATCCCGGGGCCGTGGCTGTGGAGCGCGCCCTTCTCCTCGACGACGCACGCGCCGTGGCCGACGATGCGGTGCGCTTCCCGGTGCAGCTCGCCCTTGGTGCGGCGTTCGACGACACCGGCTACGGGGCACCGGTGCTCGGGACGCCCGAATCGATCGGGCGGATCGATCACGCTGATCTGCAAGCGTGGCACAGTCGCGTGCTTGCCTCCGGTCGGACCACCGTGGTGGCGGTCGGGAATGGCGACCCTGAACGAGTGGCCGACCTGCTCCTGGCCGCCTTTGGTGATGTCGCCATACTGGGGACCGACGATGCCACCACCGGCTTGGTGCAGCCTGTCCGGGCGGCGACCCGGGTGGAGCGGCGCGACCGCAAGCAGTCGGCGTTCACCATGCTCTTCCCGGGCCCGTCGCGCAGCAGTGTCGATCGGTTCGCCGCAGAAACGTGGGCCGCGATCGCCGGTGGGCTGGGCGGGCAGTTGTTCGAGGCACTGCGGGATCGCCGCTCGCTCGCCTACACGGTGATGGCATCGTCGTGGCAGCGGCGTCACGCTGGCGGACTGCTGACGTATATCGCCACCGCGCCCGACCGGCTGGAGGAGGCGCGCGCCGCGATGCTGGAGGAGCTCGCCACGTTTCGTGCCGCGGCGCCGAGTGAGGCCGACACGACGCGGGCTACGGCGATGCTTGCCGGTCAGGCACAGGTCGCGAGGCAGACGTCCGGCTCCGTCGCCGCCGAGATCGCCGATGCGTGGCTGATGGGCGAGGGCCTGCACGAACTCGATGACCCGGGTGCGGCCTACACCCGACTCACACCCGACGATGTCCACCGCGTTGCGGCAGCGTCGCTCGATCCAGCCAGTCGCGCCGAGGGAGTGCTCGACGCGATGCATGGCGGTGGCGAGTAACTTTGCGGGGTGACCACCCCCTTGCCGCAGCCTGACCGCCGCCACCGCTTTTCCGGCGCCGATGCGATATCGCTGGTGCGGATTCCGCTGGCGGTGGCATTCCCCCTCATGGACGGCGTCACGGAGCGGTTGGTGCTCATCGGGGCTGCTGCGATCACCGACTTCAGTGATGGCTGGGTGGCGCGTCGGTGGGGTGGGTCGCGTCTGGGGGCCATGCTCGATCCGATCGCCGACAAGCTCTTCATGGCCTCGGCGTTTGCAGTTGTGCTGGTGTCCGGGAAGCTGGCGCCGCTGGAGGTGCTCGCCGTGGTGATCCGCGACCTGGTGGCGTCGGTGGCCTTCTTCATCACCGTGGCTCGGCGGCGAAGCACCGCGGTACCGGCACGAGCAGGCGGGAAGGCGGTGACCCTGCTCCAGCTCTGCACACTGGTCGCGTTCGTGCTCGACTCCGCTACGTATCTGCGCCCGCTCGCGTGGGCCACCGGTGCGGTCGCGCTCTACGCGATCTACGACTACAGCAAACCCTTCTTCCGGAAACTCAGGACATCATGAACGATCCCAATCTTCGTGTGGGCACGTTGTCGTGGCAGGGCGATCTCCGTTTCACCGGCGGTGTCCCGGGCGGTCCGGTGATCATGCTCGACGGCAATGGCACTGCTGGTCCCGGCCCTGTCGTGGCCCTCCTGCTGGCGGCCGCGGGGTGCTCGGCGGCCGACATGGTGGGCATTCTCGAGAAGCAGCAAGTGAAGCTCCGCTCGCTCGACGTCAAGGCGGTTGGCAGGCGTGCCGAGGAGTATCCCAAGCGGATCGTGGAGCTCACGCTCACGTACACGCTCGCGGGTGAGGGGCTCACCGAGGCCAAGGCACGGCGCGCGGTCGACCTCTCGCTGGAGAAGTACTGCTCGGTGGTGCTGTCCTTGAATCCCGACATCCCGATCAATTCGGAGATCGTGATCGCGGGGTGAGGGGGAAATGAAACAGCCGGCATCGTCACGATGCCGGCTGGATCTTCCTGCGATACCTGCGTCAGCCAGGAATCAGGCTGGAACCTCGGCCGTCTCCGGCTCGGGCTCTGGCTCGCCGATCTCGTCGGCGGCGGCATCGGCCGCGGCATCGGCATCGGCCACGTTCTCGGGATGCTTCACGAGTGGCTGGCAGAACCGCTCCCCGAGGGTGCGCACCTGCGTCAGCTCTTCCGCCGTGAGATCGTTGTAGCGATCGCCGAGGTACTGCATGGTGTCATCGATCCACTCCTTCTGGTGCTCTGGTGCCGCTTCGAGCACACCGCAGCGAAGGATGTGGCTGAACAGCTCGTCCCGGGCCGAATCGAACGCCGTGGGCATCGATGGGGTGCGGGGGGCCGCCTTCTTCCTGGACATTTACCTTCCTTGAACGTGTGCGGGGCGCTCTGCCCCATGTCTTCTGTCTCTCTATACGCACAATATACCAAAAACGTTCACCGTGCGGCAAATCCGGGTGTTTTCGCCTAGATTGTGCGGCGGCGGCGCCCATCAGCACGGGTGGCGCGAGCGCGGTCCAATCCCAGGCTGCGCGTCCGTTTCCACCCCCTGCGGGACCCGCGCTCGGGACGGACGCGTCGAAAGAGGCACCATGGCGCAGACCCAGAAGCCCTTCCTGATCGCGATCGGCGTGATCGTCCTCGCCGGCGCGGCCTTCATCGGCCTGCGCATGACGAAGAAGAACGTCAGCATCCCGGCCAACCCGGTGGTCACGACGGCCGACACCGCCGGCTTTCGGGGCTATCTCCTGGGCTCGCCCGACGCGCCGATCGAGATCACCGAGTATGCAGACTTTCAGTGCCCCGGCTGCGGTGCCTTCGCGACCGTGCAGTTCCCGGACATCAAGGTTCGGCTGATCGATGCGGGCAAGGTCCTCTTCCGCTACCGCGATTTCCCCCTCGACGGAATTCACCGGCACGCCCGCATCGCCTCGCACACCGCGGCGTGCGCCGACGATCAGGGGAAGTTCTGGGATGTTGAGCACCGGATCTATGCGCGGCAGAATGACTGGGCATTCCAGTCGGATGCGCTGCCGCTAATGGAGGAGATCATCCGCGCCGCGGGTCTCGATCATGGCGCGTGGATGAGCTGCATGCAGTCGGCGAAGCACGCCGGTCGCATCCAGGCCTCGTACGATGAAGGAGTTCGGGTAGGCGTGCCGGAAACTCCGACTTTCCGCATCGAGGGGCGGTTGTATACCTCGCTGAGCGCTGACGGCATGGTCCGGCTGGTCGATTCGCTGATCGCCGCAAAGGCTGCTGCCACCCAGCAGGCCCCCGCGCCGGTGCCGTGACCGAAGAGCAAGGTGGCCACTCGGGCAAGGCCGTTGGTGGCCTCGCCCTCGCCGCAATTGGGGTGGTCTTCGGCGACATTGGAACGTCGCCGCTCTACGCGCTGAAGGAGGCGTTCCACGGGATTCACGCCGTCGATCTCACCCGTGACAATATCCTCGGCATCCTCTCGCTCGTTTTCTGGTCGCTCAATTTCGTCGTCTCGTTCAAGTACATCGGACTCGTGATGCGGGCCCACAACCGGGGCGAGGGCGGCATTCTCGCGCTGCTCGCGCTGGTGCGCCCCGGTGGCCAGAAGCGCGGGCGCGGGCTGATCCTCATCGTCGGCCTGTTCGGTGCGGCCTTGCTGTATGCCGATGGCGTGATCACGCCGGCCATCTCCGTGCTCGGCGCAGTGGAAGGACTCGAGGTGGCGACGCCGATCTTCAAGCCGTGGATCGTACCGCTGGCAGTGGTGATCATCACCTCGCTCTTTGCGGTGCAGAGTCGCGGCACGGCCGGGATAGGCAGGATCTTCGGGCCGATGACCACGCTCTGGTTCATCTGCATCGCGCTGCTGGGCATCCGCGGCATCGCGATGCAGCCCGAAGTGCTCTACGCCATCAATCCGTGGTATGCGGTCGAGTTCTTCATGCGGGAGAGCTGGCACGGCGTTGCGGTGCTCGCGGCGGTGGTGCTCGTGATCACGGGCGGCGAGGCGCTATACGCCGACATGGGGCACTTCGGACCGCGGCCGATCCGCCTGGCATGGTTTGCGGTGGTGCTGCCGGCGTTGGTGCTCAACTACTTCGGGCAGGGCGCATGGCTCATTGAGCATCCTGACGCGCTGCTCGGTGAGACCTTCAACCCGTTCTTCGGGCTGGTCCCCGAATGGGGCCTCTACCCGATGATCGTGATCGCCACCGCTGCCGCCGTGGTGGCCTCGCAGGCGCTGATCTCGGGGGCGTTCTCGCTCACCCAGCAGGCGATCCAGCTTGGCTTCGTGCCGCGGATGCGGATCATCCACACGTCGATTTCGGAAAAGGGCCAGATCTACATGCCCGGGATCAACTGGGCGCTCTGGGCCGGCTGCATCGGGCTGGTGGTCGCGCTGCCGTCGTCGACCAAGCTCGCCGCGACCTACGGCGTGGCAGTCACGGGTGCGATGCTCACCACCACGCTGCTGTTCGCGATCGTGATGCGGCGGCTCTGGCGCTGGCCGATGTGGCGCGTCGTTGCCATCACCTCGGTCTTTGCGGTGGTCGACATCGCCTTCCTGGGCGCCAACCTGCTCAAGATCCCGACGGGGGGATGGTTCCCGATCGTCGTGGCCGCGTGCGTCTACCTGTTGATGAGCACCTGGAAGAAGGGCCGCCGGCAGATCACCGCAATCCTGCGCGACTCGTCACTGCCGCTCGACCTCTTCGTCCCCGACATCGGCAGGAAGAAGGTGCAGCGCGTGGCCGGGACGGCAGTCTTCATGACCTCGATCCCCGACGTGGCCTCGCCGGTCCTGCTGCATCATCTCAAGCACAACAAGGTGCTGCACGAGCGGGTGATCATGGTGACGGTGCAGGGCGCCGAGATCCCGACGATTCCCGAGGAGGAACGGGTCACGGTCGAGGCGAAGGGGGAGGGGTTCTATCAGGTGATCGCGACCTACGGCTTCACCGAAAGCCCCGATGTGCCGGCGCTGCTCCTCGCCGTGGGCGAGAGTCTTCGGCAGCCCGGCGACACCACGCGCCGCAAGCTTCGGATGCAGGACGTGTCGTTCTACCTCGGGCGCGAGACGCTGGTGGTGACGCAGCGCGGGCCCGACAACCCGCGCACCGGTGAACAGATGACAGCGTGGCGCTCCCGGCTCTTCGCGCTGATGACGAAGAACGCGCAGAGCGCCACGGCGTATTTCGGGCTGCCGCCGAATCGGGTGATCGAGCTCGGGGCCCAGATCCAGGTTTAATACAGGTGCCGCGCTTGCGCGGCACCCGCGTTTACGCGGAACGGGCATTGTCACACACCATGCCGGCAAATGCCGGGTGCCGCATGAAATGCGGCACCTGTGGGGGCGGAACGGGAATGCACCGACGCCGTCCATCACGCGACAATCCCCCACAGGTGCCGCACGTGTGCGGCACCCGCATTCATGCGGACCGGGTGCCGCATGGAATGCGGCACCTGTGGGGAGGGTTAACCCTCCGTCGCCTCGTATTCATCCCGCAACCGCGCCACCACCGCCGGATCGGCGAGCGTCGTGGTGTCGCCCAGCGCCCGTCCGTCGGCAATGTCCCGCAGCAGGCGGCGCATGATTTTCCCCGATCGGGTTTTCGGGAGGTCGGCGGCGTAGTGGACGTCGTCGGGCCGGGCGATCGCGCCGATTTTGTGCGCGACATGCTGGCGCAGCTCCTCGAGCAATTCAGGCGTTGCCGCGTGGCCATCGCGAAGCGTGACGAACGCCGCGATCGCGTGTCCCTTGATCTCGTGCTCGCGACCCACCACCGCCGCTTCCGCGACCGACGGATGATCGACCAGCGCACTCTCGACTTCCATCGTGCCGATTCGGTGCCCCGCCACGTTGAGCACATCATCCACTCGGCCGAGTATCCACCAGTAGCCGTCCTCGTCGCGCTTGGCGCCGTCGCCGGCGAAGTAGCGCCCGGGGAACCGGTTCCAGTAGGTCTCGCGGTAGCGCGCGTCGTCGCGGTAGATGGTGCGCAACATCCCGGGCCACGGGCGGGTGATCGTCAGGTATCCGCCACCCGGGCCCTCGACGACCTTTCCCGTCGCGTCGACCAGTTCCGCTTCGATCCCGGGAAACGGAATCGTGGCTGATCCGGGCTTGGTTTCTACGACGCCCGGCAGCGGCGTGATCATGATCCCGCCGGTTTCTGTCTGCCACCAAGTGTCGACGATCGGGCAGCGCCGCCCCCCGATATGCTCGTGGTACCACATCCACGCTTCCGGGTTGATCGGCTCGCCCACGCTGCCAAGGAGCCGTAGCGTCCCCATGTCGTGCGCAGCCGGATGCGCCGCGCCCCACTTCATGAAGGCGCGGATCGCGGTCGGTGCAGTGTAGAACACCGTCACGCCGTGACGGGCAACGATCGACCAGAAGCGGTCGCGCTCGGGCCAGTCCGGTGCCCCCTCGTACATCAGCACCGTCGCACCGTTTGCGAGCGGGCCGTAGACCACGTACGAATGCCCGGTCACCCAGCCGATGTCGGCGGTGCACCAGAAGACATCGTCTTCCTTGATGTCGAACACATACCGCGTGGTCGCCGCAGCCTGCACCAGGTATCCGCCGGTGGTGTGCACGATCCCCTTCGGCTTACCCGTAGTCCCCGAGGTGTAGAGGATATAGAGCAGGTCCTCGGCGTCCATCCGCTCGGGCTCGCATTCATCAGGCTGGGCATCGAGCGCCTCGTGCCACCACACGTCGCGACCGTCCACCATCTCGCAGCTACCTGCCGAGTCCGCCATCCCGCCCCGCCGCACCACCAGGGAGTGGCGGATCGTTGGGCATCCCTCCAGCGCCTCATCGGCAAACTTCTTGAGCGGCACCACCTGTCCGCGCCGAAACCCGCCGTCGGCGGTGATCAGGCAGGTCGCCTCAGCGTCGTTGATCCGGTCGCGGAGCGACTCAGCGGAGAAGCCCCCGAACACCACCGAGTGCACCGCGCCGATCCTCGCGCAGGCCAGCATCGCAATGGCGGCCTCGGGGACCATCGGCAGGTAAATCGCCACGCGGTCGCCGCGCCCCACCCCCAGCGACCGGAGGGCGTTGGCCGCGCGCGACACCTCGCGATGGAGTTGGAGGTAGGTGAGGACTCGCTGATCGCCCGGCTCCCCCTCCCAAACCAGGGCCGGCTTGTCGCGGCGAGGACCGCGCAAGTGCCGGTCAACGCAGTTGACCGAGGCGTTGAGCGTCCCGCCGGTGAACCATTTCGCGTGCGGGAGATCCCACTCCAGCACCGTGGCCCACGGCGTATACCAGTCGAGCGCGCGCGCCTGGTCGGCCCAGAAGACAAGGGGATCGGCCGTGCCTGCGGCGTACAGGGCGGGCTGGGCATTGGCGTCCCGGGCGAACGCTGCCGGGGGCGGGAAACGGCGGTCCTCGCTGAGGAGGGTCGAGAGCTGGTCGTCGGTCATTGGTGGAACCTTGCGAGCCGCGAAGGCGATCGGAAGGGGCGGGCGGAATGCAAAACGGTCTGTCAACTATCCAGACGAGCCCCCGGGCGGGCTACGTGGCAAACCTCTTGCTATCACTGGCTTGTGCCGGCGGGCGAATGTCCCACCGGTTGACCCTGGCAGGAGCATCCTTGACCGTGTCCACCACGCAGTCGCCGTCACGGGTACTGCAGGCCCCCGAGAACCTTGGCCTCGCCACGCGCGAGACCTTTCGGCTGGAGGCCAACTCACTGCTCGATGAAATGGCCGAGGGCAATGGATGCCTGATTGTCGATCTGGGCGCCACTCGACAGGTCGACTCGAGCGGGCTCAGTGCGCTGGTCATGATTCAGCGCCACGCCACCGATCGTCGCCAGAAGGTGCTGCTGCGCGGCGTGGCCGCTGAACTGGAATACACCCTGGTCCTCACCAAGCTCGACGAGCTCTTCCACTTCGCCCAGCCTTAGCCCGCTGCACCATCGGCGCGCCCGCCGCGCATCCCCGCCCGTTCAGCCGCTCGCCCTATATTCGCTCGATGCCTGACCCCACTCCTCCCGCTGTCGAGGCCATTGCGCTCGAACGCCGATTCGGGCCGGTCGCGGCACTTCGCGGGGTCACGCTCGCGGTGGGAGCCGGTGAGGTCGTGCTATTGCTCGGACCGAACGGCGCCGGGAAGTCGACGCTGCTCCGCTGCCTTGCGGGCCTGGCCCGGCCGACCCGCGGAACGGTGCGGGTCGGGGGTGTCGATCTCGCGCGTGATCCATCGGCGCGCGGCGTGATCGGGATGCTCTCACATGCCGCAATGGTGTACGACGACCTCACGCCGCGGGAGAACCTCCGGTTCGCCGCCGCCCTGCACGAGATCCAGGATCCCGCCGAGCGGATCGACGCCGCGCTCCGCGCCGCGTCGCTCGAAGAGCACGCCGACCGCCCGGTCCGGGGTTTCTCTCGCGGGATGCTGCAACGGCTCGCCCTGGCCCGCGCCACGCTGCACGCGCCAGACGTGCTCCTGCTCGACGAACCGTTCACCGGCCTCGACGCGCGCGCCACCGAGGCACTGCGCGGGCGGGTTGCCGACGAGCGCCAGCGCGGCCGGGTTCAGATCTGCGTGACCCACGATCCGGCTGAGCTATGGGGCGTTGCAACGCGCGTGGTGGTGCTGGTCGCGGGACGTGTGGTGCACGACGCGCCGCGCGCCGAGTCGCTCGACGCATTCCGTGCGATGTACTCGGAGTTGGTCGCGTGAGCACCTGGAAACCAGCGCTCGCGATCGCGGCCAAGGACCTCACCATCGAATGGCGCAACCGGACCGCACTGCTCACGGCAACCGTGTTCGCGATCCTGGTGCTGCTCATCTTCGTCTTCGCGCGCGACCCCGGCGTGATCGCGCTGCCGGTGCTCGCCCCCGCGGTGCTCTGGGTGGCGCTCGCCCTCGCATCGCTGGTTGCCCTGAACAGGGCATTCCTCCTCGAGCGCGAGCACGCGGCACTCGACGGCATCCTGCTGTCGCCGGCGCCGCGCGCGGCGCTATTCTGGGGAAAGTGGCTCGCCAACCTCTGCTTCGTGCTGGTGGTGCAGGCGGTCGCGTTTCCGCTCTGGATCCTGTTTTTCAATGTCCCGCCGAGTGGCGCGCTGGTGCTGGTGGCGGGGGTCGCGATCCTGACGGCGATCGGCTTCACCGCCGTGGGAACGGTGCTGGCCGCCATGGCGGTGCGCACCCGCTTTGCGGAACTGCTCCTCCCGGTGCTGTTGCTGCCCTTCATGTTGCCACCGGTGTTCTTTGCGGCGCAGCTCACCACGCGGCTTCTCGCGGGGCGTCCGGCCGATGAGCTCTGGGGTTGGATCCGCTTACTTTCGCTCTACGACGTGGTGTTTTTGGCTGTCGCAACCCTGCTTTTTCCGGTGGTGGTGGAAGAATGAGCATCGATGTGGCATCGGCGGAGCGCACGATCCGCCGCGGCAAGGCGATCACGCTCGCGGCGATGGCGGGGCTGGCTGGGCTGTACGTGATCGCCCTGTACTACACGCCGACCGAGCGCTTCGAGGGGCTGGTGCAGAAGGTGTACTACGTGCATCCGCCCGGCGCGTACGCGATGCAGATCGCCTTCGGCGTGGTCGGCGTGGTGAGCGTGCTCTATCTCTGGTTGCGCGACGAGCGCCTCGACCGCTTCGCCGAGGCATCGGCCGAGGTGGGGCTGGTCTTTGGCGCGATGACGCTGATTACCGGTCCGATCTGGGGTCAGCCGACGTGGGGCACGTGGTGGACCTGGGATGCGCGGCTCACCTTCACGCTGATCGAGGTGCTGGTGTTCGCCGGGTACTTCGCGCTCCGTTCAGCAATGCAGGATTCTCACGAGCGTGCGCGCTACGCCGCGGTGCTCGGCGTGATGGCGCTGCTGCTGGTGCCGTTCAACCACCTGACGGTCTACCTCTTCAACACCACCCACCCGAAACCGATCACGCTGCAGGTGGGCAAGCCACAACTCCCCGACGAGATGCTCCGGACATTCATCGTGGGCTTCGTGGTGTTCACCGTGCTCTACCTGGGGTTCGTGATCACCCGATACGGCATCGGCCTCCGCCGCGCCGCGACGGAGGCCTATGATGCCTGAGACCGGCAACAGCATGATCGCAGCGTATGTGGTTGTGGCGGTGATCGCCGCCGGATACGCATGGAGCTTGTGGCGGCGCAGCCGCTAGACGATCACTTCCTCGGTCACCGCGCCATCGTCGCGCAGCAGGACGTGATGCCAGAGGAGCGCGGCAACCACCGCACCGACGATCGGTCCAATCCAGAACACCACCTGTGCCGCCCACGTCCCGCTCATGACCGCCGGTCCGAAGGCGCGCGCCGGATTGAGGGCGGCGCCGGTCAACGGCCCGCCGACCATGATGGCGAAGAAGAGCGTGAGGCCGATCCCGAAGCCGCCGATGCGCGGTGCGCGGCTTGTGCCAGCGGTGCCCATCACCGCCGACATCAGGAAGAAGGTGAGCAGCGCCTCGATGGCGATCGCCGACTTCATGGTGACCGCGCTGTTTATCAGCGGTGTGCCCCACGCCACCAGGCGGCCGACCGCACCGGGGAGAAGCGCCGTCACCGCAAACGCACCGAGGAGCGCTCCGGCGAGTTGCGCTGCGATGTAGACCACCGCGTCGAACGCGGGGATGCGGCGGACCGACAGCATCCCGAGCGTGACCGCCGGATTGAAGTGGGCTCCCGAGATGTATATGGTGCTGGACACCGCCACCGACACCACCAGGGCGTGCACCAGGGCGATCGACATCAGACCTACCCGGGCGCCCGGGAAGGAATCCATCACGACGATGCCGCATCCGAAGAAGACCAGGGCGAACGTGCCGTAGATCTCGGCGATGGCGCGGTGGACAAGTGAGGGCATCGGTGCGGGACCTCGCGGGGGGGGTTCGGTGGCGCGGGGGATTCGCGCGAATCTACACCGACGGCTCACGAAGCAGGAGCGTCCCGTTGCACCCGCCAAACCCGAACGAGTTCTTGAGCACGGCCCGGGGGCGGAACTCGATTCCCTCCGGCGGGACATGATGGAGCGGCGCGTCGGTGTCGGGCGTCACCAGGTTGAGGGTGGGAGGCACCCAGCCGCGGTCCATTGCGAGGCAGGTGATGGCGGTCTCGATCGCACCGCTGGCGCCCAGCGCGTGGGCGTGCCACCCCTTGGTGCCGCTGACTGGCAGCGAATCAGTTCGCTCGCCAAACACCTCGCGTATCGCCCTCGCCTCGGTACCATCGTTGAGCGGGGTCGAGGAGCCGTGTGCGTTGACCCAATCGACCGACTCCGGGCTGCATCCGGCGTCCTGCAGCGCCGCCCGCATCGCGCGCACCGCCTCACGACCATCGGGACGCGGCTGGGTCATGTGAAATGCGTCGTTGGTGAGACCGAATCCCGCCAACTCGGCGTAGACATGCGCGCCGCGCGCGGCGGCTCGGCCGGCCTCCTCGACCACCAGGATTGCCGCGCCCTCCGCCATCACGAATCCATCGCGGCCGGCGTCGAAGGGCCGCGACGCCGTGCCCGGATCGTCGTTGCGGGTGCTCATCGCGCGGATCAGGGCGAACGAGCCGTAGCAAAGGGGGTAGAGTGGCGCCTCGGATCCGCCCGCGAGCACCACGTCGGCCTCGCCGCTCGCGACGGCGCGAAGCGCATGGCCGATGGCGATCGTGCCGGAGGCGCAACTCATCGCGTTGGTCGAGTTCACCCCGGTCATTCCATGAGCGATCGCGATGTTGCACGAGAGCGCGCCGCCAAACACGGTGAGCGCGAGCAGCGGGTCGACGTGACGAAGGCCGTGCTCGACATACTGCGTGTTCTGTGTCTCGGCGAATCCGATCCCGCCCAGCGCGGTGCCCATCATCACGCCCACACGATCGTCGGCCTCATGCGTCATGTCGAGGCCGGCGTCGTCGAGCGCGAGCTTCGCCGCAGCGAGTGCGAGCTGCGAGCAACGATCGGTCCGTCGTGCCTGCCGCGCCGTGAGCGTGTCGACCGGATCGAAGTTGTCGATCTGTGCCGCGATGTGTGAGCGAAACGGGGTCGAGTCGAACCGCGTGATTGTCTCCACCGCGGAGTGCGGTTGGTGCAATCGCGCCCAGACGGCGTCGTTGCCGATGCCGATCGGCGTGACGAGGCCGACGCCGGTGATGACGACGCGGCGATTCATGATGACTGCTCCGCAGCGCGGGTCACGCCACGCAAAGTGCGGGTCGCAATGGCGTGCACGAACACCGGCCCGATGACGAGTCGGGCGGCGGCATTGCCGATGAGTGGCCAGCCCGGTCCGGCCCATTCGTGGACGATGCGCACTGTGCTGCCTCCGTGGCTGTCGGGCGTGATCGTCCAGAGCACATCCATTCCGGTGGTGATGCCGCGGACATGGCGGTACCGGATCTCGCGCCGGACCGGATCGACCCACATCTCCGATTCCCACCACGTTGGCCAGGGCAGGGGCCCGAACTCGCGCCACGCCGCCATCTCCACGAGGCCGTCGCCACCGGGCTCGCCGCGGTGCCGGGTGACCCAGCGGTAGTGGGGCAGGATGGCGGGCCAGCGCTCCACCCGGGAGGCGTGGGGCCAGACCGCATCGGGCGGGGCGCTGCAGTGTGCTTCGTCGACGGTACGCATCATCTGTTGGTTCGCCAGGCAGCGCTCACGCGCGCGAATGGAAGCGCGGCAACATGCGCCGCATGACCGGACTCTGCCACGAGCTCGCGAAGCGCGTCGGTCGTGAATCCGCGAGCGATCGAGGTGATGCCGTCGATTCGGGTGGCGGGGTGCATCCGGAGGAGTCGCGAGCCCACCTTGAAGGCAAGCGCGTATGCGTGTGACGGTCGGAGGTCGGCGATGACCACACCTCGCCGCGCGATGCGCGAGCACGCGGCAAAGAGCGCCGCGGCCTCGGAGCGCGACAGGTGATGCGCCACCTGGCTGACCATGACCACGTCAACACTCCTGCCTGCGAAGGGGAGCGCGCTCGCGCAGCCGAGCACCATCGGCATCCCGGTGGAACGGGCCAGCGCGGCGGCAGCGGGGATCCGTTCCAGGCCGATCGTGGCGAACGTCATCCCGCGGCCCCGGGCCCACCTCGCTGCGTCGCGCGGCAGGTCGCCGCCACCGGTGCCGATGTCGCAGATGACGAAGTGCCCGCCCCGGTCCTCGCGGTCGAAGAGATGCTCGAGCCCCCAGCGCACCGCGTGGCGTCCCCCGAACCAGCGGTTCGATCGCGCGATGTCCCGGAGCATCCGACGGACCATGGCGGGATCGGCCGATGGGTCGTCCAGGATCTCGCCAGGCGGGTTGTTAGTTGGCACCACGTCAGAATGCGTCGGGATCGGCGTATCCGCCCCGATAATAGAGCAGCGGTCGCCCATGTTCGGCCGACGTGCCGAATCGGACCCGGCCGATCACGATGGTGTGATCGCCAGCGTCGAACTCCTGCCATTTCTCGCACGAGAGATGGGCGAGCACCCCGTCGAGCACCAGCTGTCCATCACTGCCGCGATGCCAGCCAACGCCCTCGAAACGGTCGGGGAGGCCAGCCGCGAACCGTCGCGACAGCGCCTCCTGGTGCGCCTCGAGGATGTTCACGGTGAAGCTGCGCGCCGCAGTGATCGCAGCGTACATCGATGCGGCCTTGTCGACCGCCACCGAGACCAGCGGTGGATCGAGTGACACCGACGCAAACGAGTTGGCCGTCATCCCCGCGGGCTGACCTGCGTCATCGAGCGTGGTCACCACCGTCACCCCGGTGGCAAAGCGGCCGCATAGCTGACGGAACTCGTATTGGTCCACGGTCAAAACTCCGTAGTAAGGTCAGGACGGAGAAGAGAGAAGAGAGAAGCGAGATGAGAGGTGCAATCAATCCGTATCGATCCGCGCGCTCCGTCCTTCTCCCTTCTCCCTTCTCTCTTCTCCCTTCTCCCTTCTCTCCTTCACACGATCATCTTCGCCATGGCCACCGGATTCAGGATCCGCCAGGGAGACACGAAGTTGCCGGTGACTCCTATCAGCATGTCGGCCATCCCGCGACGCTGCAATCGGCCCACGGCGCGATCGAACAGCGGTGGTGCCAGCATCGTATAGCCGATCATGCGCTCGACGATCCACTTGCCGAGAAACGCGCGACGGCGCAGCGCAGGGTAGCGCGCGAGGCGGTGGGCGTCGATCGGCCCGTCGTTCGCCAGCGCCGCGTCGAGCACCCCCGCAGCCATCTCGCCCCCCGCGAGCGCGCTGCAGATCCCCTCGCCGGTGAACGGATCGAAGAAATCGGCGGCGTCACCGACCAGCATGATCCCGTCTGCCACGCTGCGCCGCGACATCGCGTCGAATGGCCCGGTGACCATCACGTCCCGCGTGAACGCATGGCGCGGCACCCTGCCGGCGATCCCTGGCACTTGCGCCAGGTGCTCGAAGAAGAAGTCGTCGGGCCGGCCGCGCGCACTGCTGGCCACGTGCTCCGGCACCACCAGCGCCACGTTCGTGACGCCATTTCCGAGCGGGTTGAGGCCGATGTACCCATGCGATCCGACATGGAGCTCGGCCTCCCGACCCATCCCGGTCACCCCGCGCACGTGCGCGACGAATGCCATTCGCCGGAGCCATCCCTGCCGATGCAACCCGGCGCGTCGGGCCACGACACTTCGCAGGCCGTCGGCCGCCACCACCACCCGGGCATCGAAATGTGGGGGCGTCCCGTGCCGCGGACGAAGCGTGATCCGCATCGCATCGGCACCGTTGCGGTGCACGCCGGTTACCGTGGCTTCCTCCACCACCTCTACGCCAGCACGGCGCGCGGCGTCGACCAATGTGGCGTCGAGCAGCATCCGCGGAATGGCGAGCCCGGTGGCCCGGAACGGTGTGCCGCCCGCTCGGGCAAAATGTCCGGTGAGAGCGTGCCCCAGCGACCCCGTCACCGTCGTGCCGGCGAGCACCTGCGCTGGCGCGGCATCGATCGCGCCGAGCACGCCGAGCGCATCAAGGTGGCGGAGGGTTTCGGGGGAGGTGTATTCGGAACATGCCTTGTCGCGCGGGAACGCGGCACGATCGACCATGACCACCCTGCGCCCCTGTCGGGCGAGGTGGATCGCGGTCGAGCTTCCTGCAGGTCCGGCACCGACGATCAGGACGTCGGTGCGGTCAGGCCTCATGGGCGCTGCGGGCCAGCGCGGCGGAAACCCTGGTGCGCAGCGCCTCCGGGCAGGGCGGCGAGCCCATCGCCTTCAGGCGGGCCAGGAAGGCGCGCTCGTAGCGTTCGATGCTGAGGCATCGCTGGCACACTTCCATGTGGGCCTGCATCGTGCTGATCTCGTCGTGGGTGAGCTCGCCGCGCCGCAGGGCGTCGAGCTTATTGAGCACGGCTTCACACTCATACGGCAAATCTGTCATGCATCCTCTCCAGTAGACGGGATGATTCCCGTCTCCTCGGCGTAACGCCGGAGACGCCCCTGAAGGATCCTGCGAGCTCGGAAGAGCCGGGACTTCACTGTTCCAACGGGTATGTCGAGCGCCATCGCGATCTCGGCATAGGGCAGCTCCTCGAGGTCGCTGAGCACCACGACCTCGCGGAATTCGTCGGGGAGGTCGTTGATCGCGCGGATCACCTCCTCATCGATGATCTCGGAGAAGAAGCGGCCTTCCGGGTCGGGATCGCCGGTGTCGGGCGGCTCGGGGATCGCGTCCATGTCCACCTGGGTGGGGGCGCGTTTGCGGCTTCGCCACCCCGAGATGAACTGGTTGCGCAGGATCGTCACCAGCCAGGCACGGGCATTGGAGCCGGTCTGAAAGGACTTCCACGCCTTGAGGGCGCGGAGCATCGTGTCCTGCACCAGGTCATCCGCTGCGGCGGGCTCATTGGTGAGCCGCAGGGCAACGCGGTACAGGGTGTCGAGGTGTGGGAGTGCCTCGGCCTCGAACTGGGCGGCTACGGTGTCGGCCATGACAGAAGGTACATCACGCCCTGCCGGTCCCGCCTGTGTCGTGGTACGTTCCGCCCCCGATGTCCGACGGCGTCCCCGCGATCCTTCCATTGAGCCTCCTCGAGGCGGTTCAGAATATCGATACCCCACCCGACGACGGGCTGGGGGCGCTGGAGCACGAACTCGCCGCAAAGCGGTTCGGGCTATCAGCCACGGTGGCGGCCCAAGTGGTTCGGTACCGCGAGCGTGCTGATGGAGGAGACGACGTCGACGCCGAGGAAGCACTCGCGGTGTTCCGGTTGGTGGGTCGCCGACCTGACGCGGCGCTGGTG
>JACDBX010000113.1 GCA_013694695.1 Gemmatimonadales bacterium | reverse complement strand
CGCGACTGGGGAATGGATTCGTGATGCGCGAGTTGCGCGCCTACGATCAGTTCCCGCAGACCTCACATCTCGAATGCCTCGCTGTACTGGAGCGTGCATGAAGTATTTCGTGACGATCGATGGCAGGGAGGTCGAGGTCGACGTCGATGGTGACCAGGTGATCGTCGATGGCAGGACCGTGACCGCCAGCATCGAACAGGTGGGCACCACGCCCGAGCACCGGCTGTCGGTCGACGGGGTCACCACGTCGCTGGCCGTCGATCGCCACGCGGAGGGGGTGTGGCGGCTGGTGGATCAGGGTTCGGTGGTCGAGGTAGAGACCACCGACGCGCGAACCCGACACATCCGTTCGCTCGGTGGGGTCGTTCGGGGGACCGCGGGCGGCGGTGTGCTGAAGGCGCCGATGCCCGGTCTGGTTGTGCGGTTGGCGGTGGCGGTGGGCGACGCAGTGGTGGCGGGGCAGGGACTCGTGGCGCTGGAGGCGATGAAGATGGAGAATGAGCTGAAAGCCCCTGCCGCCGGTGTGGTCAAGTCGGTGAAGGTCGAGATCGGCCAGGCAGTGGAGAAGGGACAGGTCCTGATCGAGTTCGAGGCGGTTGAGTGAGGTGACCTGTCCGGGCCTCAACGCCCGGCGCGGGCAACGATGGTCGCGTGCAGTCGGTTGGCGATGTCGATCGGCAGGTAGCGCATCTGGAGCGGCACGCCGTGGCCAGGCGTGTCAGCCGTGAGGACCGCTGTTCCCGCCCGTCGGTCGAACGGCGAAGTCCACGTCGCGGCGGTGTGCACCCGCGACGCGACGGCGATCACGGTCTTCCGTCGCATCCACCCGGCCCGCGCCGCGACAACGCCGTCGCCTTCCGCCCACGCGATGTTGCGGGCATAGAGCCACGCCGCGAGCGACATCCATCCACCGAGCAGCAGCAGCACGGCGATCCCCCAACTTGGTCCGGCAAGCAGTCCGACCGGCAGTGCACCGAGCGCCGCGCCGATCAGTGCCCCGCGCAGCTTCCGTCCGGTGATGCTCGGGTGCGGAGGGTTCCAGGCGAACGCGTGCGTCGCGAGTCCGGGCACCAGTGCCACCAGCGCGTCGATCTCGTCGGCGCGCACGAGGGGCGCCAGCCAGGCGATCTCACTCCGCGAGGTCACGGAGTGTCCCATGGTCACCACCTGGATCGATGCGCGGCCGAGGCGGCGGTGGAGGAAACTTTCGTGCACGATCACGCGCTGGATGCGACCCAGCACGACCGTTCGGGTCACCCGGGTGAAGAGTCCCGATTCGGTGCGGAGGTCGGCGCCGCTGCGTGACAGCACGAACCCATGCAGCCTGCTGGCCAGCACCAGCGCTGCCACGAGCCGGATCGCGATCATGAGCAGCACGATTCCGGCAACCGTGAGCGCGACGGTCGTTCCCGCAACCGAACCGGAGGCCGCGATGGTCTCCTGTACCGCTGCTGTCGCCGCCCGACCGGGCTGGCTTTCACCCACGATGCGCACCATATCGTCCGGGCCGAGCTCAAAGACAAGACCAATCGCTGCGGCGATGATGAGGTAGCCCCGATTCAGCAGGAACCCCGCCACGAACGCATCGGCTACGCCGAGCTTGAGAAGCACCGGACTCGCGTACTGCTCCGCTTCCTCCGCTGCGATCGGTGCCCCCCGTCCCTCGAACATTCGGCGACGCATGTCGGCGATTGCCGCGACCGGCACAGCGGCAAGCGTCGCCTCGGCCTCGATGCCACTACCGGTTTCGATCCGGATCATCGCGACACGAAAGAGTCGGTGAATGGGGTTCTGCACCGCGTCGATGTTGTGGATGCGCGCATACGGGATGTGACGTTCGTTGCGAAAGATCAGCCCCGAACGGACCACGAACTCGTCTGCCTCGTACCGGTACCGGAAGGTCGCGTAGGTGATGATCGCGCCGATGACGGCTGGCAGGACCAGTACACCCATGACCGCCACCGCCAGCAGATCCATCGCCATCGACCGACCCGCCACGAGGAGTGGCAGGGCGAGGAAGGCGAAGTCCTTGAGGAGATGACCGAAGCGGAACAGCGCCGACGCCGGGTGAAGTCGATGTTCAGGCGCCATCGTCGGGCCTGCCGCCCACCAGGCGGTCACGAATGCGAAGGGCCTCGCCGTGGGAGAGCCCATCGAGGGTGATGGCGCTGAACTGGTCGCCAGCGGTGTGGATGACCAGTGTGCCGAGACCCCACCGGCGCTCAAGTGGGCCCTGGCTGACGTCGGTGTGCTGGATTCGCCCGCGCGGGATCGTGACCACCGATTTCCAGACAGCGCCTCTCCGGATCTCGATGGCCTGGTCCGTGACCCGATACCAGGTGTGCCGGTACGAGACGGCGGGCCAGCGCTGCCAATGCCACGTGCCAAGCAGGAGGAGCGCGCCGACACCGCTCCCGACCAGGGCCATCGCTTTCGGGGCGGGTTCACCCAGCCAGGCCCAGATGCCGAGAAGGGCCCCGGCGATTGCGGCCAAGATGGCCGTCGCAACCCAGCCCGCCAGCCGCTCGCAGCCGACGATCCGGGGGTCCTGTCGCTGGAGGGCCCCGTCGGCCGGCGCCGGTGCATGGGAGGGCAAGTTCGCAGGGGCGGTCATCGGGGGCCCTGGGGCTGGGGGATCGACGATTCTAACCCTGCCCGGAGATTCCTGGACCCCCGCCGTTGGCTACCCTGCCGTATTGACCGGATCCCTCAACCGCCGCTATCTTGGGGGACTGTATCCGATTTTGGCGATCTGACTGACTTGCGGGGATTCAAGGGCACATGAAGACGTACACGGCAAAAGCGGCGGACCTCCAGCATGACTGGCACGTGGTCGATGCGACCGACGTGCCGCTCGGCCGGTTGGCGAGCACGGTGGCACAGCTCATTCGCGGCAAGCACAAGCCGACGTTCACGCCGCACATGGACGGCGGCGACTTCGTCATCGTGCTCAATGCGTCGAAGGTCCACTTCACCGGCCGCAAGCTGTCCCAGAAGACCTACTTCAAGCACACCGGCTACATGGGTCACGACACCCACACGCCAGCCGGCGAGATGCTCGCGAAGCATCCCGATCGCGTGATCGAGAAGGCCGTCTACGGCATGCTCCCCAAGAACTCGCTCGCCAAGCAGAAGCTGCGCACCAAGCTCAAGGTGTACGCCGGGTCCGAGCACCCGCACGAGGCCCAGCAGCCCAAGCCGTTCACCGTCGAAACTTCGAAGGCGCCTTCATGAGTGACACTCCCGAGTTCCGCTGGAATGCCGTCGGCCGCCGCAAGACGAGCGTCGCACGCGTCTACCTGACGCCGGGCACTGGCAAGTGGGACGTCAACGGTCGCACCCTCGGCGATTACTTCCCGCGTCCCTCGCTGGTCCAGCACATCCAGCAGTCGTTCACCGCCACCGACACCCTCGGCGCATTCGACGTGAAGGCGCATGTCGACGGCGGCGGCGTGAGCGGACAGGCCGGTGCGATGCGCCACGCGATCGCGCGGGCGCTCTGCAAGGCCGACGAGATGCACCGCCCAAAGCTGCGCACCGCCGGCCTCCTGACTCGCGACCCGCGCGCGGTCGAGCGCAAGAAGCCGGGCCGCCCGGGCGCCCGCAAGAAGTTCCAGTTCAGCAAGCGCTAGGCGCTTGCTGAACCCTCAGGGGAGACGCTTGCGTCCCCTAGCAAGCGCTAGGCGCTCGCTGAACCTCAGGGGCGACGCTTGCGTCGACCCACGTCTGGCCGAACGCACCGGCCGCACGATACGCGCGGGTCAGATTGGCCCGCGACGACACACGCCTCCCGATTTCGTCGAACGGTGCCCTGCGGGGCTCTCGGCGGGAAATGACGGAGCGCGGCGGACCAACCAACTGACGGAGTAGTGCGTGGCGACACCGACCCTGCAGGAACTGCTCGAGGCGGGCACCCATTTCGGCCACCAGACGCGCCGATGGAATCCGAAGATGCGCAAGTTCATCTTCGCCGAACGCTCGGGCATCTATCTGATCGACCTCCAGAAGACCCTCAAGCAGCTCGAACTCGCCGCCGAACTGGTGCGCGGCGTCGCCTTGCGCGGCGAGAACATTCTCTTTGTCTGCACCAAGCGGCAGCTCAAGGGCGTGGTCGAGAGCGAGGCGCGCAACGCTGGCGCCCACTGGGTGACCGAGCGCTGGCTGGGCGGCACGCTCACCAACTTCCAGACCATCAAGAAGCAGATCAAGCGCCTGCGCGACCTCGAGCAGGGGTCGGCCGAGGGCGATTACGAGAACTACACCAAGAAGGAACAGCTCCTCTTCTCGCGTGAGCAGGAGAAGCTGTCGCGCAACCTCGAGGGCATCAAGCACATGTCGCGCCTCCCGGGTGCGATGTTCGTGGTCGACGCGAAGAAGGAGAAGATCGCGATCCAGGAGGCCAACCGCCTCGGGATCCCGGTGGTCGCCATCGTCGACACCAACGCCGACCCCGATCCGATCACGGTGCCGATTCCGGGCAACGACGACGCGATCCGCAGCGTGTCCCTGATCACCGGCGCGCTCTGCGACGCAGTCCGCGAGGCCCGCTCCCAGATGCCCGTCAAGGACATGGCGCTCGAGGACGACGCCGAGACCTATTCGGCGGGTGAAGGTGACGGCAGCGACGACGATCGCAAGCGCCGTCGCCCGCGCCGCAAGCGCAAGGCACGCCCCGAGGCGATCGCAGCCCGACTGAAGACCGACGCACCGGGCCCCGATGCCGGCGATTCGCTGGCCTGACCGATCGGCGGGTCGGACCACCAGGACCGCCGCCCGCCGGGCCATTGAGGCCCGGGGCGGCGGTTTCACAAACTGCACCAGGACTTTGATACAATGAGCGCGATGACAATCAGCACCAAGGACATTTCCGAACTGCGTGGCCGTACCGGCGCAGGGATGATGGATTGCAAGAAGGCCCTCGAGGAGGCTGGCGGGGATATGGCGCTTGCCGGCGAGATCCTCCGCAAGAAGGGGATCGCGAAGGCCGAGAAGCGCGCCGGTCGCGACGCCTCGCAGGGCGTCGTCATGATCGAGGTCGCACCCGACAACACCGCCGGCGCGATGATCGAGCTGAACAGCGAGACCGATTTTGTGGCGCGCAACGACGAGTTCCAGGCCCTGGCGCGCCGGCTGGTCGATCACGTCCTGGCGAAAAGCCCGGTTGGCGTGACGCTCGACGCCTTCCTGCAGGATTCGATGGACGGCAAGACGATCGATGAAGCGGTGAAGGAGGCCTCCGGCAAGACCGGCGAGGCGATGACCGTCAAGCGCGTCGCACGCTTCGGCGGCACGGTGGCGGAATACCGCCACTTCAATGGCCAGGTCGGCGTGCTCGTCGAACTCGACGGTGCCACCGGCCCCGATGCGGTGGCGCTCGCCCGCGAGGTCGCGCTGCACATCGCCTCCGCCGATCCGCTTGCCGTCTCGACCGACGACATCCCGGCCGAACTGCTCGACCGGGAACGCCGGATTGCCGAAGAGATGGTGGCCGCCGAGGGGAAGCCCGAGGCCATTCGCAGCAAGATCGTCGAGGGCAAGGTGCGGAAGTTCGCTGCCGAGCGCGCGCTGCTCGAGCAGCCCTTCGTGAAGGATGAGTCAGCGACGGTAGGGCAGATGGTCGGTCGTATTGCCGGCGCTCGCGTGGTGCGCTTCGCCCGCTTCAAGATCGGCGAGGCCTGAGTGGCCTATCGCCGGGCTCTTCTCAAGCTGTCCGGCGAGGCACTCGCCGGCACCAAGGATGGTGGCCTCGATTACCGCGTGATCGAGACGCTGGCTGAAGAGATCAAGAGTGTGCACGCCCTTGGCGTGGCACTCGGCCTGGTGGTGGGTGGAGGAAATATCGTGCGCGGTGTGTCGGCGTCGCGGGAGGGGCTCGACCGCGTGTCGGCTGATTACATGGGCATGCTCGCGACGGTCATCAACGCCCTCGCGCTGCAGAATGTGCTCGAGACGCTCGGTGTCGAGACCCGCGTGCTCACCGCGATCCGGATGGAGTCGCTGGCTGAGCCCTACATCAGGCGGCGCATGATGCGCCACCTCGAGAAGGGGCGGCTGGTGATCTTCGCTGGCGGAACCGGCAATCCGTTCTTCTCCACCGACACCGCCGCCGTGTTGCGCGCGCTCGAAATGGAGGCCGAGGTGGTGCTCAAGGCCACCAACGTCGACGGCGTCTTTACGGCCGATCCGCGCAAGGATCCGTCGGCCACGATTCTTCCGGAGATCACCTTCCAGGAAGCGATCGTCAACGGCTACGCGGTGATGGACGCCAACGCCTTCGGGCTCTGCCAGGCGAACCGGTTGCCGATCGTCGTCCTCAACATCAATACCCCCGGGGCGATCGCACGCGCGCTCGCCGGTGAGCGGGTGGGAACCCTCGTCAAATGACGCTCACCGACATCGTGAAATCCGCGCGTGACGGCATGGCCAAGGCCGTCGAGAATACCCGCCGCGAGCTGAGCGGGATCCGCTCCGGCAAGGCCACGCCGCAACTGCTCGACACCGTGCGGGTCGACGCCTACGGCAGCAGCGTGCCGCTCAACCAGGTCGCGATGGTCACCGCCCCCGAGCCGCGCATGCTTGCCGTGCAGCCCTTCGACAAGTCGCTCGCGATCGCGATCGACAAGGCGATCCGCGATGCCGGCCTGGGCCTCAATCCGCAGTCGACTGGTGCACTCATTCGCGTGCCGCTACCGGCACTGTCGGAAGAACGCCGCCGCGACCTTGTCAAGATCTGTGGCAAGCTGTCGGAGGAAGGGCGCGTAGCGGTGCGGCAGGCGCGCACCGACGGGATGACGAAGATCAAGAAGACCGAGAAGGTGCCGGAGGACGAGAAGACCCGCTCCGAGAAGGACGTGCAGAAGCACACCGACGACGCCATTCGCCAGATCGATGAACTGTTCAAGGCGAAGGAAGTCGAAGTCCTCGAAGTGTGACGGACACCGCCGGCGCCCGACTCGACCTGCTGCGCGAGGGCGGGGTGGTACCGCGGCACATCGCCATCATCATGGATGGCAACGGCCGCTGGGCCAGTGAGCGCGGCCTTCCCCGAAGCGCCGGCCACCAGGCCGGGATGGGTGCGGTCCGCGAAACGGTCGAGGGATGCCTCGCCGCAGGTGTCGGCGTCCTCACCATTTTCGCCTTCTCCCAGGAAAACTGGCAGCGCCCCGCCGCCGAGATCGACGCGCTGATGGCGCTCCTCGAGGAATACGTGGCGCGCGAAGCCAGCGAACTTCGCACCCAGGGCGTCCGGGTCCGCATGCTTGGCGACCTCGAGCGGTTGCAGCCCGCGGCACGGGCAGCCGTCGACTCGATCGAGAACCGCACCGCCGGGGGCGGCGCGCTCGACCTGAACATCTGCCTTTCCTACGGGTCGCGTGCCGAAATGGTGCGCGCTGCTCGTCTCCTTGCGCGCAGGGTCCGGGATGGCGAGATGGACATCGACGCAATTGACGAGGCCGCCTTCGCCGGACAGTTGCTGACCGCCGGATGGCCCGATCCCGACCTGCTCATCCGGACCTCGGGCGAAATGCGGATCTCGAACTTCCTGCTGTGGCAGCTGGCGTATGCGGAGTTGTACGTGACGGCGGTGCTCTGGCCCGACTTCACCCGTGAAGACCTTTTCACCGCGGTTCTCGACTACCAGCGACGCGATCGCCGGTTCGGCCGCATCAACGCGTGAGCACCATGGACACGAACCTCATCCGCCGGATAGCTGTCGCCGTCGTGGCCATCCCGCTCGCGATCGCGCTCACCTGGTACGGCTCGTGGCCTTTCGTGATGCTCGTGGCGGTGATCACCGTGCTCGGTACGCGCGAGGTACTGGCGCTCGCCGGTCACGCGAAGGTTGAGGGATTTGCGCTCACTGCGAGCATCGCGGCCGGCGCCCTGCCGGTGCTCAGCTACGCCGTCCTGAGCGACCACCCCTTCGTGCTGGTGTGGAGCTCTGCGTGGCGCGACATCATTGCGATCTGGTTGATGGCGATCATCTTCCTCGCCCTGCGAAACCGCACGAAGGACCAGCAGCCCCTCGCCGCCGCCGCGATCACGGTATTCGCGGTGCTCTATGCCGCCGCGCTCCCGACCTATCTGGTCGAGATTCGTCATGCGTTCTGGCCGGTGCAGTCGTGGCCCGGCACCGCGATGGTGTTTTTCCCGCTCGTTGTGACGTGGGTGTGTGATACCGCGGCGATGTTCGGTGGACGCATCTTCGGCGGCCCGAAGTTGGCGACGGAGATCTCCCCCGCCAAGACGCGCTCCGGTGCGATCTCCGGCGTCGTCGCCGGCGTGCTGGTCGCACCGATCTTCACGATCTTCGTCTTCCCGTCGCTCGGTGTCCCACTCACGCTGCTCCCCGCCATGTTGATGGCGCTCGTCCTCGCCGTCGTCGGCCAGGCCGGCGACCTCGCAGAGTCGCTCTTCAAGCGCGCCGCGGGTGTCAAGGATTCATCGGCGCTCATTCCCGGGCACGGCGGGATCCTCGACCGCTTCGACTCGCTCTACTTCGTGATTCCCACCGCCGCAATCTGTTACCGACTGCTCGGCCTCCTGTAGCGATGCGTCGCGTCGCGCTGCTCGGCTCCACCGGCTCGATCGGGACCACCACGCTCGGCGTGCTGTCGCGACACCGTGACGCGTTCGAGGTGACCGCCCTCGTGGCGGGCTCGAACGCAGCGATGCTGCGCGAGCAGGTTGCGGCCTGGAGGCCGGCGTACAGCGCCCTGGTGCGGGGAGATACCGACTGCGGCTTCCCGACCGGAGCGGAGACGCTGGTCGAGGCAGCAACGCGCCCCGATGTCGACATCGTGGTGAACGCCGTGGTCGGGGCGGCGGGCCTCGACGCAACGCTCGCCGCACTCGGCGCGGGGAAGCGCGTGGCGCTCGCCAACAAGGAAACGCTGGTGACCGCGGGCGCGCTGGTAGCGGCCGCGGCGCGCGCGGGTGGCGGCGAACTCGTACCGATCGACTCGGAACACAGCGCTGTGCTGCAGTGCACCTGCTCGCAGGGCGCGAAGGCGTGCCGACTGATCCTCACCGCCTCGGGCGGGCCCTTCCGGACCTGGGACCGCGAGCGCGTGCGCGCGGCCACCGTTGCCGAGGCGCTGAACCACCCGACGTGGAACATGGGCGCCAAGATCACCGTCGACTCGGCCACGCTCGCCAACAAGGCGCTCGAGGTGATCGAGGCGCATTTTCTCTTCGATCTCCCGTACGACGCCGTCGACGTGGTGGTGCACCCGCAGAGCATCGTCCACGCATTCGTGGAGTTTCCCGATGGAAGCGTGCTGGCGCAGGTCGGGTATCCGTCAATGGAGGTCCCGATCCTGTACGCGCTCACCCATCCCGCGCGCCGCGCCGACACCGGCGTGCCGCGGTACGATCCGGTGACTGGCGGTGACCTCACCTTCGAGCCGCTCCGCCGCGACGACTTTCCCACCTTCGATATCGGCGTGGGTGCCGGTCGACAGGGCGGAACCGCACCCGCGGCGTTCAATGCCGCCAACGAGGTCGCGGTCGCGGCCTTCCTGGCGGGCCGCATTCCCTTTGGTCGGATCCCCGAGGTGATCGAGCACGCGCTTGATCACCACGACGGATCGGCCGCTGATTCACTCGACGCGGTGCGCAGCGCCGATCGCGCTGCCCGGTGCCACGCCGACGAGGCCATGACATGATCAACACCCTGTTCACCGTTGCCGTGCTGTTCGTCGTGCTCGGCGTTCTCATTTTCGTGCACGAGCTCGGCCACTACTGGGCAGCCAAGGCCTTCGGGGTCTGGGTGCACCGCTTCTCCATCGGCATGGGGAAGCCCGTCAAGGCGCTCTCCTTCCGCCGCGGCGAGACCGAGTGGGCGATCTCATGGCTGCCGCTCGGTGGTTACGTGAAGATGGCGTCCCGCGAAGAGGATCCGTCGTCATCGGTACTCGAGGGCGGGTCCGCCGCCGAGGTGCCACCGGACCGGGTGTTCGAGGCGAAGCCGGTGTGGCAGCGGATGATCATCATCCTCGCAGGCGTGACCCTCAACGCATTGTTCGCGTGGGCCGTCTTCACCGGCCTCGCCTGGAAGAACGGACGCCAGTACGATCCGACCACGACGGTCGGCGCCGTGCTTCCGGACGCCCTGCCCGACGAGGCGCGCGAACTTGCGGGCATCCAGCCGGGGTCTCGAATCACGTCTGTCGATGGACAGCCGGTGGAATCGTGGGACGACATCATGCGGGGAGTGACGTCGGGCGACCGCAACGAGATAGGCCTGACGTTCGACAACCGGGACCCCATCGTCATCATGCTGCACCGCGATGCGCTCGCCGAGCGTGCGCAGATTGCTCGAGCGCTGCAGCCGATGCACCCGGCCGTGATCGGCTCGATCTCGCCGAATTATCCGGCACGCGACGCCGGCCTTCAGGTGGGCGATTCGATCGTCATGGTCGACGGCACGCCGATCAGGTCGTGGACCGACGCCACGTCGCGCATTCGGGCTGCGGGCGGACGCGAGATCGCGGTTCGCGTAGTACGAAGCGGTGCGGCCGTCGATCTCAAGATGACGCCGCGCCTTGAGCGCGATATCGCCTCGGACACCACCTCGCAGATGATCGGACGTATCGGCGCCTCATCACGACCCCCATACCTGACCGAGCCGCTTGGTTTTGTCGACGCACTGGCGGCCGGGGGCGACGCGGCCATCCTGTCGGCCGGCGCCATCTTCCAGACGTTCCGCGGATTGCTCAATGGTCAGGTGTCGACCCGGGAAGTCGGTGGGCCGATCCTTATCGGGCAGATGGCAGCCGAGCAGGCGCGCGCAGGGATCGAACCGCTCCTCGCCTTCATGGCGCTGATCTCGATGAACCTTGCCGTCGTCAACCTGCTGCCGATTCCCGTGCTCGACGGCGGTGCCTTCCTGATCCTGGCCGTCGAAGGCATCATCCGACGACCGCTGCCACGCCGCCTCCGGGAGATCGTGTCGCTCGTCGGGCTTGGCCTGATCGTGCTGCTGATGGTGCTGGCGTTCAGCAATGACATCGGCCGGCTGCTGAAGTAGCTAGAGAAGAGAGAAGAGAGATGAGAGAAGGGAGAGAACCCCTTCCTGGCCCTCCCTTCTCCCTTCTCGCTTCTCGCGCTCCCTCTTCCTTCTGCCGCTAGAATTCACCATGCCCATCGACGCTTCCCCCCGCACCCGCATCTTCGTCACCGACGACGTCGACCCCGAGGGCGTCGAGCTGCTGACCGCCGAATCGGCGTTCGAGGTCGACGTGGTGCCGACGCTGCCACCGACCGAGCTGTACCAGCGGATCGGCGAGTACGACGCGTTCATCGGCCGCAGCGCCACCAAGGTATCGGCCGAGTTGCTGTCGCATGCCTCCCGGCTCAAGGTGATCGGACGGGCAGGGGTCGGCATCGACAACATTGACATGTCAGCTGCCACGGCGATGGGCATCGCGGTCGTGAACGCACCGGCAGGCAACACCATCGCCGTGGCCGAGCTGTTCTTCGGATCGGTCCTGTCGTTGCTGCGCAAGCTTCCCGCAGCCGCCGCGTCGATGACCGATGGACGGTGGGACCGCAGCGACCTGCTCGGTAGCGAATTGTGCGGGCGCACGCTCGGGATTGTCGGCGTCGGTCGCATTGGCGGCGAGGTGGCCCGCCGCGCGCGTGCGTTCGGCATGACCGTGATCGGGTACGACCCCTACATCGGCGATGAGCGCTTTCAGGCGCTGCAGGTTCGCCGCGTCGCGTCGCTCGATGCGTTGCTCCCCGATGCAGACATCGTCACCGTGCACGTGCCGCTCACCGACGAAACCCGCGGGATGATCGGCCGACGCGAGCTCTCGCGCCTCCCCGGCGGCGCAGTGGTGGCCAACCTCGCGCGCGGCGGCATCATCGACGACCAGGCGCTGCTCGCGGCGCTCGATGCTGGCACTGTGCGCGGCGCGGTGCTCGACGTGTACGTGACGGAACCGTTGCCAGCCGACTCGTCGCTGCGCGCCGCAACCAATGTGGTGCTCACCCCGCACATCGGTGCGTCCACGGTCGAGGCGCAGCGCAACGTCGCGGTCGATGTCTGCGCCGCGGTACGCGACATGATGCTCCACGGCGAGCTGTCGCGGTCGATCAACTTGGCAACTGTGAGCGGCCGTCCGTGGGAGCAACTGCAGCCCGGGCTCCTGTTGGCGCAGCGCGCCGCCGCGATAGGCCGTGCGCTCCTCGTCGATCGCGGTGTTCCCGTCGTGCGCCGCATCACCCTCCGTGCCGGTACCGACCTGGCGGGCGAGGGCAGCGCCCTTCTCTCGGCGGCAGCGCTCGGCGCGCTCGAGCGGGTGGTCGCGGGAGAACGCCTCAACCTGATCAGCGCCCGCGCGATCGCGGAGGGCCGCGGAATCGAACTCGCGGTGGGCGACGCCGCGCGCAACGAGGAGCCGACTTCAATTGAGGTCACGATCAGCGGCGGGATGGAGTCGGTGATCGTGAGCGGCGTCGTCGCACCGGGCGGCGTGGTGCGCCTCACGCAAATTGGCGGATTCCGGGTCGATGTCGCCCCACGTCAGGCGCTGATCATCCTCACCAACAACGACGTCCCGGGTGTGATCGGTCATGTCGGGACGCTGCTGGGCGTGGCGGGCGTGAACATCGCCGAGTACCATCAGGCACGGTTGTCACAGGGCGGGGAAGCACTCGCGGCGATTGCGGTCGATGGCATCATCGACGACGACCTCCGCCAGCGGCTGCTCGAGCTTCCCGATGTGCGGTCCGCGACCATACTCGACTTCCGGGGGGCGTGACGATGTCGATCGTGCCGACCACAGACCAGTCAGTCCGCGAGGCGTACAGCCGCGACGCATCGGGGCTGGAGCTGGTGCCCGAAATGGTGGCGCGCCCCGAGTCGGCCGCTGAGGCGGTAGCGCTCATCGCCGAGGCGATCAGCGCCGGCACGCCGATCACCACCGCCGGCGGCCAGACCAGCCTCACCGGCGCATCGATCACCGACCGCGGCATGCTGCTCTCGCTCCGGGCAATGTCCAAGATGGTCGACCTCGACGTGTCGGCGCGCACGGTGCGGGTCGAGCCGGGCGGCTTCGTCGGCGACATGAAGCGCGCCGTGGCCGAGCACGGGTTACTCTTTCCGCCCGACGTCACCAGCGAGAACGAGGCGACGATCGGCGGCGCCATTGCATGCAATGCCTCCGGCGCGCGTTCACTGCGCTATGGCCCCACCCGCCGCTGGGTGCGCTCCCTCACCGTGGCACTCGCCACCGGCGAGGTGGTCGAACTGCAGCGCCCACGGCTGGAGAAGAACACCGCCGGCTACGGTCCGATTCACGACCCCGTCGACTGGTTCATCGGCAGCGAGGGGACACTCGGCGTGGTGCTTGAGGCGGTGTTCGACCTCCTTCCGCTCCCCGAACAGGTGACCGGCCTCGGCGTTCCGTTTGCGACCGAAGCCGACGCACTCCGTTTTGTTCGCGAAGCCCGCCGCCACGGGGTGGTGCACCCGCGGTGCCTCGAGTACCTCGACCAGTTCGCGCTGGATATCGTGCGGCAGCAGGAAGGCGGTGAGGCATGGCGCGGTTCTGCGTTCGTATACACCGAACAGGAACACCAGGGTGACGACGACGCCCATCTCGACGCCTGGCTCGAACTTGCCGAGGCGTCGAACGCATCGGTGGATGACATCGTGGTGTTCGATAGCGACGCCGCGATTCGCGGTGCCCGCGACCTGCGGCACGCCGTGCCGGCCACCACCAACGAACGAGGGTCGCGGTTCATCGCGCACGGTGGCCGTCGCGTCGCCACCGACTGGGCTGTGCCGCTCGACCTGCTCCCGCAGGCGCTGATCTCGGCGCGGGAGATCGCAGCGAAGCACGACCTCCCGATGCCCGTAACCTTCGGGCATGCGGGCAATGGACATCCGCACCAGGATTTCGTCGCCACCGATGCGCCGATGCTGGCACGGGTGGAGGCGGCCGTCGAGGAAACGCTGCACCTCGTGCTCGGCATGGGCGGCACCGTGGCGGCGGAACACGGCATCGGCAAACTCAAGAAGAAGTGGTTGCCGCTGCAGCTGTCGCCAATGCAGCTCGCGGCGATGTCCGCCCTCAAGCACACCCTCGACCCGGCTGGACTTCTCGCGCCCGGCAACGTGATCTCATGATCCGGTATCACGCCGTTGTCTTCGACTTCGATTCGACGCTCAGCGCGATCGAGGGCGTCGAGTGGATCGCCGCGCGCGTCGGTCCCGCGGAGGCCGCCGCGATTGCCGAAGAGGTCAACGCAGCGATGGCCGGGAAGATCCCGCTTGAGGCGATCTACGCCGCGCGCATGACCCGCATCCGTCCATCGGCGCAGGACCTCGCCGAACTGGGCGACGCGTACCGCGACAACGTCGCGCCCGGCGCGCATGAGGTGATCCAGCGGCTGCGCGACGCCGGCGTGGTGATGCATGTCGTGAGCGGCGGCTTTCGCGAGGGCCTGCTCCCGCTCGCGCTTGATCTCGGTTTCGCAAAGTCCGAGGTGCACGCTGTATCGATCCACTCCAATCCCGACGGCAGCTACAAGGGTTTCGACACTCACTCCCCGCTGGTGACCCAACTCGGGAAGCTCGACGTCGTGGCGTCGCTCGGCCTGCCCAGCCCCGCACTGATGGTCGGCGACGGTGCCACCGACGCCGCAGCGCGGCCATCGGTCGATGCCTTCGCGGCATATACCGGGTTTGTCCAGCGCGATGCCGTGGTCAGGGTGGCGGATCACGTCGTAACGAGTTTCGAAGAGATCGAATCACTGGTGATCGGGTGAGCGACATCCCGTTCGGGCGTTTCTTTCTCCCGGGCCCCACCGAGGTGCGCGCCGAGGTGCTGCAGGCGATGCTGCAACCGATGATGCCGCATCGCGGTGCGGCGTTCGAGGCATTGTATGCACGGCTGCAGACGGGACTTCAGGTTGTCTTCCGGACCGCCCAGCCGGTGTTCATCAGCACTTCATCCGCGACGGGAATGATGGAGGCCGCAGTGCGCTGCTGCGCGCCCGGGAAAATTGTCGCGATAGTGAACGGCGCGTTCTCGGCGCGGTTCGCGCACATCGTCGGGGCATGTGGCCGCGACGTCGATGTTCTGAACGCGCCACTCGGCGAGAGCGTGCCGCTCGACGCGGTGCGCGAACGGCTGCAGCAGGGCGGGGTGGTCGCGGTGCTGGTGGTCCACTCCGAGACCTCCACAGGAGTCCGCACCGATATCCGCGCCGTGTCCGACCTGGCGCACGAGCACGGGGCGATGTGCCTCATCGACAGCGTCACGGGGGTGGGTGGAATTCCGGTCGAGTTCGACGCCTGGGGCCTCGACTTCGTCCTCACCGGCTCGCAGAAGGCCCTGGCGCTGCCCCCAGGGCTGGCGTTCGCGGCGGCCTCCTCCGCGTTCATGGCGCAGGCGCGCAAGGCCCCAGCCCGGGGGGTGTACTTCGACCTGGTCGAGTTCGCCGAGTTCGATCTCAAGCGCCAGACGCCGAGCACGCCGGCGCTTTCGCTCCTCTATGCGCTGGAGCGCCAGCTCGAGGCCGTCGCCGCGGAGGGGATGGAGGCGCGCTGGGACCGGCACCGCCAGATGGCTGAAAGGACCCATGCCTGGGCGGAGGAGCTGGGCGCCCGACTCGGCGAGCCGATCGGCATCCTGGCCCCGGCAGGCGGGCGCGCCCAGACCGTATCGGCGATCACCCTCCCGGAGCGGGCCAGGGGTCCTGATGTGGTCCGCCGGGTAGCCGAGGCCGGATACACCATCGGGGCGGGGTACGGGGCCCTC
>JACDBX010000111.1 GCA_013694695.1 Gemmatimonadales bacterium | reverse complement strand
TCAGTCGTGAAGCTGACTGATTGACGGTGCCTGAACTCGACCACGATCCTGCAACTGCCGGGCATGGTGGCTACCCGTCCGAACGAGGGCACCACCACCGACGCCTCCTGCGGCGTCGTTGCCGTCCCGTTTCGGGTTTCGATCAACTGGAGACTTGCGCCGGCAGCCAGTCCCGCCGGATAGAGCGGCGGCTCGGACCTGTCGATGTCCTGCAAGGCGGCCACCACAAGCCTCCCGACCCTGGCCGGGCTCCGCAATTGGCGTGGCCGACCCGGCGATTGAGGGGCAGAGTATACGACTGACCCGACCGTCCCGTCAGTGGCCACCGCGTACAATCGGTTGCCACGGCTCCGGGTGAAGAAGATGGTGTCGCGACCGACCGAGAAGTCGAAGTCGCTGGCATCGAGAATCCCGCCGACGGTCTCGAATCGAAAGCCCGACGCCATCCGGGTCCCCCGGATGAGACCGTTGCCCGTGACCACCGTGTCGCGGAAGCTCGTGGAGATCGGATTGCGGAGCAGGGTCATCTCCTCGGCCGCGAAGTAGAGTACGTCGTCGCTCGCCCAGCGAATTCGCCCGATCCGTGTCAGACCCACGCCCTCGACCAGCATCGGGAGCTGCAGGATGTTCCGCGCAGCCAGCGGTGCGTCGCGGGTCGCGAGCTGGAGCGAAATCTCGGCGGTGTTGGGGATGAAATCGCCGATGGCAGACGCGTAGCGGGCGTAGAGCAGGTCGCCGCGATTGTTGAGGGCTGGATACTCGAGTGCGTCGGTTCGTGCCGCCCCGATGCCAGTGTTGTCGCAATGTTCCTCCCGGCTTCCACCACCGGCCGGCATGAAGCCGATGCAACGGTCGTGATCATCGCGATCACGGGGTTGGAATGCGTACAGCATCGTCGCACCGTCGGGTGAGAACGACGCGAACGCATCAATGCCCGGATCGTATGTGAGCCGGATCGGGGTAGTCGCGGTGAATGGCGCGTCGTCTGGCGTGTAGGGAACGGTGGCGGTGGTGGGGGAATGACTGCATGCGACGCCGAGCATCATGATCACTGTGTGCGTCGCTCTACAGCGCCCCCGCCGCGACTCCCTCACCACCCCGCAACTTCCCGGCGGGGCCACCATCGGGCCCCGCCTGATCGACCGCAGGCGGACAGGGACGGGAGGATTGCCGGGATTCGGCCCATTGATGTCCTGCGGCCCGGCGAGGAACGCAACGGTGTGGTCCGAAGGTAGCCGTTGAGACCTTGACTGTGCGCAGGTCGTCACATGGTTCGTGGTCGCCCTGGACCCGTGGTCAGATCACGAGGAAGGGTAGACTCCGAGGGTCGGGCTCCCGGTGAAGCCCGGGAACACTCCCTTCAGGTCGACCGCGCCCAAGTGGCCCTGAAGAACCTCGGAGAACAGGGTTCGAAAGTCGGTGGTAACGGCGAGGTCCCGTCCCTCGTGCAAGGCGTCAGCGCCGAGCCCGGGCCAGTTGCCGTGCACCGCCCCACCCCGCACGTCCCCGCCGATGACGAACATCGCGGTACCGTGTCCGTGGTCGGTCCCGCCGGTGCCGTTCTCCCGCACCGTTCGCCCGAACTCGCTCATGGTGATGAGCGCGACGTCCGCCATTCGATCACCGAGATCGGTCACGAAGGCGCCGATCGCTGCGCCCAGGTCGTTCAGCCGCGTCGCGAGCTGGCCCTGCGCCGCTCCCTGGTTCACGTGGGTGTCCCAGCCGCCGACGTCAACAAATGCGATCTCCACCCCCAGGTCGGCGCGAATGAGCTGAGCCACCTGCCGCATCGAGCTCCCCAGTTCGCCGCGAGGATACTCGGCACCATTGGCAGTCCCGATGTTCGCGGGGTTCGCGACCCGAAGCATCCGGATCGCCTCGAAGCCCTCGGCGGCCGATGACGCCACGAGCCCGGTGGCGTTGCCACCATACAGCGACTCGAATGCAGTGGTGAGGGGACGGTCGCCATCCTCCCGCGCTTCGCGCAGGCCGAAGGTGCGAAGATCCTTGATGGCGAGGGCGGGGGCGCTGCCGGCAAGGGTACGCGGCAGCTGAGCACCGAACGCCACCGACCTGAACGGCGTGTCGGCATGCTGGGTGGGATTCTGGCAGTACCGGTTGGCCCAGCCATCGGTGGTCGAGCGCTGGTCGGGCGCCCCGGTCTCCATGAAATCCTGCGCGTCGAAGTGCGATCGCGTCAATGATGGCGAACCCACGGCATGCACGATCGCAAGTTGTTTCCGGTCCCAGAGCGCGCGAAGGGGAGCGAGCCGCGGATGAAGCGCGAACTGTCCGTCCAGCGCGAGCAACTCGGGGCGGGCAATCGCGATCCGGCGACGATTGGTCCAGTAGGCCGGATCCGCAACCGGAACGACCATCGAGAGGCCATCGACCGCGCCCCGCTGGAAGAGGCACACCAGCGTCCGTCCCCGTGCCCGGCCCCCGGCATGGCGCAGCGCATAGGCGGCGCGGTCGACGAAGAGCGGATCGGCGCCGAGCGATACCAGCGCGAGTGAACCAGCCTTCATGAATGCACGCCGCGAGATCATGGTCGGCTCACTGTCTCTGGAACTCGGGCCCGCCGAGTGCGAGTCCGACCGCCCTCGCCCGAGCTGCGACTGGGTCGGTGATCCCGGCGATATCGCGCGCGATCGTCTCGCGAGTTCGCGGTCCCAGTGCACCGCCCAGGATGTCGCGGTTGATACCGTCGATCAACGCAGCCTGATCCGCCGTCGCAGGGACGATTCGGTCCAGGTCCGTCGTGACCCCGGGAATGCTCCCGGCTGCCAGAGCGATCGCGAAGTTCATGCGGGCGAGGAGTGCGCCACTGTTGGTCCACGCCTCCTCCGACTCGGGGTAACCGGTGGGGACGGTTTGCTGGAAGAGCGGCTGGCCGAGGAGGGCGAGCTGCTGCGCCAGTCGGGGCGTGCCATCGGGGCGCGCGCCGATCGCGCGGACGGCGCTGACTACAAACTCCAGTGGCGACTTGAACTTCGCGTGGTGGTTTTCCGGGGCCCAGAAGTCCGGTGCATGGACGATCGCCCGGACCACTTCGGCGATCGAGCCGCCACTCGCTCTCCACGCGGCAACGGCCGCGTCGATGCACCCGGGCGCGGTTTCATCGGAAACCAACCGTGCACACAGCTTGCCCGACACGTGTCGCATCGTCGCGGGATGCATGGCGAGCATCGAGAGGAGACGGGCGCCCTCCTCCTCGCCGCCGCCCGCAGGAAATGTGACCCCGAGCACCTGCTTTGCACCCCGGTCGTGCTGGCGCGCGTTGAAGACGAATCCCGGCCCCTGGTTGCCACGTCCCACACTCCAGCCGGTGAGGATCCGGGCGACATCCACCACGTCCTGCTGGGTGTACCCGCCATCGACGCCGACGGTGTGCAGCTCGAGCAGCTCCCGCGCGTAGTTCTCGTTGAGCCCGCTCGGCGCGCGCGATGCGGCGGGCGGGCGCGCCGGATCGACACCGCGGCGCCGGCCGACCATCCCGACTCGCGGTGTCCGGTCGCGCTCGTCGCCGGTACGTTGCGCGACACTCTTCGCATTGTCGAGGTAGAAGAGCATCGCGGGGCTGTGGGCCGTGGCGCTCAGCAGCGCCGAGAATGTTCCCATGACGTTGGGACGGATGGTGCGTTCCAGGTAATCGCGAAAGTACGCACGATCGAAACCCTTGTTGACGAAGACATTGAAGTGATTGAGCCAGAAGTCGGCGAGCACTTCGTGCAACTGTGCCTCGGCCTCGACCGCCCGCACCAGCGTCACCGCAGCGAGCTCGGCGTTGAGGCTCCTGAGACTGCGGCCATTGGATGCATCCGCCATCGTTCGCGCTGGAGCTCGCCGGCCCGCTGCGGTGTCGGCTGCGGCTCGGCGAACCTGGCCTGCATGCATCGCGACCATGTCGCGGGTGGGAACGCTGAGCACCTCGAACCGCGTTTCACGCGCTGCCAGTGCCCGGTCGACGCCGGGTTCGTTCAGTTGGGCCTCGACCCATTGCAGCACGCCGGTCCGGGCAATGGACTCAACGTTTCCCGGTGCCTGGCCGTATCCGAGGCGGTCGAGCAGGTGTCGAGCGGAGTCGCGTGTCGACATCGCGACCTGGGCCGGGAGCGGCGCTGCCATCAGGGACGTGGCCACCAGTGCCGCCATGAATCTGTATCTCATGCGTTGTCGACGGCGGCCGCCACTCGATGTTAAGGCTTCCATTTTCGACCCGATGCGAGGATGCTTGTGACTGTGGACAACCATGACGGGTCCAAGGTAGATCCCCCCGCGGTGCGCCTCTTCCTCCAACTTCCTGGGCCGATGACTCATTTCCGGCGCCCCCTGATGGGCGGTTTCGCGGTTTGTTCGCTTTCGGTGCTGATCAGTGCCTGTTCTGCGGTCGGTTTCGAACTTCCCAACTACGGTTTCTACGGTTTTGCGCCGCGTCCCGATGGCGCCATCCTGGCTCCGGCACTGTCGACGGAACGCATGATCCGGGCGGAGGGAGACACGACCACGCTTGCAGAGGGGAGCGTTGAACTTGACACGGCCAGGTGGGGCAAGGACGAAGCGTGGCTCCTGACCCGGCGGATGCCGATCGCCGGTGGCACGACCATCGAGGACAGCGTGTGGTACGATCGCTGGTCACTCAAGACCCTTGCGACCTGGCGTCGCGACGCATCGGGCGACCTGCGCATGACGATCAACCGCCGTGCGGTCGAGATCGAGCGGCGCACCCCGAATGGCCGCACCGCGCGACGAAAGGTGCTGCTGCCCGCGGAACCCTACGCGATGACCGGAATCGACCTGATCATTGCGACCCTGCCGCTGCAGGCCGGATATAGCGGGTCGCTCCCGATCGTCCTCGAGAACCGGCCAGATGAAATGCGCTGGATGAAGTTCGACGTGCTGCGCGGCGAGGCAATGGTGTCGGTGCACCGCGGCGTCGTGAAGTTCCGCCCCACATGGGTGGTGACGACCGAACTCGACAACGTGCAACGGAAGTACTGGGTGGCCGGTGACGACCGCACCGTCATGCGGCGCGAGCTACCCGGGCCCGACGGCGACCGTGTGCGGATGGTGCGTGGCGGCCGGATTCCAAGGGTGCAGCTTGCGCCGGTCGAGCCGCTGCCTTTGCCCTGAGCGCCCGGTGTTCAGGGAACGTTCGCCAGGTTGTACATCGCCCGCCACGCCCGGAACACCTCACGATAATCGGCGTGCCGGAAGGTCACTGTCCGGTCGCCGTTCCGGATCGATCCCGGGACGAGTTCCGCCATGTCGGCGTGGTGGGTGCGGACGAAATCCACCTCGATCGTGCACGGTGACCCGACCCGCCGGAGGGGCGTGTCATGTGTCGCCGCCCGGGTGGCACCGTCACGGATCCGGGCACACGCCACGTCGGGGTGCACCGATCGCGCCGACTGACGGCCCAGGCTCTCCTTGACCGACACCGTGGCAACACCGGGAAGCCGTTCCTCCGCTTCCCGGCAGACGGCTGCGTCTCCCGTCACCAATGTGGTGCGCACCCCGTGTGCCGCCGCGAATGCGGCGTTGAGGCCGAGTTCGCCGACGACCTCGCCCTCGAGGCGCACGCCGTGGATCACGTCGGTGTACGTGTGGTCGATCCCGGCGTTCGCTGTGCCGGCGCGGGCGTGATACCCGACGAGGAACAATGCGTCGAAGCCGTCGTCGATCCCGTGCACCATCGACCATGGCTTGGGCGACCCGCTGGAGAGCTCCGCAAAGGGGTGCAGCAACTCGGGGATGATGTTTCGCATGTGCCAGTGGGAATCGTTCACGACGATGCGTGATGCCCCCGCGGCGAGCGCACCCTCGATTGCCGCGTTGGCCTCGTTCGTCATCAGCCGGCACGCCCGGCTGTACTCGGAACTCCACCGCGGATCGAAGGGGTTGGTCTGGTCCTCGTGGACAATCCCCGCGACCCCCTCCATGTCGACGCTGATGTAGATCCGAGGCCCCCCGCTCATGCCAGCAGCGTCCCGGTCACGGTCGTCACCGCACGGCCCGCCAGGTGCACGCGGTCGCCACGAACCTTGCAACGCACCACGCCGCCACGCCGCGAGGCCTGCAGCCCGGCGAGCGTAGCCCGCCCGGTGACGCCGTGCCAGTACGGCGCGAGCGCACAATGCGCCGATCCCGTCACCGGATCCTCGGGCACCCCGAGTCGGGGGTAGAAACAGCGCGAAACGAAGTCGATGCCTGGCTCGTCGGTCGCTGCGGTCACCAGGACGCCGCGGACCTCCCATCGAGCCATGCGATGCAGGTCCGGAGTCAATGCGCGCACGGCGTCGGCGCTGTCCAGGACGCACAGCAGGTCGAACGCACCACCTTGCACCGCCATCGGCTGGACGCCAAGTACCGCCGCGAGGTCATCGGGCACGATCGGATCACAGGGTGGAATCGCCGGAAAATCGAGCGTAATCCAGCCGTTGTCATCCTTTCGCGCGGTGAGCAGACCGCTGCGGGTGTGAAACCGCGCGGTCTCGTCGGACGCCAGCAACTGCTCAGTCCACAGGAAGTGCGCACTGGCAAGCGTGGCATGCCCGCAGAGATCAACCTCGGCGAGCGGCGTGAACCAGCGCAACGCAAAGCCTCCATCAACCAGGTGCAGGAACGCGGTCTCGGCCTGGTTCATCTCAGCCGCGACAGCTTGCAACCACGTATCGGGGCGCTCCGCACCGAGCAGGACGACGGCCGCCGGGTTGCCGCGGAAGGCCTCGTCGGCGAACGCGTCGATCAGGTGCAGCGAGGCAGTCACGACGTCGGGACCAGGGGGGGCGCGGCGATCACTTCTGCGTAATGGCATGCCACATCCTGTTCCGCGACGCGGCGCAGCACCGGACGCTCGGTGCGGCAGCGCGCGTCCCTCAAGGGATGGAAACAGCGCGGCTCGAATGGACATCCTGGCGGCGGCGCCGAGGGCGACGGCGGTTCGCCGGCCAGCACGATCCGTGATCGCGCTGAGCGGGGATCGGGGTCCGGCACCGCCGACACGAGTGCCTGCGTGTACGGATGGCGTGGCGCCTCGATGACGGTGCTCGCTGCACCGAGTTCCACGATGGTACCGAGGTACATGACGGCGACGCGGTGCGCGATCTGCCGCACCACCGCCAGGTCGTGGGCGATGAACAGGTAGGCAAGACCGCGGCGATCGCGCAGGTCGAGCAGGAGGTTGATGACCTGTGCCTGCACCGACACGTCGAGCGCCGAGACGGGTTCGTCGCACACCACGAACCGGGGTTCCACGGCGAGTGCCCGTGCGATGCCTATCCGTTGGCGCTGGCCACCGGAGAACTCATGCGGGTACCGCGACGCATACGCGGGGTCGAGTCCCACCTCAGCGAGCAATTCGGAAACGCGGCTGGCGACCTCCCGTTTCGGGAGCATCTGGTGAATCTCGAGCCCTTCGGCCACCGATGCACCGATCGACCGGCGCGGGTTGAGCGATCCGAATGGATCCTGGAAGATGATCTGCATCCGCCGCCTGAGCGCACGGAGCTCGCCAGGCGACACCGTGGCGAGATCGACCCCCTCGAACCGCACCGTGCCCGCCGTGGGCACTTCCAGGCGCAGAATGTTGCGACCGATTGTGCTCTTGCCGCTGCCCGACTCGCCAACCAGACCAAGGGTCTCGCCAGGCGCGACCGTGAACGAGACCCCGTCGACCGCGCGGACCGGTGGCTTGGGGCGCGAGAGAAATCCGCCTGATTGGTAGTGCTTGACCAGGCCCTCCACCTCGAGCAACTGGGTCATGCAACATTCCCCTGCGCGACCCAGCACGCTGCGAGGTGATCGTCGCGCTCGATCGGAAGGAGCAACGGACGCTCGCGGGTGCACTTGTCCACGCACACCGGGCAACGCGGGTGAAATCGACAGCCGTCTGGCCACTGGTCGGGACGCGGGACGGTACCAGGGATCGGCGACAGACGCGCGGCACTGCCGCCCAGCCGCGGGATCGACGCAAATAATCCGGCGGTGTAGGGATGGTCCGGGCGCGCGAACAGCGGACCGGTCGGAGCGGTCTCGACGATCCGCCCGGCATACATCACCAGCACGCGGTCGGCGCGCCCGGCGACGATCCCGAGGTCGTGCGTGATCAGCAGCACCGCCATGCCGCGCGCGACCCGGAGCCGATCGAGCAACTCGAGGATCTGGGCCTGCACGGTGACGTCGAGCGCAGTCGTCGGTTCATCGGCAATCAGCAGGCCCGGCTCTCCGGCAAGGGCGATCGCGATCATCACCCGCTGGCGCATTCCCCCGCTCAACTGATGCGGATAACTCCGCGCCCGCGAAGCAGGATCGGCGATCCCGACTTCGGCGAGGAGATCAACGACCCTGCGGTCCACCTCGGCACGCGGCACTCGGCGGTGCGCGGTGATCGCCTCGCCGATCTGGGCGCCGACCCGCATCACCGGGTTGAGCGACGCCATCGGGTCCTGGAAGATCATCGCGATCCGTTGTCCGCGGAACGGGCGCAGTGCGCGCTCATCGAGTCCGGTCAGTTCCGCCCCGTCATAGCGAACCGACGTGGCCGGGCCCAACAAGGCACCGGTCGGCAGCAAACCGGGAATCGACAACCCGGTGAGACTCTTCCCGCATCCGGACTCGCCGACCAGTGCCACGAGTTCGCCCGGTGCAAGCGAGAACGAGACGTCGTCGACCGGCACGACCGGGTCCGCACCGCGGACCGGGAACATGACGCGCAAGTTGGATATCTCGAGAAGCGGGGTCATTGCGTGTCAGGCTGGAGGAAGCGGCGGAGTGCCTCGCCAAGCAATGTGGCGGATGACGTGGCAGCGACCAAGGCCGCGACCGGGACCAGGAGGAGCCACGGTGCGGCGTGCAGGTAATCGCGCGACTCGAGGATCATTCCGCCCCATGATGGTGCCGGTGCCATGATTCCCAGTCCGAGAAAGGAGAGTCCGGCCTCGAGGAGGATCGCATCTGCCACTCCGAGCGTGGCCGCAATGATCGCGGGGGCCAGTGCGCCCGGAAGGATCTCCCGCCACAGCACGCGCGGCGGGGGTGCACCGAGCGCGCGTGCCGCGATGACGTACTCGGCTTGGCGGAGCCGCAGCGTTTCGCCGCGCACGAGCCGGGCAATCGCCGGCCATCCCGTGACGCCGATGATCATCGCGAAGGTAAGTGGCGGAAGCGTGCCCAGCGCGGCGAGGAGCACCATGAGCACCACGATGCGGGGCAATGCGAGGGCGAGATCGGTGATCCGCCGCAACGAGGCGGAAAGCACCGATCCGCCTGCACCCGCGATGACGCCCACCGTCGAACCGATGACCAGCGCGATGATCACCGCCACACCTGCGACGGTGAGCGACACCCTGGCGCCGTGCGCCAGGCGGGCGAACACGTCTCGGGAATGCTGGTCGGTGCCGAGCAGGTGAGCGCTGGACGGCGGGAGGAGCGTTCCGGCTTCCATCAGGAGTGGGTCTGGCGCGATCCACGGGCCGATGACGGCGAGTGCCAGCAGTGCCGCTGCGAGTGCCGCGCCACCCCACGGCGTTCGCGTCACGGTTGACGCTGCGCGGGATCGACCACGCGGTACAGCACGTCGGCGAGGAGCGAGCCGAGTTGAACCGCGATCACCAGCAAAACGCCAGCCCCGATCACGAGCGGGACATCACGATTGACCGTCGCCTCGGCAAGCAGCGTCCCGAGTCCAGGCCACGCGAACACCGATTCGACCAATACAGCACCAGACACCAGCATCGGCAGCCAGAGGCCGAGGAGGGTGACGATCGGGGTGAGGGCAGGGCGCCAGCAGTGGCGCCACGCAACGACCACGGGCGACAGCCCGCGCGCACGCGCGGCTCGCACCCAGGGTTGCGCCGCCACCGCGCGCGCGGCGGATCGCTGCTGCCGGATCGGAACCGCGATGGTTGCCATCACCATCGTCGTGAGGGGGAGCACGAGGTGCTCAAGACGATCGACGACCGCCTGGGACAGCGGTGCGTCGGCCGGGAGCAACGGGTCGCTGCTTCCGGCGACGGGCAGCCAGCCCAGCTCCACGGCGAATATCCAGACGAGTACCATGCCGATGGCGAATGTCGGCAGCGCGTAGCCGACGACGGTGGCGGCGCTGACGATGCGGCTGCGCATCGTCCCGGGGTGGAGTGCCCACCACAGCCCGAGCGCGAGGCCCACGGTGAAATTGATGAGCAGGGTGAGGGAGCCGAGAAGCAGGGTGGGGCCCACGTGTTCGCGGAGCACTGTGGTGACCGGACGTTGTTCGCTCAGCGCGATGCCAAGATCGCCGCGAACGGCGCCGCGCGCGAAGTCGCCCAGGGCCTGCGGCAGTGACCGGTCGATGCCGTACCGTTCGCGGAGTCTCGCCACGGTGGCGGCGTCAGCGGGTCGATCGCCGAGGATCACCGCGAGTGGGTCGCCCGGCATGACGTGCACCAGCGCGACGAGCAGCAGGATGGCCGCGGCGGCGGAGACGACCGCATCCACCGACCGGCGGGCCAGCCAACCGGTCATGTCAGCGGTCGCGTGGCAGTTCGGCGCCCCGGCGCACCCGCCATTGCCAGAGCGACGTCCAGGCCTTCACCGGCCAGACCTGCACGTTCTCGAACCGCGAGTGAAGGGCGATGTTGTTGTACGGCGCAGCCAGGAATGCCGCCGGCGTTTCGCGAGCCATGTGTGCGAGCGCGACGCGATATCCGGCCACCGGGTCCTTGCCGGTGATCGCATTGGCGAGCAAGCGATCGAATTCGGGATTGCACCAGCGCGTCTTGTTGCTCGACCTCGCCTCCCGCGCCGATGCGCACGACCAGCTCTGGGTGAGCGACATCGGCGATGCGTCCTGGTTCACGCTCCCCATCTCCACGTCGAAGCGACCGGCGTTGAGCCGTTCGCTGCCTACTGGACCCGGGAGCCGCTCGAGATGGGCATCGATCCCCACGGCCCGCCACATCGCCTGCATCTGCAACGCGAAGTCGTGTCGTACTGCGCTGGTCTCTGGATACAAGAGGCCAATGCGCAGTGGCACCCCGTTGCGGTCGAGGATGCCATCGCCGTCACTGTCGCGCCAACCAGCCTTCGCCAGGGCGGCGCGCACGGCGGAACGCGACGTCGCGCCGGCCGTCCCGCGCACCGGGCGGATCCAACTCCACGACACCGACTGCACCGCACCGGGCACCGACGCGTTGCGGCCATAGATCCGCTCGGCCATCACGCCACGGTCGAGCGCGCTGACCAGCGCATCGCGCACCGCACGATCACCGAGCACCGGGTGGGGTCGTGAGGTATCGCCGGGTGCCCTCGTGTTGAAACGGCCGTACAAAACCAGGTTGGACATGAATGTCACCACCCGGAGATCGCGCTTGGCGCGAATCTGTGCCATGGCGCTTGGTGGCGCATACTCCAGCACGTCGAGTTCGCCGCTCAAGAGCAAGTTGAGGCGCGTGGCCGGATTGGGGATGACGCGAAACACCACCCGTCCGATGGTGGGCTTGCCGAGGAAGAAGGCGGGATACGCACGCAACTCGACGAACTCGCCTGGCACGCGCCGCTCGAAGCGGAACGGGCCGTTGCCGACCGGAGCCGACGCGTACTCCGACGTCGTGATCGAGTCCACCGGAACCCGCTCCAGAAGGTGCGCCGGCAGCGGCTGCAGGTTGAAGCCGATCAGGTAGAGTTGCTCGGCGAAGGCACGCCGAAACCGCACCCTGAAGGTGCGAACGCCGGTGGAATCGATGCCGGCGATCGGCTCGATGACAGCGTGATCGGCGCCGACGGCCGGGTTCACCATGAGCCGCCAGGTGAACATCACGTCGTGCGTCGTCACCGGGGCGCCATCATGCCACATCGCTCGCGGGTCGAGTTCGAATGCGAGCGTGAGCGAGTCGACGCGCCGCCAGGAACGGGCGAGCATGGGGGTGAGTGCGTCGTCGCCGACGGTCCGGAACGAGGACTTCAGGAATCCCAGCCGGAGAAAGAGCTGATCGGTGACGTCGGCCACGTGGGTGTATGGGAGACCGACCACCGGGACGGGGACGCTCACGTCGGCCGGGATCGCCAGGACCACGGTCCCGCGAACGGCGGCGTTGGACTGGCCGATGGCAGGGGTGGCGGATGAGATCATTCCGCCGATTCCCAGCAGGCAGGCAAGGATGATGCGCTGGATCACGCTACTCCTGGATGTGACGGTTGGAGGGGAGACTCTGTTCAACGGCCCCACGTCCACGTGGCGTCCTGATACCGGGTTCCGTACTGGAGGCTCGTCGCCTCGACGCATTGGGTCAACCGGGCCGAGGCTGACCTGGCGCCTTTTGCACGCCAGCGGGCCTCGATGGCGGCCGCGATGTCAGAAGCGTCGGGCAGCACGTCCCGTGCCCCGGTAGTCCGCCATTCTGCCGCATTCAATAGAAACGCATCCAGCCGCGCCAGCGGATCCCGGCGCGCGATGGCACCGTGCTGCAGCAGCACGCCACTCCGGATCAGTTGGGCGCTGCCGATCGCCTTGGCGCCCGCCACCAGCACTTCACCGCCCACCGCGGTGTCGAAACAGGCGCCGGCCGCCAGTCCGGGCGTGTGGCGGAGGCCAGGCGCCATGGCGGTAGCGAGGCCCAGGGAGTCGAGCGCCGCGGCCAACTCCTCGTGGGTCGTGCGGTAGAAATCGCGAAGCGCCGTGCCCGCGCGGGCAGCCCAGGAGTATGTCAGGTCGTCGGCGTCGTGCCAGACGGCCCGTCCCCCGGTCGGCCGTCGGACCGTGGGGACTCCGGCGGCCTCGAGGGCTGCCCGATTCCAGGTTCGGGTGGCCATTTCGTGGGCGCCGAACGAGACCGTGTCGGTGTCCCACCGGTAGAGCCGCAGCAGCGCCACGTCCTGTTCGCGTGCAACGGTCATCGCGGCCTCGTCGAGCGCCATCTGTTGCCAACCGGGTCGCGGGACGAGGTCCGTCCACACCAGTGACGTACTCATGCGTTCATCGCATCCCACACGATTCGCGCGCGGTGATGCAACGCGACGCGAGACTGCTCGTTCTCGATGATCCACGTGGCCTGGGCGCGCTTCCGCGATGGTGCCCACTGCGCCGCCATCAGGCCGTCGGCTTCCGTCCTCGACAACCCGCGGTCGGCGACCAAACGGTCCCTCCGCACATCGACTGGCGCATCGACCACGATCACGCCATCGAAGGCCGACGGGTCACCTGCTTCGAACAGCAGCGGGATCTCCGATACCACGACCGCGTCGTTCCGCGTCCTGGCCGCATCGAGCAGCGCATGGCGACGCTCCTCGACGGCGGGATGAATGATCGCCTCGAGGTCGCGGCGCGCATCGACATCGGCAAGCATGATCCGGCGGAGCGCGCTGCGATCGAGCTGGCCATCGCGTGTCACAACCTCCGACCCGAATCGCGCAACGATCTGGTCGTGCACCGGTTCACCCGGTTGCTGAAGCGTCCGAACGATCGCGTCGGCATCGATGCGCGTCGCGCCCCACCGCTCGAAAAGCGCCGCCACGGTGGACTTTCCGGCCGCCACGGTCCCGGTGAGTGCATAGTGGCGCATCAGAGCAGTGGTACCTGGTCTTCGTTGAGCCGCGGCATCTGGAAACAGCGCCGACAGCGCGCCTCGTACGTCTCGCTGCCGCCGACCATCACCACGGGCATGTCCCATCGTGCAGGTTGTCCGGCCACGAGCCGCTGGTTTCGACACGCGAGGTCGCCGCACAGCACGCAGATCGCCTGGAGCTTGGTGACGTCCTCGGCGATCGCCATCAGGTGTCCCATCATGCCGAACGGCTCGCCGCGGAAATCAGTGTCGGTGCCCGCGAGGATCACTCGCACGCCGTGCTCCGCGAGGTGCGTTGCCACCTCGACAATCCCGGCATCAAGGAACTGGGTCTCGTCGACTGCGACCACCCCGACGCCCGGCGTGTCGGCGACGTGACGCAGGATCTCCTCGCTGCGATCGATCGGCTGAGCGGAAAAGCTCAGGCCAGTGTGACTGGAAACGTGCTGCAGGCCCACGTATCGCGCGTCGAGGTGACTCTTGAACACCTTCACCGGCGTGCGCGCGATGATCGCTCGCCGCACCCGCCGGATGAGTTCCTCGCTCTTGCCGCTGAACATGACGCCGGCAACGATTTCGATCCGCCCGGGGCGCTGTGAAGTGGTCATGGGCCGTTCGTCAAGGGGGTGTCACCCGGAAATTCAGGCGCCGTGCGGGGTCCAGCGGACCACCCGCGGGAAAACCAGAGTACTTGCGGAGTTTCGTGCACGTGTCCCATATTCTCGGCTATCCGGGCCGCCGGCCCGGGATCAGCCCCACCCACTCCGCAGGAGCCACCATGAACAAGATGGAACTCATCGAGGCCGTCGCGAAGGCGCTCGACACCTCCAAGGCGCATGCCGGCGAGATCGTCGACCTCTTCTTCTCGACGGACGGCCTGCTCGCACGCGAGCTCAAGAAGGGCGGCAGCATCAACCTCACCGGCTTCGGTTCGTTCGAGGTCCGCAAGCGCGCTGCGCGCGACGGCCGCAATCCGCAGACTGGCGCAACGATCAAGATCAAGGCGTCGAAGGTTCCCGCGTTCCGGCCGGGCAAGGGTCTCAAGGACCTGGTCAACAAGGGCAAGTAAGTAATACGCTGGAAAGTCGTCGTCCTGAAGGATGACGGACTACGGGCCGCCCCGCTGGGCGGCTCGTCGGCTTTTCCCCCTACCTGCGGTCGGCCCGGGGTGCACGGAAGCCACCGCTGCCCCCTCCACGCGGCCCGCCTCGCGGTGCCCCGGAACCCCCGCGCGACTCGCCGGGGCCCCGGTCCACCCTGGCCACCAGCTTCCGGCGGCGGATCGTGAGCCCCGTCAGGCGGGCCGCGATCCGCTCCGCATCCGCCTCGGGCACTTCGACCAGCGCGAAGGTGTCCCGGAGCTCGATCCGCCCGATCAGGGTGCGGTCGACGCCGAGCTCCTTCACCATCACGGCGACAAGATCGCCTACCGTCGCCTCATCCTTCTTGCCGACCCCCACCCAGATCTTCGTGGCTGCAATCCCGCCGACGGGAGTCGACGCCGATGCACCGGCAGCATTCGCACTTGGTGCTGCCGGCGCCACGGCGCGCCGCCAAAGCGCGAACACCGCCGCCGCGATCGCCTGCGCCTCATGCCGCTCGAATAGCGGGCCCAGGGCGTACAGCGGTGCGTCGAGCGTCCCACCGGCGAGTTCGCGCGTGATCTCGCTGCGCAACGCGGCGTCGCGCGTGAGAAGGGCGGCGGCGCTGGTCGCTGCCTGGACGGGGCGTCGGCGGGTGACGATCCGGGCGACATGGCCTTCGGTGCCGGGCGGCACCAGGATCGTGAGGTCGTCGGTGGACGCGAAGGCGGGCAGGTCTGCGCGCGCCGGCGGATCGTAGCAGATCACCACGCCCGAAAGCGGTGCGCCCCGCATCACGATTCGCACCCCCTCGGCACCACCACCCAGTGCAATCCGGAGGAGTTCGTGGTCGCGAGTGTCCACGGTCCAGATCGTGGCGTCCGAGGGATCGGTCGCGTCGATCAGCTCGGCAACTGCGGCGGCGCGCCCGGGCCACGACGTCGCGAGAGTGCGCGCCGATTCACGAAGCGCGGGGAGGGCCGGGGACCCCACCGCGGGATCGGCAGAGGGCGCGCCGAAAAGTAGAGCACGCCGCGCGTATCGCTCCACCAGCGCGCCGGCCTGCTCCGGGCGCGCGGTGATCACGACCCGTTGCGCGTCCTTTGGCAGGTCCTGCAGCAGGACCGTGACCGCCTCCTCTGCGTCCCAGTCTTCGGGCCACGCCAGGACGATCGTGGTCACGGCATCGGGGGCAAGCGCGGAGCGTGTCAGGAGGGTAAGAGCCGTTTCGGGGGCAGCAATCACCACATCGACTTCGTCAGCCTTGATCCGACGGCCGGCACGTGCCGGCCCCCGCGCCGCCTCGATGCGCCACGGCGTTCCGGCGGTGATTGCGGCCATCGTGGCACCCCACTCACCCACCAGTGCGGGCGTGGTGAGCACCAGCACTCGTCCGCCGCGCGAGGACAGGCCGCTCAGGATCGCCGCCGCGATCGGTGCAGCGGTGGCGGGCACCGGTGGGAGGACACTCACCACGCTGGTACCGCGCACGATGGGAACCAGGGCGTCGATTCCGTCGACCGACGCCGGTGTCCATCCAAGATTGTCCAGGCGGGCGGCCACCGCCGGCGTGATCTGCCACGACTCGAATTCCGACACGGGTCCCTCGATTGTCAAGGCGACGAAAAAAACCGCCGCGGGGCGCGCAAGGTAGCCGCGCGCGCGGCCTGCAGCCAACCCAGTGCGGTGTCGCGGAGTGCCTTCACCCGCGACTGGGCGTTGACTCAGCGATGCGAGCGGCAAACCTTTCCGGACGCCGTCACCGGTGCTGACGGTTTGTCACCTTCGACCACTCCATCGGGAACTGTCCCATGACCTTCCGCCGCTCGCCCAACCTCGAACACCTGAAGGCATCGGAGACGGTTGCCATCAGCACCGAGGCGAAGCGCCGCAAGGCGGCCGGCGAGGATGTCCTCGATCTCGGCGTGGGCGAGCCGGATTTCGACACCCCTGCCGTGGCCAGCGCGGCGGGCATCGATGCCATCCAGCGTGGTTGCACCCGTTACGCACCGAATGTGGGCATCGCCCCCCTCCGCAACGCGATGGCGGGCGCGTTGTCCCGGATGAGTGGCGGGCGGGTCGTGGACGCCGAACGAATCGTGGTCAGCAACGGTTCGAAACAGTCGCTGTTCAACGCGTGCTTCACCCTTTTCGGGCCGGGCAACTCCGTCCTGATACCCTCTCCGGCGTGGGTTTCCTACCCCCAGATCGTGCACCTCTGCCGCGCGCGGCCTGTGATGGTTCCCGGTGCGGCAGAATGGGGTCTCAAGGTGAGCGTGGCTGATCTCGAGCGGCACCGCGACGACAGCACGCGCGGGATCATCCTCTGCTCACCGTGCAACCCCACCGGCACGGTTTACACCACTGCGGAGTTGCGCGCCATCGCAGCCTGGGCGGCCGAGCACGACGTGTGGGTGATCAGCGACGAGATCTACCGGAGGATCCATTACGGCCCCGGGCCGGCCCCCTCGATGTTCGACCTCGACGACGCAGCCCTCGAACGCAGCGTCGTGATCTACGGCGCGTCCAAGGCATACGCCATGACCGGGTGGCGAATCGGTGCGGCATATGCCCCTCTGGAAGTCGGGCGGGCCATGGCTGCGCTGCAGACGCACACCACGACGGGTGCGAACCATCCCGCGATGTGGGCCGCTGCGGCTGCGTTCGAGAGCCCGGAGGTCGATGCCGATGTCGAACGCATGGTCGGGGCCTTCCGGCGTCGCCGTGATTACCTCGTCGCACGATTCCAGGACCAGGCGCCCGGCGTCGAGTTCGTCGAACCGCACGGCGCCTTCTACCTCTTCTTCCGCGTCGATGGCATCGCGCCCGGTCGCGAAATCGGCGGCGCGAAGTTCTGCGAACTGCTGATGGCGCAAGAGGGTGTGGCGCTCGTCCCCGGCTCGGCGTTCGGCGACGATCGGTGGGTACGTCTTTCGTACTCGGTCTCTGATCGGGAACTCGAGACGGCAACCGACCGGTTGATGCACTTCATCGCCCGGCTGGCCGAACCGAACACAAAGGGCTGAAGCAATGCCCGCTTCACCGTTCGACGGGCTGCGACGCGACCTGGCCGCCGCGGGCGCCAATCCCGCGACGACGCCCTGGGGCGAGCTCACCCGTGCCGGACCGGGACGCGAAACCGGGAGCGCGGACGTGCTGGAGCCACCGTTGCGGCACGTGTGCGTCGGTGAACCCGAAGCGTGGAACTCCGACGTCGCGTTCCTCGACGGCTCGCAGCACGTGGAGCTGGTCGGTCACGTCGGCACCGATCCGCTCGTCGCGGCGGTCGTGCGGGCCGCCGTTCGAGAGCGTTCTGGCCGCCGCTTGCAGGTCAGGGAGGAGTTGTCGAGGCGGGTGGTCGTGGCGCGGCCGCACGTGCTCGACCGGCTCGCGACCACGATCACCGGGCACGACTGCATCGCCCTCGACGCAAGCGTCCCGCCCCATCCGCTGCACGACCTCGACCGCGCGCACGCGGCCATTGACCGCGCCCGGGCCGCGCTGGAGGTCGAGGTGTCACGGAGCTACCGCACCGGCCGCGACAACTGGCTCATCGCCGACGGGACCCTCGCGGTGTCACCCGAGTGGGCCACCGACCGGCGCATGGTGGGTGTGGTGAAGTCACACGGTGCGCTGCCATTCGAGGGCACGGACCTGGACACGTATCTCACCATTCCAGCGGGCCATCGCAGCTCGGTCTTCGTTGTCAGCGGCGGTGGGCGCCCACCGCTTCACGCATGGGGACTGCGACTGCGCGCGTGGGAGGGACACGATCTCTTCCACGGTCTGGTGCGGGTCGAGGTCGCTGCCGGTAACGCCGATGCCGGTGGCGCCGACCTGCTCTCCCGCCGGCTTCTCGCCGAACGGTCCCCGCTCGCAACCGGGCCGCGCAGCGACCGCCTGCTATATGGCATTCATGACGTGGATCGCTACCTCCGCGTCCGAGGCGCGGCGACATGACACTCCTCGGACGTGTGGTCGCGACCGAATTGCGCCCGAGCACACCACATCAGTTCTCGTTCTGGACGGCGCCGCACGCGCCGTTGGGAATCGGGTCGATCGTCCGGGTCGACGGCGACGAGCGCGTGGTGTATGGCGTGGTGACCGAGGCGTTTGCATACTCCGACCTCGCCCGCCCTCTCGACGCGGTGATCGGCGCGGATGGCGATCCGGGTCGCGAGGACGACGCGCCGACCTCGCGGCCGGAGATCCGGCTCTGGACCGCGGCCGTGCTCCGGCAGCTCCCCGAGGAACCATTGCAGCCCGTTCCGTTTGGCGGCGTGGCCGCGGCGAGCGACGCCGACGTGCGCGTCGCGTTGCGGATGGATGCGTACATGCAACCGGACAAGTCGACGGGTCTGCCGATCGGGGTGTACGCCGCCGGCGGACTGTCGGCGCCGGTGTTCCTCGACGCCGACTTCCTGCTGGGCCCCGAAGCAGCACACCTGAACATCACGGGGGTGTCGGGGCTCGCCACGAAGACGAGCGCGGTGACGTTCATGCTGAGCAGCATCTTCCAGACGTTCCCGGCAGAAAAGGGCAGCGTTGCCGCGGTCTGCTTCAACGTGAAGGGCCCCGACCTCTGCTTTCTCGACCAGCCTGCACCACTCGGCGACGCAGACCTCGCGCTGTGGCGCCGGCTCGGGCTCGAACCCGCTCCGTTTCCCGACATGACGCTCTACGCCCCCTTCAAGGCCGACGGGGTCAACCTCAACACGCTGCGGAGCAACGCCGCACTCGCGGACACGGTGCAGCCCCTCGTCTGGGGCCTGCGCGAAATTCTTGACTACGCCGAGGTGGTGCTCAACCGCGACGACGTGGACGCGAAGGCCGATGCGCTCATCGACTTCCTCGCCGAGCGGGTGGTGGGACGGCAGTTCGAGGCGCTGGAGCTGCGAGGCGCGCCGTTCGAGGTCCTGAGTTTCGCCGACCTCGAGGAATTCTTCCGCGCGATCTTCGATCACCTCGAGACTTCCCGGGGAGGTGAGGTCTGGCGCACTCACCACGTTGCGACGATCCGCAAGATCCGCAATCGACTCGGAAACATCGCTACCCGATCAAAGGGGCTGGTGACCGATGACGGCGTGGCCAATGACCTGCCGTGGGGGGCGTTTCGCGATCGATCGCTCACCGTGATCGACGTCGCCGGTGTCGATCCGCTCGCCCAGGACCTGGTCTTTGCCCGGGTCATCTCACGACTCCGTGAGCACCTCGAGCGGCGCGATCTTGGCGTTGATCATGTGGTGGTGTTCGTCGACGAGCTCAACAAATACGCGCCGGCCGACGGTCCCGACACCTACGTCCGCAAGATGCTGCTCGATCTCTCCGAGCGTGGACGATATCTCGGCCTGGTCCTCTTTTCGGCGCAACAGTTCCGGTCGCAGGTGATCCGGCGGGTGACGGGCAATGCGGGCACGACCATCTATGGACGGATGGACACTGATGAGCTGGCATTGCCGGCGTACTCTACCCTTTCGCCGGCGGTGAAGGCCAAGCTGGCCGCACTGCCCAAGGGTGAGTTGCTGCTCCGCCATCCCCACTTCACGCAGCCGGTCTTCGTGCGGTTTCCCCGACCGGCGGCGCTCTCTGGTCGCGAGGGGGTCGAGCGCTTTCCCCCGTCGCCGGACCTCCCGTTCGCCGAAGCGGTGGTGCAGCGCCTCCGCGCCCTCACGCCCGGCATCATCGCCGACCAGGTGCGTGCCGTGATCGATGGCCGGCCTGAGGCCGAGGTGCGCCGGGCGTTGTCGGCAACCGTCCGGCGCCGACCCGATGACCCGTTTGCCTTCTTCCGGGCCTGGGTCCGGCGGACAATCCCGTCGGAATCACCCGAGCCGCGGCGCGGCATCGCGCCACTCGCAAGCGACGACGACGATCCTTTCGCGCCATATTGAAGCGATGCGCATCGCACATGTCGCCGACCCCCACCTGGGGTTCCGCCAGTACACCCGGCTCACGTCGCGCGGGCTCAACCAACGTGAGGCGGACGTGGCAACGGCCTTCGGGCGCGCGATCGACGGCGTCATCGCGAGCGCGCCCGATGTCGTGATCGTCGCGGGCGACATCTTCCATTCCGTCCGCCCCACGAACTCTGCAATCCTCTTTGCCTTCCGCCAGTTGGCACGCCTCGTCGACCGGTTGCCCGGCGTACCGGTGATCGCGATCGCAGGGAACCATGACACTCCACGCTCCACCGACACGGTGTCGATCTTCGGTCTCTTCCACGAGCTCGGGATCCATGTCGTGCATGATGACGCGCGGAGGCTCGACTTCCCCGAGCGCGGCCTGAGCGTTCTCGCCGTGCCGCATCAGGCGCTGTTCCGCGAGCCGCGGCTGGCCTTCGAGCCGGCGGGCCAGGCACCGCACCAGGTACTCGTGCTGCACGGGGAAACCCCGGGACTGTTCGGGCCTGATCGGGGCGGCGCTGAGCCGGGTGGTGCATTCCTTTCCACCGAGGAGCTGACCGGCGGGGATTGGAGTTATGTCGCGCTCGGTCATTACCACGTGCAGCACCAGGTGCGGGAGCGCATCTGGTACGCGGGTGCCCTCGACTACGTGAGCCCGAATCCCTGGGGTGAGTTGCGCGAGGAGCGGGAGCGGGCGATCCCCGGCAAGGGCTGGTTGCTGGCCGATCTCGCGTCCGGGACCGTGACTCCGCACTTCATCGAGCCACCGCGACGGGTGATCGACCTGCGGACGATCGACGCCGGCGACTTCGCGTCGGCCGAGCTCGACCGGATGCTCGAGGAGGCGGTCGAGTCGGTGCCCGGTGCAATCGACGACGCCGTGGTGCGACAGGTGGTGATCAACGTGCCGCGGACCATGGCGCGCGAACTCGATCACGCCGAGATCCGCAACTGGAAGGCGCGTGCGCTGCACTTTCAGCTTGACCTTCGTCGCCCCGAGGCAGCCGGCCGGGTGGTCGGGATCGGCGCACCCGGCACGCGACAGACGCTACCCGAGATCGTGGCCGCGCATCTCGCAGCGCGTCCGTTGCCGGCGTCGGTTGATCGGGAGGCCTTCGTCCGGGTTGGCACCGACTTGATGACGACGCTCGAGCAGGACACCCAGGCGTCCTGATGCAATTGCTCCGGCTGAAACTCGTCAACTTCAGGCAGCACGAGTACACCGAGCTCGAGTTCGGCCTCGGCCTCACCGGCATCGTGGGTCCGAACGGGTCGGGAAAGACCACCGTGCTCGAGGCGATTGCGTATGCCCTCTACGGTGTGCCCGCGGCCAGGGGCACCCGCGAGACGATGCGCCGTCGCGGTGCCCCGACCAGGGCGCGCTTCGAGGTCGAGCTCGAGTTTGCACTTGGGCCGCACCAGTATCGACTGGTTCGCACGATGACTGTGGCGGAGCTCTTCCAGGACGGGCGTTCGATCGCGAACAGCACCAACGCCGTCACCGAACGTGTCGCCGGGTTGCTCGGGATGTCGCGCGACGAGTTCTTCAACACCTACTTCACCGGGCAGAAGCAGTTGGCGGTGATGGCGTCGATGACTCCGATGGAGCGGCAGCAGTTCCTGTCCAGGGTGCTGGGATACGAGCGGTTGCGACAGGCACAGGACCGGGTACGTGCGGTACGCTCCGAGCTTCGCGCCGAACTCGCCGGGATCGAGCAGGGACTCGCCGACCCGGTGCAGATCGAGGCCGACCTGGCATCGGCCGTGGCCGCGCTCGATGCCGCACGTCACGCCCGCGAGGCGGCGGAATCTGCGGAGGCAGCGGCGATTGCCGAGGTGGCGACGCAGGCACCGCAGTGGGCAACTGCCCAGCAACGACGCACTGCATGGCAAGGACTCGATGGCGAACGGCGCATCGTGGAGGGGAAGGTTGCCCGCGCCCGGGGTGCGTTCCAGGCGATCGACCGCGAACTCGCCACCGCCGCACGTGCACAGTCCCGGATCAGTGAACTGGCTGCTGCGCTTGTTTCGTGGGACGGACTTGCTTCGGAACGCGACGCGCTCGACCGGGCCGCTGCGGCGCATGCCCAGCACAGCCGGGCGGTGGCACGCCGCGACCAGGTACGAAAGCGGCTGGCGGACCTGGAGCCGCAGATCTCGCTCCTGGCCACCGACGAGCAGGTCGGCGCCCTCGCGGCGGGCCGCGCCGAAGTGGGGGTGGTCTTCGAGGAACTGGAGCGAAGGCGTGCCGAGCGCCGCACCCGCTGGACCCAGGACGATCAGGAGGTGCGCACCAAGCTGGCGGCGTTTCGCGAACGATATCGCGAGCTGGAGGAACAGCGCGCGCTCATCGACGAGCGTGGGCCGGAGGGCATCTGTCCCACCTGCGGTCGTCCGCTCGGCAAGGACTTCACGGCGTTGCTCCAGCTCCTTGGCCGGCAGATCGACGAGGTGAAGGTTGATGGCACCTATCTCCGTCAACGTGCCGATCAGCTCAAGGCGACGCCGGAGGACCTGCGCCAGCTGGACGCAGAGCGGGAGGAACTCGAGACCGAGTTGCGCCGACGCGCGGAGGCGCTGGGCCAGGCGCAGGCTCAGCTTCGGCAGCGTACCGCGCTGGAGGCTGAGCGCAGCGAGCTCGGCGAGGAGATTCGCGCGCTCGAGGCGCAGCTCACCGGTCCCGAGGCGAACTACGATGCGGTGCGACACGAGGCGGTTCGAACCGAGCTCGCGCAGCTCGAGCCGCTGCGTCTCGAGCGCGATCAAGCCGTGGGACTTGCTGCCCGGGCGCAGGCGCTCGCATCCGAGGCGGAGGCGGCCGAGGTGACGGCCAGCAAGGTGGAGGCAGAACTCGCTGCACTCGACGGGAGGCTTGTTGCGCTCGATTGGAACGCCGAAGCATTTGCGGCGATCGAGCGCCAGGTGCGCGAAGGAGAGGCCGCACTCGCTGCGACGCGCGTCGAACTCGCCCGCTCCACGGCAAATGTCGAGGGCGCGGAGCGGTTGCGCGGTGCGGCCCTGGCCCGGCGCGCGGATCGCGTGGCGAAGGCCGAGGCAGCACTCCGCCTCGGCGCGCAGGTCAACCTCCATCACGAACTCGACCGCGCTTTCGGCGACCTTCGCACCGAGCTCACGCTCCAGATGCGTCCCGATCTTCAGGAGCATGCCTCGACGCTCCTGAGTGATCTCACGGCGGGTCGCTACCCCGATCTCGAGCTTGACGAACACTACGTCCCGCTCATCGTGGAAGACGGCGAGGCGAAGCCGGTGATATCCGGCGGCGAGGAGGACATCGTCAACCTGGCGCTGCGCCTCGCCATCTCCCAGATGATCGCCGAGCGCGCCGGTCACCCGCTGTCCCTGCTGGTGCTGGACGAGGTGTTCGGTTCGCTTGACGACGAGCGCCGTGCTGGAGTCCTCGACCTCCTTCGCGGCCTCTCCGACCGTTTTCCCCAGGTCATCCTCATCACCCATGTCGAAGGGATGCAGGACGTGTTCGATCGGGTGATCCGGATGTCGTATGATGTCGCACGCGCCGTTACCACCGCGATCGAGGAGGCCCCGGACCATGGCGATGTGGCAGCCTGATCGAGCAGTGACGGGTCCGGAGCGCGCTACCCACGCCGATGTGGACGCACTCAATCGGGTCTTCTCGGAGGCGTTCACCGATCGCTACCGCAAGGACGGACTCGGCGGCGTGAGAGTGCCCCACCTGAACCCGGCGATCTGGCGCTACGCCATTGCCGATGCCGGGGACGGCGCGATGGTGTGGCGCGACGCCCGGGGCGAGGTCGTGGCATTCAACATGGTTCACCTCGCCGGCACCGAGGGGTGGATGGGACCGCTTGCCGTGCGCACCGATCGACAGGGCGGGGGCCTCGGCCGGGAGATCGTCGAGGCGGGGGTGAAGTGGCTGCAGCAGCACGGTGCACGCACCATTGGCCTGGAGACGATGCCCCGCACCATCGACAACATCGGCTTCTATTCACGGCTCGGCTTCCTGCCCGGCCATCTCACCGTCAGCCTGCAGCGGGACCGACCACGCGCGCTGGCGATCGATGCATCCCGAGTTGGCGCGCTCGACCAACCGGGCCGCGCTGCGGTGATCGGTGAATGCGGTCACCTCAGCCGTGAACTCGGCGCTGGCGTCGATTTCACTGCGGAGCTGGACCTGACCCTTGGCCTCGGACTGGGCGACGTGACAGTGCTTCGCGACACGGATGGGCGCGCGATCGGCTTCGGACTCTGGCACACCGTGCCACTGGTGCAGGGTCGTCCGCGCGAGGAACTGCGACTGCTGAAGCTGGTTGCCCGCGATTTCGACGCAGCCATCAAAGTCGTTGGTGCGCTGGAGCGCGAGACGGCGGCGCAGGCGCTCCGGCACCTGACGGTGCGCTGCCAGACAGCGCATCACGAATTGTACGCGGCGCTGATCGCCGATGGGTATCGGGTGCAGTGGACCGACCTCCGACTCACCCTCGCAGGCACCGGGGTCGACCAGTCGAAGGGCGTGGTGTTGTCAAACTGGGAGATCTGACCCTAGCGCTTGTCCTTCGCACGCTTGGTGGCACGATCGATCTGGCGCGCATGGCGCCCGATGTACCAGCTCGCAAAAATGGCGAGGACGGTGGCGCCGAGCAGGCCGTAGGTGACGTTGCGTCCGGCGCCTGTCACGATCAGTGCAAGGGCGAGAAGGCACAGCGACGACCCGGTGAGGGCATCCGCGGCCCGGCGCGCATGGGACTTGAGCCGCGCACCCTTGGAGAGCGTGGCGAGACCCATGATTCCCAGGCCCAGCACGAATATCAGCCAACCCACCGCTGCCAGCGGACCACTGTCAAGCATGTTGTCTCCCGATGAACGTGCCGGCGGTCCCCTTGACGCGCCCGTGGGTCGGAAGGTAACGTGCGGCAGGATGATGACACACTCCAGCACCTATCGCGTTGCGTTCTTCTTTGCGGCCTACCTCACTGAGGGGGCCGGGCACCGACGCATGCGATAGCGCAGACGATCGAGCGAGTTGCCCGGGCCCCCTCCAATCGCGAGGGGGCTTTTTTCATTTCCACACCGGCGCGTCGGGCGCCAGGGAGCAGGGATGCGGATCGCGTACCAAGGAGTGCCGGGGGCCTTCAGTTTCCTCGCCGCGCAGGCGTGGCAACCCGGGGCCGGCCTCGTCGGGATGGTGGATTTCGAGTCGGTCGTTCGTGCGGTGCGCGACGGCGCGGTCGACGCCGGCTTGGTGCCAGTGGAGAACAGCAGCATCGGACCGATTGACGCGGCCCACGCGGCGCTGGACACGTCCGGCGTCGTGGTGGCCGATCTGGTCGCGCTTCGGGTGGTGCTCTGCCTGGTGGCGCTGCCGGGTGCGACGCCTGACATGATCCGGAGCGCCGAGAGCCATCCTGCCGCGCTCGCGCAATGCGCCGGTTGGCTCGCGCAACGTGGGATCAGCTCGCGAGACGTGGTGGACACAGCCGCTGCAGCGCAATCGATCGCCACCGATCGGGATTTCACGCGGGCTGCCGTGGCGTCGGCGGAAGCTGCCGAACTGTATGGTCTCGTGGTGCTCGCGGAGGACATCGCCGACCTCGCCGACAACACCACGCGCTTTGTCGTCATCCGTCGGAGCGCTGCGGTGGCTGCGGCATGAGGGGCCGACTGGGTCGCGTGTTCCGGTTGCCCCGGATCCGAGCCGTGCGCGGCGCAACCACGGTTCCCGCAGACACTCCGGACGACATCGCGCTGGCGGTGACCGAGCTTCTGGAGGCGCTTCGCCGCGGCAACAATTTCGAGGTGGGAGAGTTGGTGTCGGCGATCTTCACCGTGACACCCGACCTCACCAGTGCGTTTCCCGCAGAGTCGGCGCGCAGGGCAGGGTGGGAGGATGTGCCGCTGCTCTGTTCGGCCGAGATCGCCGTGCCGGGATCACTACCGCGGTGCCTGCGTGTCCTGGTCCACGTCGAGCGACGCTGGGATGTTGCGCCGGCGCATGTCTACCTGCGGGATGCTGTCGCGCTGCGGCCAGACCTGCATCGAGGCGGCGCCGCGCGCTAGCCTACCGCGTTGGCGTGCCCGGATTGGACAAGGCAATGCCGCGAACCACGAGCACGACGCCTGCTGCAAGCAGCACGTGAATGATCGGCGTGGAGGGCTGGACGACGAACTGGAGCACCCCCCAGACCGCCAGCAGGGCGACACCAAGGACGAGTTCGATCATGCGGCTGCCGAGTTGAGGGGAGGGGGGTGCGGTTCCATTGACCGCGCTGATGATGCGGCGTATTATAGCCGAGGCCGGACGATGGTGGGGAATCCACGTTATCGAGCCAACGTGTCCGAGGATGGGCCCACATTCCACGTCCAACGTCAGGCCCCACGGGGAAGACGGACGACGCGGAGAGGGCGCCGAGACTGTCTCCCCGGGCTTCGATAGTTCCTCCCCTCATCGTGCGGCCACTCCGGCGCCGCCTCCTGCGCGAGGCGACGCCGTTTGTGTCTCTCCACCTCCGGGATCCCGCCGATGCCCCGCGCCATCGTCGTCCGCCGTGCCCATTTCAACGCTGCCCACCGCCTTCACAATCCGGCGCACCCCGATGCCTGGAATCGCGAGGTGTTCGGCCCGTGCAACAATCCGAATTTTCACGGCCACAATTACGAGGTCGAGGTGTGTGTCGAGGGTGAGATCGACCCCGACACCGGATACGTGGTCGACGTGGGAATCCTGCGCACGCTGATCGACCAGCATGTTCATGCACACCTCGACCATCGCAACCTCAATCTTGATGTCGAGTGGTTCCGGGAGCGCCTTCCCTCCGCGGAGAACATCGCCGTGTTCATCTGGGAGCAGCTCGCATCGCGGATCCCGACGGGACGACTGGTGTGCATCCGCCTGTGGGAGACCCCGCGCAACTTCGTGGAGTACACGGGTGAGTGAGTCGATGGCCGGGCAACTGGCGCTGGTCACCGGGGCGTCGCGCGGGATTGGTGCGGCCACCGCGCGGCGGATGCACCAGGCGGGCGCCCGTCTGGTGCGCATCGCCCGCTCGGACATGCCACCGCTTCCGGGCTCCCTCGACATCCGTGCCGACCTGGCCGAGGTCGGGAGCCGCCTGGAAGCGCTGATGCAGGTGAGCGCGCAGGCAGGTGTCCCCGACGTGGTGGTCAGCAATGCGGGCGCCTTCCTGCTCGCGCCGCTGGCGGGCACCAGCGACGAGTTGGTGCGCGAACAGCTCGGGATCAATGTCGAGGCGCCGATCGCTGTCGCACGGCACTTCCTTCCGTCGATGCGCGAACGCGGCAGCGGTGTGCACATCATCGTGGGGAGCATCGCCGACTGGCGAGGCTTTGCGGGCAACGCCGCGTATGCCGCCAGCAAGTACGCGGTACGGGGCCTGCACGACGTACTGCTGGAGGAGTACCGCGGGTCGGGGGTGCGATGCACCCTGGTCTCACCGGGTCCGACCGATACCGCCGTCTGGGATCCGCTGGATCCGGATTGTCGGCCGGACCTGCCGAGTCGCGCCGAGATGCTGACACCCGACGACGTGGCGGACGTCATCTGCTTCGCCGCAACGCGCCCGCGGCATGTCCAGCTTGAACTCGTTCGCCTGGGACCGGCATGACGTGTTGCGCCCGATCGGTGCCGGCCAGCGGGTGTGACCAGGCTCAGGCACCGGCCGTGGCAACATGTTCATTGAACTGACCGATCACCTGCGATGCCCGGGACCCCACGCGGAGGCATTCCTGGTGCTCCTGCCGCAAGACGTGCAGGGTCGGAGGGTTGTCAGCGGTCACCTTGGATGCCCGGTATGCGGTTGGGGAATTGCATGGGAGGACGGCACGCCCGATTTCGGCGGCAGTGTTGCAGTGCAGAGCGTGGCACCGTTCGATGCTGCGGCGGCAGTCGCGATGCTGGGACTCGATGGACCGGGTGGATGGATCGCGACGGCGGGCAACACCGGCTCGATTGCGGCCGACCTGACGCTGCTTCTGCCGGGTGTCCACGTGGTTGCGGTGAATCCTCCGGAGGACGTTCAGTCGGCGGGTGCGGTGAGCGTGATCCGTAGCGGTTCGTGGCCGATCAAGCAGCACGCAATGCGAGGCGTTGTGGTGGGCGACGGCGCGGGCAATGTCGAGGCCGCCGTGCGGAGTGTGCTTCCGGGGCTGCGGGCCTGCGGGAGCGGTGCAATCCCCGCAGGCAGCGAGTTCACCCTGCTGGCGAGCGGCGGTGACTCGTGGGTTGTCGTTCACAAGCCGTGAGCGTTCGCGCGGCGACGCTCAGGCGTAGAGCCCGGCGATCGCATCTGCGTGTCGTTCCTGCACCACCTTCCGCCGGATCGACATTTTCGGGGTCAGCTCGCCACTGTCGATGCTGAAGTCGTTGGCAAGGATCAGGAACTTCTTGGGGGTCTCGAACTGGGCGAGATCCCGGAGGCTCGATCGCGCCTCGCGCTCGAGCTTGTCGATCACCTGGGGATGGACCACGGCATCGGCCGGGGCGAGCCCAGAGAGTCCGTGCTGGTCGAGCCACGAAGCCAGCGTCCCGAAGTTCGGGACCAGGAGCATGACCGGGAATGCCTTGCGATCTCCCAGCATCACGGCGTTGACGAAGTAGCGGTTGGTCTTGAGCATCGCCTCGATCGGCTGTGGAGCGATGTTCTTGCCGCCAGCGGTGACGATGATGTCCTTCTTGCGGTCGGTGATCCGCAGACATCCGTCGCCGTCGATGAGTCCGATGTCCCCCGTGTGAAACCAGCCGTCGGCGTCGATCGCCTCGGCCGTTGCATCCGGGCGGTTGTAGTAGCCTTTCATCACATGGGGACCGCGCGTCAGGATCTCGCCGTCGGGTGCGATCGCCACCTCAACCCCCGGGATTGGGGGCCCCACCGTCCCCGGCTTGAGCAACTCGAAGGTGTTGACGGTGATCACCGGCGATGTCTCGGTCAGGCCGTAACCCTCGAGAATCGGCAATCCGGCGGCGATGAAGAATCGGCAGATTTCCGGGTTGAGCGGTGCACCTCCCGAGACGAAGTAGCGAAGTCGCCCGCCGGTCACCGCTCGAATCTTCCGGAACACCAAGAAGTCGGCCACCTTCATCGCGATGCCGAGACCCGTGGGCACGGTGCGGCGATTGAGGCGATAGTCGAGGTATTTCTCGCCGGTGGCCCGGGCCCATTCGAAGACCGCGCGCTTGGCGCCACCGTGTCGCAACGACTGCTCCACCACTCGCGCGTAGATCTTCTCATACAGCCGCGGCACCGCGGCCATCATCGTGGGCCGACGCTCGAGCATCTCTGTGCCGAGCGCCTCCATGCCGCTCGAGTACGAGATCACCACACCCGCCTGCAGCATCGTGTAGTGACCGACCATTCGCTCGAAGATGTGCGAGAGCGGAAGGAACGAGAGGCACTCGTCAGTTTCATTGAGGTCGAGGACTTGGAGCGAAGCCACCACATTGCTCGTGATGTTGCCGTGAGTCAGCATCACGCCCTTCGGGTCACCGGTGGTGCCCGATGTGTAGATCAGGGTGGCGACATCATCGGGCTCCGCGGTGTGGGCCACGGCTTCCCAGTCGGCGTACCGTTCTCCCGTTGCGGCGCCCCGAGCCTCAAGTTGCGCCATCGAGATGATGCCATCGGATGAGCCGTCGAAGGCGACCACCAGCTCGATGTCGGGCACGTCGCCCCGCACCTCCAGGACGCGATCCAGGAGCGCCTGCGACGACACGAAGAGCGCTCGCGCGCCGGCGTCGCGGAGGATGTAGGCGATCTGGGGCGCCGACAGGGTGGGGTACACGGGCACGTCCACCAGGCGTGCGGTGAGACACGCGAAGTCGACGATCGCCCACTCGGGTCGATTCTCGGAGAGAATGGCCACACGATCACCGGCATTGAGGCCTGCGTCCCGAAGCGCGGCATGCACCTGCTCCACGCGACGCCGGAATGTGGCCATCGACACGTCGTGCCATGTCCCGTCGTGCTTGAATCGCATCGCCGCGGCTCGGTCGGGGAACCGTGCGGTGGCCCCGAAGAAGATGTCGTTGAGCGTGGCAGGCGTCATGATGGGCACCGGGTGAGGGCGTCGCGCCGCGGTGGCGCGAACGGTGAGATGCGTGCGGGGACGCTAGTCGAGCGCTGCGCCTCCGGTGGCCGCGGGTTGCAGCGTGAACACGACATCAGGGCCACGGAGCGTCCCGAGGGCAGCCTGCACCGTCCCTGTCCCCGTTCCCTGGAGTGCCGTGACGACGCCGCTCACCGAGTCCACCGTGATGGTGGTGTCGGCCGTTCGCCAGCGGATCGGCGCGTTCACGATCTCGCCATTGCGGTCGAGCGCCTGGGCCTGCAGGGTAAACGACGCTCCCTGACTGAGCGTCACGGCGACGGGTGAGCGCAATTCGAGGGAGACCACGCCGTCGGCGTCACCCGGGAGGCTGCTGCAACCCGCGAGCATCAGCACGAGCAGGGCGCGGGTCACTGAGGCTCCCCGCGTTCGCCGTCAAGCTGTTCGAGCGTGGAGTTGGCGTGCAGGATCCACTGCGCCATCTCGGGGTCCCGGCCCGGTCGCGCGAGAAACGCGCGCAGGTGTTGCGCCGCATGCTCGGTGTCTCCGCGTCGCAGCAGCAGGAACGCCAGGCCGTAGTGTGCTCCCACCTGGTTCTCGTCGAGTTCGAGGGCACGCCGGTAGTACCGGATTGCCTCCTCGATCCGGCCGGTCTTCGACAGCGCGATCGCGATGTACTGCAGGATCCGGACGTCGTGCGGCTGGTCACGGAGGGCGAGTTGATACGACGTGACCGCCCCCTCGATGTCACCGTGGCGCTCCAGTGCCATCCCCTCGTTGAGATAGTCGAGGCGCTTGGGCGCGACAGCGTCGTCCTCGTCGAGGAGGATTCGTTTCCACCAGCTCATGCGGGACCACCGGACGACGCGAATGCAGCCATTGCCGGTAAAGTAGGTCGCGCCCGGGAGCGGGGCAACGCGCGCCCGTATGTTAGCTTGCGGCTGCCGCTCACCCGCACCGAGGTGCCGACCATGCCCCGCCAGCGTCCCGCCCCGACCCGCGACATCCTCGACGCCGATTGGGCGTTTTTCGGCGAGCTGTGCCGGGCGCTCGCCCTCAAGGTCGCCCGGAGCTACGATCCCGAGATCGTGATCGGGGTGGCGAAGGCTGGCGTGATTCCCGCCGCGATCATCGCCAGCATCCTCCAGCGGGAGTTTGCCGCGATGGTGATCGGTCGCCAGACCGACGACGCCGAGCCGGAGCTCCGGATCGGTCCGCCGCCGTCAGTGCGGGGGAAGCGCGTGCTCGTGGTCGACGAGACCTGCGACACCGGCGACACGATGAAGCTGGCGCTCAACGAAGTGCGCAAGCTTCATCCTGCCGAAGTGCGCACCGCGGTGTCGTTCACGACCGGGGCATGGCAGGCCGATTTCCACGCGTTCGAGACTGACAAGGCCATCATCCTGCCGTGGGACCGGGAGGTGATCGAGGAGGGGGAACTGGTGACCCGCCCCGACCTTCGGGCGTGGCTTGGCCGGCATGATCAGCCGGGGAGCTCATCGGCGGGGTAGGCGTCTCGCCATGAGCCACCTGCCGCGATCAGGTCCTGGACGTCGATGAGTGATGCGGCGCTCATCGCGAGAAAACGGCACGCGGCGTCGCCGCGACTGCGGCATTCCACCTCGATAACCCTCACGGAAGTGCCCGCCTGGGCACTCAGGAATGCCTCGAAGCATCCGCGCGAGAAGTGGCAGCCGGGCGCGGTTGAGCTGGATGGATCTGCTTCTGCCCAGTCACCGGATTCGAGCAGCAGTGCTCGATCGCCCATCAGTGTCGCCGCCACCGATCCCCAGCCGCGATCAAGGCAGAGTTCATCGAGCAGCGGACCGAACCACCGCACGTCGAGGTGCCCGGCGTCGTCCAGCCCCGTGCGCTCGGCGATCCGGTTCCGCCAGTGTTCGTGCATGGCCTCGCCGGTGACCCGACCCGCATCCTCAAGGATGGTGGCGGCGGTACCATCGCCTACCGCGTCGAGTTGGCGGCGCAGGCGATGCAGGGAGCCAGCGGTGATCATGAGTGCGGGCATGGCGAACCACGTTCGGGGAGTGCCAACCTAGGCCGGGCGACCGAGACGCCGCAAGAGTTCCGCCTCTTCGATCACCTCGACGCCGAGTTTTCGGGCGCGGTCGAGCTTGCTGCCGGCCTCCTCGCCGGCCAGGACCACGCTGGTCTTCTTGCTCACGCTCGTCCCGAGCGTTCCGCCTGCCTGTTCGATCATCGCGCTGGCCTCGCTCCGGGTGAGCGTTGGCAGCGAACCGGTCAGCACCCATGTCTGGCCTTCCAGGGGTCCACCGACCGCCTCCGCGCGAGGCTCGGACGTGGTGAGACCGTGGTCGGTCAGTCGATCGACGAGGCGGGCGCTCGCCGGATCGTCAAGATACGACCGCACCGCGTTCGCGATGGTGGGCCCCACGCCGTGCACCCCGGCGATCTCCTCTTCGCCCGCCTCACGGAGCGCGGTGAGTTCGTGAAAGTGGCGTGCCAGGGCGATCGCCACGGTTCGTCCGACATGGCGGATGCCGAGCGCGAACAGCAGCGCCGACAGCGGGCGCTGGCGCGACGCATCGATTGCCGCGACAAGCTGCGACGCAGACTGCTCCGCGAAACGGTCGAGCCCGACGAGCTGGTCGGTGGTGAGGGCGTACAGGTCGGCCACGTCGGTTACCAGCTCCGCGTCCAGCAACTGGCGCACACGCTCCTCGCCCAGCCCGCGAATGTCCATGGTGTCGCGCGCGGCAAAGTGCACGATTCCCTCGAACGCGCGCCCTGGGCACGAGGCGTTCGGGCAGTAGCGCATCACCTCGTCGGGATCCCGCACTGCGGGGGTCCCGCATGCGGGGCACGCTGCCGGGGGGACAAACACGCGCTCGGATCCGTCACGGACCGCCACCACCGGGCCGACCACGCGGGGGATGACCTCCCCGGCGCGCACCACCTCCACCGTGTCCCCGATCCTGATGTCCTTCTGCAGCACGTTGTCGTCGTTGTGCAGCGTGGCGCTCGAGATCGTGACGCCACCGAGTTCGACCGGCTCGAGCACGGCGTACGGCGTGAGCGCGCCGGTGCGTCCGACATTCACGCCGATGTCACGCAGGCGCGTGATGGCCACCTCGGGCGCGAATTTGCGTGCGATCGCCCAGCGCGGCTCGCGGCCCCCGATCGTGCCGAGCTCGTCGTGCAGTGACCGCTGGTCAACCTTGACCACCACGCCGTCGGCGTCGAACGGCAGCGTCCCAAGCGATCCCTCGAGCTCGACGATCCGACGGTGCACCGCTGCGAGATCAGGATGCCAGCCCGCGTGCGGTTCGATCGCGAACCCCCACTCTGCAAGACGCTCGAGGAGGCCGTGCTGCGTGGGCGACACGGCATCGCCCTCGATGACCTCGACCTGAAAGGCGAAGCAACGCAGGCGGCGCGACCGGGTGGTGGACGAGTCGAGTTGCCGCAGTGATCCCGCCGCGGCGTTGCGAGGGTTGGCCAACAGTGGATCACCGTCCTGCGCACGTCGTGCATTCAGTTTTGCGAACGCGATCCGTGTGAAGTACACCTCGCCGCGCACCTCCATCAGCGCAGGCCAACCCGACCCGCGCAGTACAAGGGGGATGTCGTCGATGGTGCGCAGGTTCGCAGTGACCTCCTCGCCCACCAGGCCATTGCCGCGAGTGGCGCCGGTCATCAGTTCGCCGTTTCGGTAGGTCAGCGACACGGCGGTACCGTCGATCTTGACCTCAACGGTGTACCCAGCTGCACGCGTCGATGGGAGCACCCTGGTGATCCGCTCTTCCCATGCATGCAGTTCCTCGTCACTGAATGCATTCGCGAGCGAGAGCATCGGCCGGCGGTGAACGTGGCGTGGCAGGTGCGACGCGACGCCGCCTCCCACCCGCCGCGTCGGGGAGTCCGGTGTGGCGAACCCGGGGTGCGCGGTCTCCAGTTCCTGCAGCCGACGGAAGATGATGTCGTACTCGGCGTCACTGATCGCGGGATCGTCCAGCTCGTAGTAGGCGCGGTTCGCATGCTCAAGCTGGCCCCGCAGCGATGCGATCTCGGCCCGGGCGTCACCGCTCACTGCCGGCCCCGGCGCGCGATCCGGTTGCCCAGCGCCTGACCGCGCGCCTGATACAGCGTGTCCATCGGATCACGCACCGGAAGACGCGCAAGGGTGTCGAGCTGGGCCCGCGCCGCTGCCCACTTCTCTCGCTCCGTCAACACCTCGGCGAGGTCGAGTCGGTGGTAGATCACGTCGGGTCCGTACCGAACCGCCGCCACCAGGTTCGATTCGGCCGCATCCCATGATGCCGATCCGAGGATCCCGCCGCCCATGAATGTGCGGGCCAGAAAGCGCTCGGTGCCGGAGAGCCGGCGGATCTCGGCGTGCCATCGGCCCAACACGTGGAGTGCACCGTGGTGACGCGGGTCGAGCGCGATCGCCCGTTCCGCCTCCGAGCGGATCTCGCCGGCAATGCGAATCCGCGCTTTCGTCCCGCGCGTGAGCGCTGAGCGACCAAGCGCGTTGGCGAGCGCGAAGTGCCCGTCCGCACCCCGCTCGTTCGCCGCCACGGCGCGGCGCGCGTACCTTTCCGACAGGGCATAGAGAGAGTCGCGTTCGGACCGCCCGGCATCATCGCGGACCTGCTTCCCGAGGTCGAGCAGCACGAGCGCGAGCCGCCAGTTTGCCTCGTACCCCGATGGATCCCGGGCGACCGCGGCCTCGAGGTTCCGACGCGCGGCAGGGAGGTCCATCGCCTCCATCGCGGCACGGCCCGCGATCAGCGGTGCGGCTTGCGCAGCACCCGCACTCGGCGCCCCCATGGCAATCAGCAGCAGCACCCGCGCACGAATCACGTTCACCAGCTCCGTCGTTGCCCGGAAGGTCCCGGAGGATGAATGGTTGTTCCGCCCCTGATTGAGCGCAAGCGAGATGGTGGCTCCCTCCGCGACGATGAGTGGCGCGGGATCATTGATGCGTACGCAAACGGCTCGCTGCCCGACTACCAGATGGCCGCGTTGGCGATGGCCGTGTACTTCCGCGGCCTCGACCCCGATGAGCTGTCCGCGCTGACCGATTCGATGCTCGCGTCGGGTGACCGAATGGACTTCTCCGACGAGAACCGCCCGGTCATCGACAAGCACTCGACCGGCGGAGTCGGGGACAAGACGTCGCTGCTGCTCGCCCCGATGCTGGCGGCGTGTGGTGCCGTGGTGCCCATGATGTCTGGACGTGGGCTGGGTCACACCGGCGGAACGCTCGACAAGCTGGAGGCGATTCCCGGCTTCCGGACCGACCTGAAACTCGATCGTGCCGTGCGGCAGGCTCGCGAGATCGGCCTGGTGATGCTCGGGCAGACGGCGGAGATCGCCCCCGCCGATCGCAAGCTGTACGCGCTTCGCGACGTGACCGCCACGGTCGAGTCGATTCCGCTCATCGCGGCCAGCATCATGTCGAAAAAGCTCGCAGAGGGCCTCGACGGCCTGGTCCTCGACGTCAAACACGGGTCTGGGGCCTTCCTGCCGGAGTCGGCGCGCGCCCTCGAGCTCGCCCGCACCATGATCGGGTTGGGGCGTACCCGGGGCTGTCCGGTGGTCGCCCTGGTAACCGCGATGGACCGCCCGCTCGGGATCGCGTGCGGCAACGCACTCGAGATGCGGGAGGCCATTGCCGGCCTCTCCGGCGACGGGCCCCCCGACCTGATGGAGGTCACCATGGCGCTCGGCATCGAGATGCTCCGCCTCTCGGGGCTTGCGGTAAATGACGGTACCGCGCGGTCGATGCTCGAACGAGCGATCCGTAGCGGCGACGCGCTCGAGCGGTTGGCGATGATGGTCGCCGCTCAGGGCGGGAATGCCGACGTGGCGACGCGCCCCGACATGCTTCCATCGGCCGATACGATCATTGATGTCAATGCCGTTGATGGGGGAACCGTCACCGCAGTTGCGCCGCGTCCGCTCGGCCGCGTGATCGTGGAGCTCGGCGGCGGCCGGCGTACGGTGGACGACATGGTCCGTCCGGAGGTCGGGCTCGAGGTGCTCGTCAAGCCGGGCCAGATGGTCGCCGCAGGCGACCTCATCGCGAGGGTGCATGCCCGCAGTGCGATCGATGCCGAGCGCGCGCGCAGCGAGGTGGGCGCTGCGATCACGATCGGTGACGACGCGCCGGTGGTGTTGCCGCTGATCGGCTGGCGCGTCACCCATGAACACACGACACCGTGGGAGGGATGAAATGGGCTTCTACATCGGGCTGGGACTGCTGGCGGTGCTGTTCGTCTGGTTGATCGGGATCGGGAAGGCCGGGCGCGCGGTGGCCCCGGAAGACGACATCACCACGCGGATCGACACCGGAGAGCTTGCGGATGCAGAGCGGGATGTTCGCAATGACCCCGCGGCGATGCCGATCCAGGAGGCGGTCGACGACCCGGATGACTGGGGACCTGGCACGCCGGGAAGCGGTGGAAACCGCCTCCCGGGCGTGCTCTGAGCTGACTGCCTAGACGTCGAGGACGCTGACGTACTTCGCATTGGCCTCGATGAACTGGCGCCGCGGTTCGACGTTGTCGCCCATGAGCTCGTCGAAGAGCTTGGACGCCTCCACCGCATCCTGCAGGGTGACGCGCATCACGGTGCGCGTGTCGGGATCCATGGTGGTCTTCCAGAGCTGGTCCGGGTTCATCTCGCCCAGGCCCTTGTACCGCTGAAGATTCACGCTGCCCTTCCCGGATCCCTCAGCGAGACGCTTGCTGAACGCGCTGCGCTCCTCCTCGTTGTACGCGTAGTACTCTTCCTTCCCCTTCGCGACGCGGTACAGCGGCGGCTGCGCGATGTAGATGTAGCCGGCCTCGATCAGCTCGGGCATCTGCCGGAAGAAGAACGTGAGCAGCAGGGTCCGGATATGGGCGCCATCGACGTCGGCGTCGGTCATCAGGATGATCTTGTGGTAGCGCGCCTCGGCCAGCTTGAAGTCCTCGCGCACGCCGCACCCGATGGCGGTGATGATCGACCGAATCTCCTCGTTGCCGAGGATCTTGTCGATCCGGGCCCGTTCTACATTGAGGATCTTGCCGCGAAGTGGCAGGATCGCCTGGAACGAGCGATTGCGGCCCATCTTGGCCGAGCCCCCGGCCGAGTCGCCCTCCACCAGGTAGATCTCGCACAGCGCGGGATCCTCGAGCGAACAGTCGGCGAGCTTGCCCGGGAGCACCGCGTTCTCGAGGCCGGTCTTCTTGCGCACCAGGTCGCGTGCCTTGCGCGCCGCCTCGCGGGCGCGGGCCGCGCTCACGGCCTTCTCGATGATCGCTCGCCCCACCGCCGGGTTCTCGTCGAGAAATTGCCCGAGGTGCTCGTTGACGATCGCCCGGACGATCCCCTCGACCTCGCTGTTGCCGAGCTTGGTCTTGGTCTGACCCTCGAACTGCGGCTCGCGCACCTTCACGTGCAGCACGCAGGTCATGCCCTCGCGGGCATCGTCGCCGCTGAGCGTGAAGCCCTCCTTCTTGAGCGCGTTCGACTTCTTCGCCACCTCGTTGATGGTGCGAGTCAGCGCCGAGCGGAACCCGGTGAGGTGAGTGCCACCCTCGTGGGTGTTGATGTTGTTCACGAACGTGAACGTGTTCTCGTTGTAGCCATCCTCCCACTGCAGCGCGCAATCGACATCGACATCGTCGCGGGTCGCCGAGAAGTGCACCGGCTTGGGGTGGAGATTCCGCTTGGTGCGGGTCAGCCAGGTGACGAACTCCACCAGCCCGCCCTTGTACAGGAACGTCTCCGCCTTCGGCGTCTCCTCGCGCTCGTCGGTGAGCACGATCGTGATCCCGCCGTTAAGGAACGCGAGCTGGCGCAGCCGGTCGGAGAGCGTCGTCCAGGAGTATTCGAGGGTGTTGAAGATCTCGGGGTCGGGCTTGAAGTGCACGGTCGTGCCGGTCCCGGCAGCGATTCCGATCACCGTCAGCTTCTGGGTGGTGTGGCCGCGCACGAAGGTCATCTGGTGTCGCGCGCCCGCGCGGTCGACCGTGACGGTGAGCTGTTCCGAGAGGGCGTTGACGACCGACACCCCGACCCCGTGGAGCCCGCCCGACACCTTGTATGAGTTCTTGTCAAACTTGCCGCCGGCGTGGAGTACCGTGAGCGCGAGCTCGACACCGGGGAGGCCCTCGGTCGGGTGCAGGTCCACCGGGATCCCGCGCCCATTGTCGGACACCGTGATGCTGTTGTCCCGGTGGATCGTCACTTCGATGCGATCGCAATGTCCCGCGAGCGCCTCGTCGATCGAATTGTCCACCACCTCGTAGACCAGGTGGTGAAGTCCGTTCTCGCCCGTCGACCCGATGTACATGCCGGGCCGCTTGCGCACTGCCTCGAGGCCCTTGAGAACCGTGATGCTGTCTGCGCCGTAACCGGTTGAGCCGGTGGCCGGCGCGGGAGTATCCGCCATGTTGCCTCGCGATCAGGTGTGCATCAGGGTTGGTCGAGTGCTCCGACCATCCATCGAATGTGCAGGACCCGGTGGGCACGTGAACCGTTCACACGCGCCAGGATCCGCGGTGTCATCAGGCCGAGTTCGGTGGCCCATCCATGGCTCGCCACGCGAACCATCAGTGTGCCGTCCGGGGTCACCGACAGCGCCCGCGTGACGGCCGAAATTTGCGGACCGACCAGCTCCGCCCATGCCTCGACTACTGTTGCCTGCTCGAGACGCTTGCTGAAGCCGCGCCGCGTCAGCCACGCCTCGAGCGCGTCGCCCAGCGGGACCGGCTGATTTTTCCGGTCGATCATCCGTCCTCCCGCACCACGCCGTGATCGACAGACCATCGTGGGAGATCGAGCTCTGTGGGGAGGCTCGCCGCCCGCGGCGCCGCCACCACCCGTTGTGCCTGGCCACGCATCAGTCGGCACGCCAACCTGGCCTGGCGGTCTCCGTCGAGCGCCGCAAACACATCGTCCACCAGCAGGGCGGGTTCGGCCGAGCGTTCCCGGCGAATCGTCTCGAGCTCCAGCAACCGGAGCGCAATCGCGGCGGCACGTTGCTGCCCGGTCGAGCCGTAGGCGCGGAGGGCTCGGCCGTCGAGCGTGAGCACCAGGTCGTCGCGCTGCGGGCCGACGTGGGTCTGCCCCTGCTGGAGGTCACGGCGCCGACTGGCGGCGAGCCGATCGGGCCACGCAGCGGGGTCGATGAGCGCGTCGTCACCGCGGTAGCGCAGGCCCACCTCTCCGGTCTCACCCAAGGCGTCGAGTTCGGCCTGCCAGCCAGATGCGGCGGCCTCCGCCCAAGCCAGCCGCGCGGCCGTGACCGCCGCACCGTAGCTCGCCAGCGCGGGCTCGAACGCAGCAGCAGCTGCAGCATCGCCAGCCCTGAGAGCGGCGTTGCGCTGGGCGAGCGCCGCGCGGTACCGAAGCAACCCCGAAAGATAATGAGGGTCGGCCAGCGAAAGGAGCCTGTCGAGCCATTTCCGGCGCTCCAGCGCACCCCCCTGAACGATCGAGATGTCGGCCGGGAGGAACGCGACGGCCAGCCAATGCCCAAGTGCTTCCGTAATCGTTCGCTGCTCGGCGCCGTCGATCAGCACCGTCTTGCGTGCCGCCTCCGCGACGTACGTGATCCGGATGGAGGGGCCCTGATCGCGATCGAGACCGACATGGAAGCCCGGGCCCCCGAAGCGAACCAGGTCCCGGTCGCGCGCACCGCGCAGCGACCGCAGGAGCACCGGGTACGCAAGCGCCTCGATCAGGTTGGTCTTGCCGTGGCCGTTGGGACCGACCAACGCCACGCCAGCTTCGGGCACGGCGAACTCGGCGTCGGCAAGGTTCCGAAAACCCCGCACCACCAGCGTCACCGCCCGCATTGTCAGTCGATCACTTGCCGACGAACTTCGCCGGACGCTTCTCCATGAACGCCCGCGTGCCCTCGACCCGGTCATGGGTTGCGCACGAGGCACCGAACTTTTCGGCTTCCTGCGCTAGTGCGGTATCGATCTGAACGTCGAGCCCTTCATCCACGGAGGCGAGCGTGAGTCGCACCGCGAGGGGTCCCATCTGGGTGATGGTGCGGACCATCGCGCGGGCTTCGTCGAGCAGCGACTCCGCCGGCACGATCCGGTTGACGAGGCCGATGCGATGCGCTTCCTCGGCATCGATCATCGCACCGGTAAGCAGCAGCTCGAGGGCGCGGCCCCGACCAATGAGGCGTGGAAGCCGAACCGTGCCACCGTACCCGGGGATGACGCCGAGCTTCACCTCTGGCTGGCCGAACCGGGCATTGGGCGATGCGAGGCGGATATGACACGCCATCGCGAGTTCGCACCCGCCCCCCAGTGCAAAGCCATTTACCGCCGCGACAACAGGCTTGCCGAGCTGCTCCAGCGACCGGAACGCCGCCTGACCGCGCTCCGCAAAGGCGCGGCCATCGTCTCCGTCGATCGCCGAGATCTCGGCGATGTCGGCGCCCGCCACAAATGCCTTCGGACCGGCGCCGGTCAGCACCAACCCGCGCACACTGTCGTCATCGCGCAGGTGCCCGGCGAGGGCAGCCAGGTCGGCGATCACCGCGGCGTTGAGGGCGTTGAGCTTGTCAGGACGGTTGATCGTGACGGTGGCGACACCGTCATCGTCGCGTTCGATGAGCAGGGTGGAGTAGGTCATGTCCAAAGATAGTGGCGGGTGTCGGGCATATAATGGAGGATGCCCAACATCCTCGCGCTGGACCAGGGAACGACAGGCTCGACCGCGATCGTCGTAGACGCCAACGGGTCGGTGATCGGCGCCGGCTATCGGGAAGTGCCCCAGTTCTTCCCGCAACCCGGCGAGGTCGAGCACGATCCCGCCGACCTGCTGTCGACCGCCGTGGCCGCCGGCCGCGACGCGATCGCCGCTGCCGGCGTGCACATTGACGCGATCGGGATCACGAATCAACGAGAGACGGTGGTGGCGTGGGACGCCGCGACCATGGCGCCGATTGGCCGGGCGATTGTCTGGCAGGACCGGCGGACCAGTGCGCGCTGCGCCGAGCTCCGGGCGATGGGACACGGCGACGATATACGTCGGAGAACCGGACTCCTGATCGATCCCTATTTCTCGGCGACCAAGTTCGAGTGGATCCTTCGTGACGCTGGGCTCCGCGGTCGAGTGTCGCAGGGGACGCTCCGGCTCGGTACCGTCGAAAGCTGGCTGGTGGCAAACCTCACCGGCGGTGCGCACGTCACCGACCGCACCAATGCGTCGCGCACGATGCTGGCCGACGTCACCACCGCCACCTGGGATGCCGACTTGTTGGCCCTGTTCAGCGTGCCTCGCGCCGCACTCCCGGAGATCGTGCCGAGTACCGGATCCTTCGGGGTGTGTCAGGCCTCGTGGTTCGGCCACGAGATCCCGATTTGCGGCCTAGCGGGCGACCAGCAGGCGGCGCTGTACGCGCAGGGGTGCGAAACGGCGGGTGCGGCCAAGGTCACCTACGGCACAGGCGCGTTCTTGCTGCGCCACCTCGGGGCGGATGTGCCGCAGCCCGAGAACGCCGCGCCGGGGATCCTCACGACCGTCGCCGCGACCGCCGGTGATGAAATGGCGTGGGCCAGCGAGGGCAGCGTCTTCATCGCAGGTGCGGCGGTCCAGTGGCTCCGCGATGGGCTCGGATTGATCGAGAAAGCTTCGGACACGGCGGCTTTGGCCGCGAGCGTCCCCGACACCGGCGGCGTGGTGGTGGTCCCGGCGTTCACCGGACTGGGGGCGCCGCACTGGCACGCGGAGGCGCGCGGGACGATCACCGGGATAAGCCGTGGCACCACCTCAGCCCACCTCGCCCGGGCCGTCCTGGAGGCGATTGCGCACTCCACTGTCGACCTCGTGGAGGCGATGGGAGGGGTCGAGGCGCTGCGCGTCGATGGCGGCGCGAGCCTGAACAATTGGCTGATGCAGGCGCAGGCGGACCTCCTCGGCGCGCCGGTCGAGCGACCGGCGGCGGTGGAGCTCACTGCGTATGGGGCCGCCCGGCTCGCGGCGGCGGGGATCGGGGCACCCCTCCGGGCCGCAGCGGGGATCGGTGAGCTGACCATCTTTCGGCCCGTGGTCGACGCCGGCCATCGAGCAACGCGACGCCGGGAGTGGCGGCGTGCGGTGGGCGCCGCGCTGGCATGGGCCGACGACGCGGACGGTGCCACCGGCTGACTTATATTCCGCACCATGCCAAGCACTGGAGAGATGTCGTGAAGCCCGCCACAAAATTTGCCATTGGCGCGGCCGTGATCGTCAGCGCGGTGACGCTCCTGATCGTCGAAGGTGTCCGGCAGACAGGTACCTACTTCCTGACGCCGACCCAGCTCGTCGAACGCGTTCGTGACGACACGACATTCCACGACGTCGGGCTGAAGGTGAGCGCCAAGGTCGTTCGGGGCTCGATCAGTCGCGACGTCGCCAGCCGGCAGATCGACTTCCGCATCAGCGACGGGACGGCCGAGTTCCCGGTTCGGTATGTCGGGTTGGTGCCTGACACCTTCACCGACGCGAACGACATCGATGTCGTGGTGGAGGGGAAGTACGGTCGTGACGGGGTGTTCCACGCTGTCGACGTGATCGCCAAGTGCGGATCGCGCTATGAGGCGGTCTGGGAAGAACCCGCGGGGACCCTCACCCGCCGATGACCCTGCTCGGCGATTTCGCCCTCTGGGCGGCCATGCTGATCGGACTGTGGACGGCTGCCATGGCCTTCTTCGTCCCGTGGCAGTCGCGTCCCGCGCTCGCGACATCGATCACGCGTGGTGCACATGCGGCATGTCTGGCCCTGCTGGTGGCTGCGGTCGCGCTCTGGCGCGGGCTCTTCACCCACGACTTCAACATCGAGTACGTCGCGGCCTACACCGCGCGCAACCTCCCGGATTACTACCTCGTCACCGCGTTCTGGGCTGGCCAGAAGGGTTCGCTGCTCTTCTGGGCGGTGGTGCTCTCGATCTTCGGGGCGCTGGCGCAGCTCCTCACGCCGTCGAGGCATCGTGACCTCCTTCCCTACGTAGCTGGTGTCACCAGCGTCGTGCTGGCGTTCTTCGTTGGTGTGATGCTCTTCGGCGACGGGGCCAATCCGTTCGAGCGGCTGCCGTTCACGCCGCCCGATGGGCGCGGGCTCAACCCGCAGCTCCAGAACCCCGGGATGATCGCGCATCCCCCTACGCTTTACCTGGGTTATATCAGCATCACCATTCCGTTCGCGTTCGCGATCGCGGCGCTGCTCGCCCGGCGGCTCGACACCGGGTGGATCATCGCGATGCGAAAGTGGGCCCTGGCGTCGTGGCTCTTCCTCTCCATCGGCATCACCATCGGGATGTGGTGGGCGTATATCGAGCTTGGGTGGGGCGGGGTGTGGGCATGGGATCCGGTCGAGAACGCGTCGCTGCATCCCTGGCTCACGCTCACCGCGTTCCTCCACTCGGTGATGATCCAGGAAAAGCGGGGGATGCTGAAGCGCTGGAACGTGGGCCTGGTGATCGGCACCTTCCTGCTGTCGATCTTCGGCACCTTCATCACCCGCTCGGGGGTGATCGCGTCGGTGCACTCGTTCACCCAGTCCGACGTCGGCTACTTCTTCCTGGCTTTCCTGTTCGTCACGGCGATCGCGTCGTTCACGCTGCTGTACACCCGCTGGCCGGCGCTTGCGCCAGAGGCGAAGCTCGAGTCAATGCTGAGTCGAGAGGGGGCGTTCCTCTACAACAACCTGGCCCTCGTGGGCATCGCATTCTCGGTGCTGTGGGGCACGCTCTTTCCGATCCTCTCCGAGGCGGTACACGGCACCAAGATCAGCGTCGGACCGGCGTTCTTCAATCGGGTCAATGTGCCGCTCGGTCTCTTCCTCCTGCTGCTCACCGGGGTGGGACCGCTGATCGCCTGGCGAAAGGCCTCCCCCGCCAACCTGCGCCGCCAATTCATCGCTCCCACCCTCGGCGGGTTGGTCACGCTCGCGACCATGCTCGGGTTCGGGATGCGCGCTTTCTACCCGCTGGTCTCCCTGACGCTCACGGGTTTCGTGACCGTGACGGTGATCCAGGAGTTCACCCGCGGTGTGCGAGCCAGGATGCGGCTGCACGCCGAGAACGCGCTGCTCGCGCTGGTGCACCTGGTGGGGCGAAATCGACGGCGCTATGGCGGCTATGTGGTGCACATCGGCATCGTGCTCTATTTCATCGCGTTCACCGGGATGGCATTCCGCACCGAGCAGACGGTCGAACTGGCGCCGCTGGAAAGCGCCACCATCGAATCGCCATACGGCCACACCTATACGCTCACCCACCTGGGCGTGTCGCAGTACGCTGCGCTGAACCGGCACGTGTCGGCGGCGACGCTCGACGTCGCCCGTGATGGCGTCCGCATCGGATCGATCAAGTCGGAGAAGCGCCAACACGTCGACTCTTTCGGCAACCCCACGTTCGAGCCCTCGACCGAGGTCGGCATCCGCTCCGACCTTCGCGAAGACCTGTACGTCGTGTTCGGCGGAACGCCCGACGGCACCGAACGGGCGCAGTACAAGATTGTCGTCAATCCATTGGTGTCCTGGTTCTGGATCGGCGGCGTGGTGCTCGTCATCGGCGGGTTGCTGACGATGTGGCCCGGCGGGCCGCAGATCCGGGCCGCCCGGCGAATCATGCCGCAGGCCGGTTACGCCGTGCCGCTTGCATCGGTCAGCGAGTGATGATCGATCGACGGGCACTCGTGCGCGGCGCCCTGCGCGCGCTGCCATTTGCGGTCGCGGTTCGGTCGCTCGGCGCGCAGGAGGGTGGTGCATCGCCGGATACGCTGCAGGCCGACCTGCTGCGGGATCCGTCGCTGCTCGGCCGCCTGCGCGATCCAGCGTCGGAGTACGACAACGACCCGGTGGTGGTCAGCATCGAGCGGCGCCTGCGCTGCACCTGCGGCTGCACGCTCGACATCTACACCTGCCGGACCACCGATTTCTCGTGCACGTTCTCGCCGGCGCTCCATCGAGAAGTGATCGCGATGGTCAAGGGCGGCCAGACACCCGAGGACGTGGTGGCCGCACTGGTGGCCCGCGAGGGGCCGGCGATGCTGATGGCGCCGCCGGCGCGAGGCTTCAACCTCGCCGGCTATCTCGTTCCCGGACTCGTCATGGCCTCGGGGGCGCTCGGTCTGGCCGCCTGGCTGAGCCGTCGTCGGATGGCGGTCGCGGCCGATTCGCCGGGCACCGGCGCCGTCACTTCACCTCCACTGCCAGCTCCCGATGCGGAGCAGATGGAGCGGTTGCGCCGCGCCCTCGAAGACGTGGAGTCGTGATGGGCGCTGAGGCAATCGCCGCCGTGCTGGTGATGATTGCCCTGCTGTGGCTGATCGTGCAGCCCATGGTGCTGCCGGGGAACACCAGTGAGCAACCGGACGATCCCCCCGACATGGAGGAAACCGACCGCGGACGGGCCCTCCTGGCGCTTCGCGAAATCGAGTTCGACCAGGCAACCGGCAAGCTGTCCGATGACGACTTCGCCGAGCTGCATGCCCGCTACACGAAGGCCGCCGTCACGGCCATCGAGGCCGATCCCGCCGGCGTCACCGCGAGCGATGCGATCGAGGGGATGATTGCGGCACGGGTGGCGACCATCAGCGATGGCGCGAACGGGTTCTGCGAGCAGTGCGGCGCTCGATTGCCCGCCGACGCTGCGTTCTGCGCAATGTGCGGTGCGCCAGCACGACGCTGACGCACCGCACCGTGGTCAACGTCGGGATTCAGTGCCGAACCAACCGAACGTCCTCGTTCCCTCGCCTTTCAGCACCAGGTTGGCTCCACCTGGCACCCCCCCGGCGACCGATACCTCGACAGCGGTGCCGATGAAGTCGTCCGCCGTGGTGAGCCAACTCCGCATGGCCTTGAGCAGGTTGAACGCCGATGGCGCTGCCTTGATCCCCCGGAACAGCGTCGGGTCGAGCTTCCCGCTCGTGTACGCCTTGTAGAACGCGTCGATCGCCTGGATGAGGTCCATGGTCCGCTGCACATCGACGCGTGCGACGCACGCTTCGTCATCATCCTCCATCGCGATGATCCGGATCGGCTTCCCGGGCGCCCGCTGTTCATACGTCTGCCGCTCGGCGTCGGAGATCAGCAGCGCTGATCCGCTCCAGTCGGGGTCATTCTGGTCGAAGGCGTACATTCCACCGCTGTGCTCGCCAGTGCACGCGAGCTGGACCGCGTTCCCCGACGCATCGTCGCCATACACGTGGTACTCGAATTCCGGGTTCCCCTTGATCCAGCTTTCGAACGTCTCCTCGAAGTGGCTGGTGGTGAGGTAGAGGCCAGGAACCGTCACGCGTGGGGTCCAGCTCCCGCCCCCGCCGCCACCGCCTCCGGCATCACCACCCCCGCAATAGTCCCAGCATGACATCTGGAGGTGCGGCCGCCCACCGGTGAAGTCTGTCTCCTGGGGAACCAGTGCGAGTACCGGCATGGTTGGGGGAGTCGCGGGATCGAGGCGGTGGCGCACCCCGCGGGTGTCAAACGCGACCGGCGCTTCCCCATCGGCTGCTGCGGTGGCGACCAGGAACTGTTCGTCGCCCTGCCAGGCTGCCCGGTGGGATTCTACCGGCAGGTACAACTCGAGGTGCCGCGCCTGGTCGAGGTCGGCCAGCACCGCGTCGATGCTGGTGCTGCCTGTGGCGAGGGAGGCGAGCAGCTTCGCCGCTTCCGCTCGCGCGAGCGCCTGGAACTGCAGCTTGTGCTCCGGTGCCCGGGAGCGATCGAGCTTCTGCTTCAGCGCCGCGCGAGTGGCCGGGTCGCGGAGCGCGATCGCGAGTCGCTCGGCAAGACGCTCGCGCGCGGCGGCGGCACTGGTACCGGCAGGCGCGGCATCGGCCGGCGGCACTGCGGTGGATGGAAGGTCGCGGTCGGCACACGCAGTGGCCAACGCGAGGAGGAGAATCGGCAACGACCAGCGAGACATGAAGCACCCCCGATGATGGATGAACCGTGCGAGCCGGGCGGACGCGTCCGGTACGCAGGGCCATCATCGGGGGTGTGCAGCGAGCGGGCTGGATCGTGGGCGTGCGAGGCGGGACGCAGGAACGCGCGTCAGGTCTCCAGTTCGTCGAGTCGGGCGGCTGCGAGGCGGATCGGGATCCAGGTCGCGGCAATGCAGCACGCGCCCGCCGCGACAAAGGCTGCCACGTCAAACACCGACGGCGACCACTCGGCACGCGACTGCCGCGCGCGCAGGTAGCTGGTGACGGGGACTGCCTCGAGCACGATCACCGCGGCGAGCAGCGCGATGGCGAGCAGCATGAAGATCAGGCCCCCGAACGATGTCGGGATCTGGGCGGCGTTTTCGGTGTCGTACTGCGGATAAAGGGTGCCAGTGCCAAGCGCGAGACCGCCGACCGCGAGGGTGTACGCCAGCACGGTCCCGACGCTCACGGCCATCATGAATCCGCTCGCCCGCAGGATGCTGTTGGTGGTCACTGTCAGGATCAGGGCGAGGATGATGAGCGGCACCATCCCCACCCAGTACTTGCTGCGCAGCATCGCGCGCGGGTCAAGCGGCGACGAACGCAGCAGCCACAACTGGCGCCCCTCCAGCGAGATCGCGGGGAAGACGAACCGCGCCGCCACGGCGGCGATCACGAAACCGGCCAGGCCCTGGTTGAGGAACGCGATCAGGGTCACGAGGAACACCGGGACCTGCTCGCCGGTGAAGAGCGGCAGCGCGCGGATGTTGAACAGGTACACCGCAATGAGCACTGCCAGCAGGATCAACTGGCTCCATTGGGTGCTGTCGCGGAAGAAGATGCGGATGTCCTTGAGCACGAACTCCCGGGTCGTGACCCGCAGCCACCCGAGCGAGTGGCGCCCTATCCATCCCATCGGGCCGCTGCGGACGCCCTCATTGCGACCTTCCTGCGCCTTCGCAAAGCCGGCGACGTAAAGACGACGGTGGAGCGCGGCACCGATCACGACGAACGCACCTGCAGTGGTCCAGAGCAGGAGGATCGGCAGCGGGTCGGCAATCCGGGTGAGCCAGTTCATCAGCATCGAACTCGCCCACTCGCTCGGCAGCAGCGGGTGCGAAGGCGTGCGCAGCACCGAGATGAAGTCAACCAGCGAGGCGAAGCCCTCGGGGCGCGCCAGCTGCTCGGGTTGCACCAGCCGGAGCAGCAGCACCAGGCCACCGGCCGCCAGGATGGTCACCAGTCCGAGCAGGTCACGTGCGCGCCGGGCCGGAAAGATGTTCACCAGCAGCAGCGTCACGGCGGATCCGATCACGCCGGGGATCACGAACAGCGGTACCAGCGCACTGATCGCCACCACCGGGAACATCCATCCGCCATCCCACACGATCATGTACGCCGCGAGCAGCGGTACCGAGAGCAGGGCGACCATCCACGACGAGTGCACCACCGTCTCGCCGAGCTTGGCGAGGTAGAACCGGCCCCAATCGAGCGGCGCGGCCACGAGCAGGTCGAGGTCGTGCGCGAGGAAGAAGGTCGAAAGTGCCGCCACCAGGTTGGATAGCAGCAGGATCGACATGAATGCGAGGAACGCGACGCCCAGGAGCTTCCCCGCGAGCAGCGAGCCGATCTCCGGGACGTTCTTGAAGTACGAGACCAGCCGGAACGCGATGACGAACGCAGCGCCCAGCGCCACGAGGGCGGTGAGGCCAAGCACGACATTCCGTCCGCGCGGTGCGCGATCCGAATTGGTGCGGAACCGGGCGCGGGCGCTCAGCAGCTTCGGGCGGAGGATATGGAACACCCCCGGCTCGCGGCGCGAATCAACCGATGATGGCATCGAGATCCGGCTCGACATGCTCGCCGGTCAGGCGAAGGAAGAGCTCCTCCAGTCCGGCGCCCGCGGAGGCCGCGTCTTGGCGCAGCTCGTCCATCGTGCCGCACGCGGCGAGTTCACCCTGACGGATGATTCCCACCCGGTCACAGAACCCCTCGACGATCTCGAGTGTGTGGGTGCTCATCAGCACGGTGCCTCCCCGCTCGACGAAACGACGGAACAGAATCTTGAGCAGCCGTGCACTCTTCGGGTCGAGGCCCACCATCGGCTCGTCGACCACGATGACTTCCGGTCGGTGCACGAATGCGCCCGAGATGATCAGCTTCTGCCTCATGCCATGGCTGTACGACTCGGTGAGCTCGTCCTTCCAGCGCGAGAGCTCGAAGAGGTCTAGCAGTTCGTCGATCAGCGACTCTACCTTCGGCCCCTCCTGCCCGTACAACCCTGCGTTGAACCGCAGGAACTCGGCGCCGGTGAGCTTGTCGTACACGAATGGCCGATCGGGGATGAAGCCGAGCATCGCCTTGGCTCGCATCGGTTCGCGGAAAATGTCGATCCCGCCCACCTCGACCGTGCCCCCGGAGGGGGCCACGATCCCGGCGATCATCCGCATCGTGGTGGTCTTGCCAGCGCCATTTGGGCCGAGCAGGCCGAAGAGCTCGCCGCGGCGAATGTGCAGGTCAAGCCCGTGCACCGCCGCAAAGTTGCCGTACATCTTCTTCACCTGGCGCAGTCGGATCACGGCGTCCTCACGTCCGGCAGGGGGATGAGCCGTACATCGGCAAGGCTCGTGAGCAGTTCCTCGGGATGACTGGATCCGCCGAATCCGATCCGAACGAGCGCGGTACTGGCAACGGCGCGGCCCATGACGGGGTCGACCGCCACCCATCCCGCTCCGCCATCGTACCAGACCTCCGACCAGGCGTGAGTCGCCACGCCGCCGGGAATCGCGGCGAACCCGACGACGTACCGTGCCGGGATCCCGAGCTCCCGCGCAACCGCGACAAAGAGCCGGGCAATGCCATCGGGGCGGCAGCGCCGTGCATGGAGGCATCCGAGCGCGTCGACCGGTGCGCCATAAGCAGTGTCCAGCGCAACCTTCGCAGCCACGACGTTCGCCAGCCGCGCCACGATCGCCGCGCGGTCACCTGAACGGGAGACGTCCCGGGCCAGCGCCACCAGGGGTGCAGCATCACGCTGCACCAGCGGGTCGGTCGCCACGTCGCTGGTCGGGGTGAGGCCGTCGGCGAATGTCGTCGGCCCGATCGACAGGGTGTCGTGCGACACGCGTTGTCGCGCTCCCGCAAGCTGCGCCAGCGCCGCAAGGTCTATTTCCCGCGACGAGGCGCGGGTGACCAGGAAGCGTCGCTCCGTGGTTGCCGTATCACGCCGCACCACCGATGTCGCATACGGCTCCATCAGCGGCAGCACAGAGCGAATCGCGTCTCGCCCCGAATCAAGTGTCCGCCGAAAGGCCGACACAGCCAGGTTGAAGTCGGTACGGATCCAGCGAGTGCCGAGCGGGTATTCGATGCCCGCCAGCGTGCCATTCTGCTCGACCCATGCGGTGTACGGACCGGTCGGGGCGGTAACGACCATTCGCACCACTCGGGCTGTGTCCCAGTGGACGGCCTTCCATCGGAGTGTCCGAGGGTCGAACTCGGCGCTGTCGGGGAAGACGAGCGTGGTGTCACCCGTCACTTTCCAGGATGCATTGCGTGCGACGCTCGGCCACCCACCGGTGGTGAGGTCCCTCCCGTTCCGCCCGATGCGCAATTCGCCCCGGATAGCGAGTTGGTAAGCGAGCGCCACGATCGGGACGGCGGGTGTGGTGGAATCCAGCACCGCACTCCCGGTGCCCCCACTGTCGTACCGGAACGTGAGGCGCCCGTCGGCATATCGTCCGAGTCCCGATTGCGAGAGTCCGGGGCGCACGAATCGGCTCCGCACCTGGCGCAAGGTCAGGTCGGGAGCCAGTTCCGTCTCTGTCATCCGAAGCGCCCGGGAGAGCGCCGTGTCACCACGGGTTTCGAGAGTCAGCGTCTCGACGATTCGATACCCCGGGGAGAGGGTGTCGAGGGTGAGCCCGCCGCTACCGATCTGGACGTCGCCGATCTGGACGGCAAAGCGCGCCTCGCCCGGCGCAAGGCGGCGCGATGCGAGGAGCGAGAGATCGGGGGTGGCCCCCGCGTCGAGGCGGCGCAGGCCCAGCCACGTCAGGCTTCCTCCCCATGCCGTGAGCACGGCGACCGCCGCGAGGGCGCGAAGGGTGGGCCGGTAGGAGCTCATGGGCCCAACGATAGCAAGCAACGGGCCGATCCGGGGTTTCCGCGTTGCTCCACGTTCCCCGTTGACCTTACTCTTCCGGGCTATGGCCGAAGAGTACCTGATCGTCCGGGGAGCCCGCGAGCACAACTTGCGGAACGTGACCGTGCGGATCCCGCGCAATGCCCTCACCGTTATCACGGGGCTGTCGGGATCCGGCAAGTCGTCGCTCGCCTTCGACACGATTTACGCCGAGGGTCAACGACGCTACGTCGAATCGCTGTCAGCGTATGCCCGGCAGTTCCTGGGATTGATGGAGAAGCCCGACGTCGATGCGATCGAGGGACTCTCGCCGGCGATCTCGATCGAGCAGAAGTCCACGGCACACAATCCACGCTCGACCGTCGGCACCGTCACTGAGGTGTACGACTACATGCGCCTTCTCTGGGCGCGGGCCGGCGTGCCGCACTGCCCCGACGATGGCACGCCGATCACCCGATCGAGTGCGGGGCAGATTGCCGACACGCTGCTCGGCTGGCCCGAGGGCACACGGATCGAGGTCATGGGGCCGATGGTCCGCGGTCGGAAGGGCGAGTTCCGCGACCTCTTCGAGGACCTTCGCAAGCAGGGATACGCCCGGGTACGGGTCGATGGCGAGACCCACGACCTCGGCGCGGTTCCGAAACTCAACCGTCGCCAGAACCATGACATCGCAGTGGTGGTTGATCGCCTCGTGGTGCGTGAGTCGGAGCGGAGCCGGCTCGTCGACTCGGTCGAGACCGCGCTCCGGGTGGCTGACGGCGTGGTCGAGGTGGTCCGACACGGCGCGGGCAAGAGCAAGGAAGTCGAGACCCGGATGTTCTCGGAACGTTTCGCGTGCCCGACCTGCGGCCTTTCACTTCCCGAACTCGAACCGCGACAGTTCTCGTTCAACTCGCCGTTCGGCGCGTGCGAGGAATGCCACGGCGTGGGCACCTCGCGCGTTCCGAACGCCGACCTCGTCCTCGGCGACCCGAGCATCTCGATCCTCGAGGGCGTGGTCCTGCCATGGGGAGAGCCCAGCGGTTATCTCCGCAAGGTCGTGCTCCCCACGCTGGCCCGCACCTTCGGCTTCAACCTGCACGACGCGTGGGAGGACATCCCGGCGGCGGCCCGCAAGATCCTCCTCCTCGGTGCACCGGGAAAGCGCGTGACGTACGTGGCCGACGGCGGGAAGGGGCGTGCGGTCGAGGGCGAGTGGGAAGGCGTACTGCAGAACCTCCGGCGTCGGTGGAAAGACTCGTCGAGTGACGCGGTGCGGCACAGCCTCGAGGGCTACATGATCGAGCAGCCGTGCATCGTGTGTGGGGGCAAGCGGCTCAAGGCGGAATCGCTCGCGGTGCTGATTCACGGCGAGAGCATCGGCGATGTGGTCGAACTCGCTGTCGAGGATGCCACCACGTTCTTCGAATCGATCCCGGTCGGCCGCGGCCGCGCGGGCGCGATTGATCCCGACATCGCGGGCCCGATTCTCAAGGAAGTCGTCGAGCGGTTGCGGTTCCTGCGCGACGTGGGCCTGGAGTACCTCACCCTGGGACGACCTGCGGGGTCGTTGTCAGGCGGCGAGGCGCAACGGATCCGGCTCGCAACCCAGATCGGGTCGCGACTCGTGGGTGTGTTGTACATCCTCGACGAACCGAGCATCGGCCTGCACCAGCGTGACAATGAGCGGCTGCTCGACACCCTCCGCGGGCTGCGTGACCTGGGCAACACGGTCATCGTGGTGGAGCACGACGAAGACACCATCCGCGCGGCCGACCACCTGATCGACCTCGGGCCCCGCGCTGGTCGCTTTGGCGGCGAGGTCGTGGCCGAGGGCACGGTGGCCGAGGTGCTCAAGCATCCCGACTCGCTCACCGCCCGTTATCTGCGCGGTGAACTCCGCATCGCCGTTCCTCCCGTGCGGCGCCCCGTTGATCCCGCACGGATGCTCCGGATCGTTGGTGCCAAGGCCAACAACCTCCGGAACATCACCGTCGACGTACCACTTGGCGTCTTCGTCGCGGTGACCGGCGTATCGGGTTCCGGCAAGTCGACACTGGTCACCGACATCCTCTATAAGTCGCTGGCTCGGCAGTTCTATCGTGCCAAGGTGATTCCCGGAGAGCACAAGCGGATCGAGGGAATCGATCACATCGACAAGGTGATCGAGATCGACCAGAGCCCGATCGGGCGCACGCCGCGATCGAACCCCGCGACCTACACCGGCCTCTTCACGCCGATCCGCGAGCTGTTCACGCAGCTTCCCGAGGCGAAGATGCGTGGCTACGGCCCAGGTCGCTTTTCGTTCAACGTGAAGGGTGGCCGGTGCGAGGCGTGCCAAGGTGACGGTCTCGTGAAGATCGAGATGCACTTCCTTCCCGACGTGTACGTGCCGTGCGATGTCTGCAAGGGGAGGCGGTACAACCGCGAGACCCTCGAGGTCCGCTACAAGGGTCGCAGCATCGCCGACGTGCTCGAGCTCACTGTCGCAGAGGCGATGGACTTCTTCGCAGCGCAGACACGCATCGCCGAAAAGCTGGGGCTGCTCAACGATGTCGGACTCGGGTACCTGCATCTCGGCCAGGCCGCCACGACGCTCTCTGGTGGCGAGGCGCAGCGCGTCAAGCTCGCCACCGAGCTCTCGAAGCGGGACACCGGCCGCACGCTCTACATCCTCGACGAGCCGACCACGGGGCTGCACTTCGAGGATGTGCGACTCCTGCTCGACGTGCTCCACCGACTTGTCGGGAAGGGGAACAGCGTGATCGTGATCGAACACAATCTCGATGTGCTCAAAACCGCCGACTGGGTGATCGATCTCGGGCCGGACGGCGGCGTTCGTGGTGGGGCCATTCTCGCCGAGGGCACCCCGGAAGAGGTGGCGGAGGTTGCGGCGAGTCATACCGGACGTTTCCTCGCGCGGGTGCTGGGTTGAACGACACCACGGTCGACTCGCTCCGCCCCCGCCTGGCGTCGCAGTACGCCATCGAGCGCGAACTCGGGCGCGGTGGCATGGGCATCGTCCTGCTGGCGCGCGAACTGATGCTCGACCGGCTGGTGGCGGTGAAGGTGCTCCCGCCTGCGATGGCCGGCGACGCGGACCTGCGCGAACGATTCCTCCGCGAGGCGCGGACCGCGGCGCAGCTCTCGCACCCCAACATCGTCCCGATCTTCCGCGCCGACGAGCTCGACGGAGTGGCGTTCTTCGCCATGGGCTACGTCGATGGCGAGACAGCGGCCGAACGCCTGTTGGCGCGGGGCCCACTCCCGCCGGCCGACGTGGTGCGAATCGTCCGGGAGGTGGCGTGGGCGCTGGCGTACGCGCATGCGCGCGGCGTCACCCATCGCGACGTCAAGCCGGAGAACATCATGATCGAGCGTGGTACCGGTCGTGTCATGGTCACCGATTTCGGCATCGCGCGTGACGCGCGTGCAACGGGCATGACCGCCGACGGCATGGTGCTGGGCTCGGTGCACTACATGGCACCGGAACGCGTCGCAGGGGAGGTCGGTGACGGCAGGGCCGACCTGTACTCACTCGGCGTGGTGGCGTACCAGCTCCTTTCGGGAAAGCTGCCATTCGATGCGCCGCAGGCGTCGGCGGTGCTGCTGATGCAGGCCACGCGCGAGGCGCCGTCGCTCCGCGACGTGGCGCCCACGGTGCCGGCACCGCTGGTGGCGGTGGTGGAGCAGTGCCTGGCGAAGGACCCCGCCGCGCGGTACCCCAGCGGCGAAGCGCTGGCCGAAGCGTTGGTGGCGGCGCTGAGTGAGGTCCAGAGCGGCCCGCAAGCTGCCCCCGAGCGCGTTCTCGATGAGGCCTCGGCCAAGGCAATCTGGCTTCGCGCGGCGCAGCTTCAGGCTGATGCTTCACGACGGGTGCGGGAACGCACCGCACAGGCGGAAGAGTTTGCGACCGGCATGCACTCCTCATCGCCCACCAGCGGCTACCGGATGGGCGACGTGGAGGCGGCAGCGGTCGAGGCGGGCATCGCCGAAGAGTTCGTCCACCTGGCACTCGCCGAGCTTCCCGACGATGAAGCAGCGCTGCCAGCAAGGATGGAGGCAGGCGGCTCGAAGTTCGACCGCTTCGTACTGGGCAACGTGGAGCAATCGCTGCGAGTGTCGCGGGTAATCGGCGCGAGCCCGCGCGAGGTGCTCGATGCCGTCGGCCAGGTACTCCCAGCGGCCCCCCATAACCTTCTGTTCCGTGACACGGTTGGCGGCCACCCCCTCGATGGCGGGGTGCTCACGTTCCTGAGCCGGCCGATGACCATGAGTGATTACATGACCACGGCCGCCGGGGTGAACATGTTGCGCTATCACCTCTCCAGCGTCGGCGCCACGCTGCTGCGGGTGACGCTCCATGCGCTGCCCGGCGATCCCAGGCGATGCGAGCTGGTGATCACCACTGATGTGAGGGGCGGCATCGGGAAGAACGCGAAATTCGGATTCGGGATGGGTGCCGGACTCGGGTCGGTGGGGGCATCGATCGGGATCGGGATCGGGATCGCTGAGGGGGCACTCCTCTTCGCCCTGCCGTTCAGCGCCGCCATCCTGGCGCTTGTCGGCGGCCTCTCGCTCGGCGGGATGCGCCTTGCATATCGGCACGCCGTCCGCAAGGCGCGCAGTGAGCTCGATGGCCTCCTCGATGCCGTCCAGGCGCTCGCTCGCTCGCAGGACGTGTTCGGCACGGGTTCGCGCGGAGGTCTTTCAGCGGGCGATCGGGGTAGATTGAAGGGGTAAGGGATGCATTCCGTCCCGACCGACTTGCGCCTCCTGACCGCCACCGTCTTTTGACGCGGAGGGCCCACCATGACCACCGAAGCCATCCTCGAGATCCTGGGCTATGCCAATGGGAACATGCTGCCCGTCCGGCTCGTGCTGCGCGATGACACCGAGGTCACGGGGGTGCCGGTGAGCGTCGATGATCATGTCACCGCCCACGAGGTGTTCCTGCAGGTTGGGGGCGACGACGATACCGAAATCGGGGTGTCCTTCGAAGCGATCCGATCCGCGGAGTTGGTGGCCTGATGGTCTCGCTGCTCGATATCATCGGACCTGTGATGGTGGGTCCGTCATCGTCGCACACCGCAGGCGCGTGCCGCCTCGGGCTGATCGCGCGTGCCCTTCTCGGCGGTACACCCGAGACCGCGAAGGTGGAGTTGCACGGTTCGTTCGCACGCACCGGCACTGGTCACGGCACCGACCGCGCCATCGCAGCGGGCCTGCTGGGCTACCAACCCGACGACGAACGAATCCGCGAGGCACTCGACCACGCTGAACGCGCCGGCATGACGATCACGTTCGACAACACCAAGCTGCGTGGCGAGCACCATCCGAACACCACGAGGATCACGGTGCGGCGTGAAGGACGCAGCGCGGTGATGACCGGATCATCGCTGGGTGCCGGGCGGATCCTCGTTACCGCGATCGACAACTTCCCTGTGGAGATCACCGGCACCTATCCCACCCTGGTGGTTGTGGCGCATGATGAGCCGGGGATCGTCGCGTCGGTGGCCACGGCGCTGTCGGAGGGAGCGGTGAATCTCGCAACCATGCGGGTGTCGCGGCGCCAGAAGGGCGGCGATGCCATTCACATCTACGAACTCGACTCGCCTCCGACGCCAGACGCGCTGGAACGGATCCGCGCGATCAAGGCGGTGAAAACATTGCGAGTCGTGGAGCGAGTGTCCTGATGTACGATTCATTGTTGGAAGCCGTCGAGGCCGCCGAAGCGGCAGGCGTGTCGCTGGGTGAGCTTGCCCTCGAAACCGAGGCCGCTGGTGGGCTTCGCACCCGCGAACAGGTTGAGCACGGGCTTCAGCGCGCGCTCGACGTGATGCGCGGCGCCGTCGAACGTGGCCTCAAGGGAGATCTTTACTCAGTGTCGGGGCTGGTCGGCGGAGATGCGGCGAAGCTGCGCAACGGGACCGGGCCGCTCGCCGGCACGGTGTTCACCGACGCACTATCCGCGGCGCTTGCTGTGCAGGAGGTCAACGCAGCGATGGGCGTGATCGTCGCCGCACCGACCGCAGGCGGCGCCGGAGTCCTTCCCGGCGTCCTTCTCGGACTGGCCGGGCGGCACAACCTGGATGACGACGCGATGGTGCGTGCTTTGGCCACAGCCGGCCTGGTGGGCGCCGTCGTGGCGGTGCGCGCCTCGCTCTCAGGCGCCGAAGGTGGGTGCCAGGCCGAAACCGGCGCGGCGGCGGGGATGGCTGCCGCAGCCGGGGTCGAGCTTCTCGGTGGAACTCCCCGTCAAGCGATGCACGCCGTGTCGCTCACCATGCAGGGAACGCTCGGCCTGGTCTGCGACCCGCTCGGCGGGCTGGTCGAGGTGCCGTGTGTCTACCGCAATGCCACCGGCGCGGCGATGGCGCTCGCCGGCATCGAGATGGCGCTGGCAGGGGTCGCCTTCCCGATCCCGGTCGATGAGGTGGTCGACACGATGGGGCAGATCGGCCGCGACATGGACGTCAGGTACCGGGAAACCGCTGGTGGCGGGCTCGCCGCGACGCCAACCGGACGGCGGCTGGCTCGGGAGCGGCTGGTCCAGCTCAAGCCCCGGAAGTAGGTTGTTTCCGACTGAAACATCGGCGCGGCGAGCTGCGTAAGTCTTCCTGTTCACTTCGATTCGGGAGTTGGGACTCGTGGAAGACATCCTCGCGATCACATTCATATTTGGCGGCGGTACGCTCTTCCTGCTGGCGGTGTCGCCGGTAGGCCGGGCCTTCGCTGATCGCCTGCGGCACGGCCCCCAGCCGCTGGCGAACCCCGAGCCCGATCACGCGGTCTGGGATGAGCTTGATCGCCTACGTGCCGACATGACCGAACTGCATGAACGAGTCGACTTCGCGGAGCGCCTGCTCGCGAAAGGTGCGGACCAGGCAGCGGGCTCCTCCCGGACCGAGGGGCTGACATGATGCAGCCGGAGGATCGCCTCGATTTCTCGGAACGCCTGTTGACGCAGCGTCAGCATGCGCAGTTGCCCGGTCAGGAGCAACCCTGATGGGGGATGGCGTCGGCGATTTCGCATTCTGGATCGCGATCGGTGTCGGACAAGTCGCATTCTGGGCGGCGATGACACCGCTGATCAAGGCGTTCGCCAGACGGATCGAGGGCCGCGGCGGCTCGGATGACGTGCACATCGTGGCCCTCGAGGCGCGGCTGACGGATATCGAGAATCGCGCGCTCACGTCGGGCGAGGTCGACAACCAGTTCATCCGCCTTGCCGAACTGGAGGAGCGTGTCGATTTCGCGGAACGGTTGCTGACGCAGGCCAAGCCCGGCGCGCTGCCGGTCACGGAGGAATCATGAGCGGCGGACGATCGAGGGGCCTCGGGATCCTGTTGACGGCGGGAATCGTCGCGGCAGCCTTCACCTTCCTGATGGTGGTGCTCGACCAGTCGGAGCACGCAAGCAATCCGATGCCGCTGGTGGTCCTCGCGGCGGGGATGGTGCTGCTTGCGGGATTCGTCCGCAGCTCGATCGGTCGCGCGATCGCCCGAATGCTCGACGATGAACGCGATGCCCTTCCCGACGACCAGCTGGTGATGCGCGTCGAGGACATCGAGGCGCGTCTGCATGAGCTCTCGCTCGAGCAGTCGCGCGTGATGGAGCTTGAAGGGCGGCTCGATTTCGCCGAGCGTATGCTGGTCAAGGGCGCCAACACGGAGAGCGTGAATGAGCCGCGATGACGCCCACCGCACCGATCCGATGGGGCTCGGCTGGCCCACGCTCTTCCTCATGGCCGGGCTGGTCGCGGTCACCGGAATTCTTGGCCCGGCGGCGATCCCGATCTGGGGAATGACGCTGGGCGGGCTCTGGGTTTTTTCCCGCAGCGCCGTGGGCCAGGCACTGGCCCACCGGATCACGGGTCACGCGGTGCATGAAACGGGCGTGCTCGATGTCCCGGCTGAGGTGTACGCCGAGCTTGATGAACTCCGCGGTCGCTTGGCCGAGCTGGAAGAGCGCACTGATTTCGCCGAGCGATTGCTGGCGAGTCGTCCGGACCAGCCCGGCGCACCGTGACGTCGCGCCTGCGTTGGAGGGCGTCGTGGCCCGCACTACGTTTCCCGATCACCAATACCCGGTTCGCCGGGCCGGAGGAGTCTCGATGACGACGTGTGAGGACGTGCAGGCCTACCTCGATCGCCTCGACTTGAGCGTCGAGTCGGTCGCAGAGGACATGTGGCTTGTGCGAACCAACGAGGATGCGGAGCTGGTGGTGCACTATGCGCCGCCAGTGCTGGTCATGCGGGTGCGGGTGATGCCGATTCCGGCGGATCCCACACGAGCGGCAGCGATGTCGCGCCAGCTTCTGGAGTACAATGCCCGCGACCTGGTCCACGGCTCATATGGCCTGGAGGGTGACGTGGTGGTGCTGACCGATGCGTTGCTGCTGGCTGATCTCGACTTCACCGAGTTCGAGGCGAGCGTCGATTCGCTCTCGCTCGCTCTCGCGTCACACGTGAGCGCGCTCGCGCCGTACCGGGAGGGGTGACCACGATGGGAATGTTTGAACGTTTCGCGACGATGGTGCGCTCGAACCTCAACGACCTCATCTCCCGGGCCGAGAATCCCGAGAAGATGCTGACGACGTTGATCGTGGATATGCGCACCCAGCTCGACAAGGCCCGCCAGCAGGTGGCGCAGGCGATCGCCGACGAGAAGAAGCTCGAATCCGACGCGCAGGCGATGAAGAAGCAGGCGGAGGACTGGGAGCGGCGCGCCATGCTGGCCGTGCAGGAGGGCCGCGACGACCTCGCCAAGCAGGCGCTGATGCGCTACAACGAGGCGCTGCAGGGCGCACAGCAGCTCCACGAGACCTGGACAAAGAGCAAGACCGAAACCGAGGCCCTCAAGCAGTCGCTCCGCCAGCTCAACGACAAGATCGAGGAGGCGAAGCGCAAGAAGAACATTCTCGTGGCCCGCGCGCGCCGCGCCGAGGCAACGCAGCGGATCCAGGACACGCTGTCGGGGATGGGCGACAAGAGCGCGTTCGAGTCGTTCGAGCGGATGCAGGAGAAGATCGAGAACAACGAGCGCAAGGCTTTGGCTGCCGCCGAGCTGCAGCAGGAGTTCACTGGCGACAACCTGATGAAGGAGTTCGAGCAGCTCGAGTACCACGGCAGCTCCGACCAGCAATTGCTTGAACTCAAGGCGAAGATGGGCGCGCTCAAGGCGGGCACCACCGAGACACCGAAGCAGATCGGCCAGGGCGGCAAGCCGCGTGACGGGGAGATCGGTACGCCGTGAACGCACCGCGACACCTGATTTTGGCCGATGGCGACTTCGGCCCGATGACGTCGAAGACCGCGAACTCGATCATCCGCTACCAACCCGACCGGGTGGTAGCGGTGCTCGATCGGCAGCTCTCCGGAAAGACCGTGCAGGACGTGCTTGGGTTTGGGGGCGACACCCCCGTGGTAGCGAGCATGGCAGAAGGCCTCGCGCTGGGCGCCAACTCGGTGCTGGTGGGAATCGCGCCACAGGGTGGCCGGCTCCCCGAAGCATGGCGTGAGTGGCTGCGTGAGGCGCTTGAAGCTGGCTGCGGTGTGGTGAGCGGGTTGCACACTTTCCTCGCTGATGACCCGTTGCTGGCAAAGGCGGCGCGCGAGCACGGCGGCACGATCGTCGACATCCGGCGTCCGCCTGCCGATCTCCCTGTGGCATCGGGACTGGCCAAGCAGGTCGATGCGCTGGTGGTGCTCACCGTGGGGACCGACTGCAACGTCGGGAAGATGACGGCGCAGCTCCAGCTCGTTGACAAGCTCAATGCATCTGGCGTCAAGACGCGATTTGTCCCCACCGGGCAGACCGGGATGATGATCGAGGGCTGGGGGATCGCGGTCGACGCGGTGGTCGCCGATTTCATTGCCGGTGCCGCCGAGCGGATCACGGTGCAGGGCGCCGAAGGGGCGGATGTCGTGTTGGTGGAGGGGCAGGGGAGCATCAACCACCCGGGCTACAGCGGCGTCACGCTCGGCCTGCTCCACGGCTCGTGCCCCGATGCGATGATCCTCTGCCATCAGGCGAGCCGCGAGTACATCGGTGACTACCGGAATGCGTCGTGGCTCAAGATCCCGCCGCTGTCACAGTACGTGAAATGGTACGAGGAATTCGGTAGCGCGGTGCACCCGACCAAGGTGATCGGCATCGCGATGAACACCTACGACTTGGGCGAGGCGGCTGCGCGGAAGGCATGCGACGACGCGGCGCGCGAGACCGGGTTGCCATGCACCGACCCGGTGCGGTTTGATCCGGCACCGCTGATCGGGGCGATTGCGAAGGCGCACGCGAGTAAACGGATGGGCTAGCGTGCCGCGGGCTGGGCAACTCGCCAAAGCGCCGGGTTCGGCAGCACGTTAGAGTTTTTCCTGCACGGGGTTGGGGTCCGTTGACAGCGAATTGTAGGGGGCATATCCTATGCCGTCCCCCTTCATCGGTTCATCCACGGAGTTGTTCCAACCCAGAGGCAGTATGCCGCGCCCCCCCGCCC
>JACDBX010000074.1 GCA_013694695.1 Gemmatimonadales bacterium | reverse complement strand
CCAGTGCCGTGAGCGAGTCGGTGCGCTGGCCGGCGCCGGTCTGGAGCCGCGCGGACGCGACCCGGAACTGTTCCTCCGCCCGAAGCACCGCGGCCTCATTGACCTTGAGGAGCTCCTGGTTGGCGAGGGCGTCGAAGTACGCGTTGGTCACGTTGAGCGCGCTGGCGAACTGTGCGGCCACCAGGTTCGCATCGGCCGCCACTTCACGGGCCCGCGCCGCCTTCAGGCTGAAGCTGCGCCCGAAGCCGTCGAAGAGGTTCATGTCGGCCTGTGCCACGACGCCGTAGCTCGGGTTGCTCGAGTTGCCGCTGATGATCTCGCCAGTGATGGGGTCGACCCGTGACTGGCCGGAGTTCAGCGCCAGCGTTGCCTGCGGGGTCACCGTGACCTGAGGCAGGAACTGCCACTTCGCCGAGCGCACCGCCACCTCGGCGCTACGCACTGCACCGGTGGCGGACACCACGTTGGGCGTGACCGCACGCGCGCGGGCGATCGCGTCAGACAGCGTCACCCCACGCTCGGCGCGCGCCTGCGCCGTGAGCGGTGCGATCGATGCGAGGAAGAACAGGACGGCGATGAAGCTAGCGCGAACCACGCCCACCCCCGGTATAGCGCTGGCCCTGCTCCCGCCCGCGGCGGCGATTTTCATCATCCTTCGTGACGATCGAGTCATACTTTTCCCGTTGAGGCGGCGTAAGGAGCGCACGGATCTCGGTGCGCATCTGCTGGCGCCGGGCTTCGACGTCGGGACGGATGATCTCGTACAGCGAATCAACCTGGGGCCGGATCCGGGTACGCAGGGAATCCATCTCGACAGCCATCCGGCGGTAGATGGCGTCCGCGCTGTCCCGCGTTGCCGCGGTGAGGTCGAGCTCCCGGGCGATCCAGGCGGCCGGTCCGCTGACGCCCGAACCGCCGCCGCGCATATCCCGGCGCTCTCCGCGCCACAGGAAGTCGGCCTTGCCGGCTCGCGTGGCTGCCATCAGGATCGTGCCGCCCACCAGCAGGCCAATCGAAAAGGCGGCTGCGAGCAGGACGAAAGCGCGGTTGCGTGAGCGGATCATCGTCCCACCGAGAACGAGGCGAGGATGACCTCTGCACCGGGACGTGTCCCGTTGAGGAGCTCGATTGCAACCGACGCTTCACCCTGCTGTGGCGTTGCAGACGTGGCCATCGCGTAGCCGACGGCGGCGATCGCAACCGATGCCGCAGCCAGCCCCTGCCAGAACCACCGGGCAAGGTCTTCCTCCCAGCCATTCTGCTGGCTGGTGAGCCGCGCCCGCACTCGCGTCACGAACGCCGCGTCGTGATGCGGCGCGAGGGCATCGCGCAGCAGCCCGCCCAGTTCCTCGTCACGCGACGCCGAAAACGGCGACAGATCACTCATCCCACTCCTCCTTCACTGATTCAAGCACCTTGCGCAATGCACGGCGCCCATGAAACACATCCGACTTCACCGTACCCTCGGGAATCCCGAGCATCTTCGCGATATCCGCCTGGGGATATCCCTCGGCGTCGAACAGCACCACCGCCAGCCGCTGGCGCTCGGGCAGCGTCGCCAGCGCACTGCGAAGCCGGTCCCCCAGGTCGAGCGCCCCCGCCTCGCGCGCCGGATCATCCCGCGAAGGTGCCGACACATGATCGAGCTGCTCGGTGGTCCGCACTCGCCGACGTCGGCGCAGGTCGCGGGCGGCGTTGACGACGATCTGCAGCAGCCACGGCCGGAACGCCCGGCGCTGGTCGTATCGCCCGATCGCCTGCCACGCGGAGAGAAATCCCTCTTGGGCCGCGTCGTCGGCATCTTCGTGGTCCTGCAGGATGGTGAAGGCGACTCGCCGGGCCATCGGCGCATGCGCCTCGATCAGGACTCCGAACGAGTCGGCATCACCCCCGGCCGCGCGGGCGGCGATTGCGGCTTCGTCCACGCCAGTCATACGCAGGCAGTCCGGGCCAGGTTGAGTCTCATCCACGATCCCGGTGGCCCAGGGCACGCACCAGGGCCATGGTGCCGAGCCCCGCGCAAAGCACCGCCGCCACCCAGGCCATGAAGTACGGGAAGACGGTGAAGCTCACTGCAGCGAGGAGCAAGACCGCCGCGAGCGGACCGAAGAGGGCCGCACGGGCACCCCTGACCAGCCCGGAAAGCGCAGTGATCGCGCGCCGACGCCGCTCCCGCCCCCCGGGCACGTGCGGTGAGGTGCCCGGGGCATTGGGATGCTCACGAGCCAGCGATGGGGGGACGGTACGGCCGAAGATCTCGGGGATGATCCGCGGCTTGCGGATCACCTCCCGACTCCCGGCGATGTCGCCCAGGAACTGGCGTTCCATGGCCATGGCGAGCTCGACATCCTCCACCAGCACGTCAACTTCCCAGTTGGCGAGCAGCGAGGAGGGATTCAGGTTGCTCGACCCGATCCGCACCCATCGTCCATCGACCACGATCGTCTTGGCGTGCAGCATCGGACCATCCCACTCCCAGAGGCGCACGCCCGCGCTCATCAGGCCACGATAGCCGATCCGCGAGAGGTTGCGCACCACCCTGAGGTCGCTGTGCCCGGGCAGGACCATCCGAACGTCGGTGCCGGCGCGGGCCGCGTCCTTGAACGCCTCATAAAGCCGCTGCGGTGCGACGAGGTACGCCTCGGTGACCCACACCTTCTCCTGGGCAGCAGCGAGCATGAGGTCGATGGTACGAAACGCCCGCTCGCGGCCCGGCTCGGTGGCCACGATTCGAACAGTTGTCTCACCACATGCTGGTACGTCCGCGCCCACCTCGCCGGCATCGTCCGGAGGCGCGCCCCCCGCGAATACCCACGCCCGGCGGAACGACTGGTCGAGCGCCCGCGCACCGGGACCATCGATCGCGATCGCGGTGTCGCGCCACGGCAGCCGCTGCCGCGCCGGATCACCCATCCATTCATCACCGATGCAGAGCCCGCCGGTGACGCCCCGCTTGCCGTCGACCACCAGCACCTTGCGGTGGTCACGGGCCACGATCAGCAGGGGATCACGAAACCGCGGGATCCCGAACGCGATCACTTCCGCGCCCGCGGCGCGCAACCGGCGCCAGATCCGCCGTGGCGTGAGGATGCACCCGACCCAGTCGTACAGCACGCGCACCTTCACGCCCTCGCGCGCCTTCGCCTCGAGCGCCGCAACAAACCGCTCACCGGTTGCGTCGCCCGCAAGGATGTACTGCTCCAGATGGATCCGTTGTTCTGCAGCGGCAATCTGCTCGAGCATCACGTCATATGTCTCTGGGCCGTCGACGAGCATCGCGACGCGGTTGCCCGGGATTCCCGGGGCGCCGGCAGCGCGCTCGATCGCCCGCTCGAAGACATCCGAGCCCACCGCAAGCTCGCCGGGCCCGCTCACCCCTCTGCGCCGAGCCCGAGCTGGGCCTCATGGGGTCGAAGCGCCATGATCACGTCACGCACCAGTGCGTCGAGCGGAACACCGAGTTCCTCAGCACCCGAGCGCACATCGTCGCGGCTCACGCCCCGCGCGAATCCCTTGTCCTTGAGTTTCTTCAATACACTCGGTGCCTCGAGGTCCCCGAGCGAGCGCGATGGGCGCACCAGGGCGCACGCCACGACGAATCCGGCGAGCTCATCGACCGCGAAGAGAACCCGTGCAAGATCGGTGGTGCGCGGCACACCAGTGTAGCTGGCGTGTCCGAGGATCGCTTCGCAACCGTCCTCGGGAAAATCCTGTGCCCGAAGTTCGGCGACTCCCGCGGTAGGGTGCTCGGCGTCGGGGGCGCGATCAGGATTGGGAAAGCGCTCGTAATCGAAGTCGTGCAGCAGGCCGACGACCGCCCAATAATCGGGATCAGCGTCGTGGCGGGGCGCCATGTGGCGCATCGAATGGGAAACCGCCCACATGTGCGCGCGCAGTGCGGGCGACGCGGTCCACGATTCCATCAGGACGGCGGCCCGGTCGGGGGTCCAGCGGGAGTCTGACATCCCCCAAACTACTGCGTAGCCGACACCTTGAAGGGGACGCGGGCCACCTCGCTCCCGTCGAGGTGAACCACGAAGGCATACTCTCCCGCCATTGGCAGCGGGAGGTCGAACACGAGGATCGCGGGCGACTCAAGGTCCACCACCCCGGCCGGCGGCTCGTTCACCTGCATCGTGCCCGACTGCTCGATGAGCAGCGCGCCGGACGGGTCGTGCAGCAGCACCGCAAGTGCGTAGGTGCCCAGCTCGGTGCGGCGCCCGCGTACCTGCAGCACCAGGTGTGCCCTCGGGTGCACCGAGGGAAACTGTCCGACGACGATGTGCCGCCAGATGCCCAGCACCGACAGCTTTCCCTGCTGGTCGATCAGGGCATGATCGCAGAGCAGCGCCAGATCGACCTGGATGGGTCAGCTCACCCGGATCGACGTGATGACGTCACCCTGACGAATCGCGTTCACGACGTCCATGCCCGACGTCACCTGCCCGAACACGGTGTGCACGTTGTCGAGGTGCGGCTGCGGCGAGTGCGCGATGAAGAACTGGCTGCCGCCGGTGTCCTTGCCGGCGTGGGCCATCGACATCGTGCCCGCGACGTGCTTGTGCTTGCTGGTCGCTGTCTCGCACTTGATCGTGTAGCCCGGTCCACCGGTTCCCGCCCGCGGATGGTTGGCGGTTCGGGTGAGCGGATCACCACCCTGAATGACGAAGTTCGGGATCACGCGGTGAAAGCGCGTCCCGTCATAGAATTCGCTGTTGGCCAGCTTCTCGAAGTTGGCCACCGTGCCGGGCGCATCCGCGTCGTGCATCTCGGCGACAATGGTTCCCTTCTCGGTCTCGATCGTGGCGGTCTTCATGACTTCGGTCCGGTTGAGGGTTGGGGAGGCAAACATAACGGGTGGCGAGCGAACGCCTTGCCGCGGCCCTCACATCGTGCGGACGCGCGCCGACGGACAGAGGTCGTTCAGCACGCAGACACTGCAGCGCGGGCGGTTGGCGATGCACACCCGCCGACCGTGCCAGATCAGGAGATGGCTGATGAGGGTCCAGTCATCCTGGGGGAAGAGCGGCATCAGCTCCTCCTCGATACGTTCCGGGGTCTTCGCCGTCGCGAAGCGAAGGAGGGTGGAAAGCCGGGTGACGTGGGTGTCGACCGTGATCCCATCATTGATGCCGAATGCGTTGCCGAGCACGACGTTGGCGGTCTTGCGCCCGACCCCGGGGAGCGGGCGTAACTGATCCATGGCGGCAGGCACTGCGCCGCCGTGCTCCGCCACCAGCGCCCGCGCCATCCCGATCAGGTTCTTCGCCTTGTTGCGAAAGAAACCGGTGGACCGGATCACCGACTCGACGTCGTCCTGCGACGCCGATGCGAGCGACGCCGCCTCGGGCCAGCGACGAAAGAGCTCCGGCGTCACCATGTTGACGCGCGCGTCAGTGCACTGTGCGCTGAGGATCGTCGCAACAACGAGTTGATATGGGTCGGTGTGATCGAGTTCGCAATGCGCATCGGGATACTCGGCGCGGAGTCGGGCCAGGATCTCGACGGCGCGCGACTGGCGCGCCCGCTTCGATTCACGCGGCATCGGCCGTGGCGGCGCCTACGCGCCCACGCGGCGCCCGGCCGCGAACCCCAGGAAGGCGTCAACGCCACGGCAGTTGAGGATGTCGGCCGCGCCGAGACCTCCCTTTCGCGCGATGCCCACCCCGTAGTCGACGTAGCCGAGGCCGCCCACGTTGTGGGCATCGGCGCCAATCGAGATGGTCACCCCGGCGGCGCGGGCACGTCCGAGCACGCGCCAGTCAAGGTCGAGTCGATGCGGATCGGCATTGATCTCGATTGCCACACCGTTGGCCGCAGCAGTCTCGAACACCCGGTCGAGGTCGATCGCATACGCCTCGCGCGCCAACAGCAGCCGACCGGTGGGGTGTCCGAGAATCGTCATGTACGGACAGGTCATCGCCCGGCATACGCGGTCGGTCATCTCCTGCTCACTCATGGTGAAACGCGAGTGGACCGATGCGATGATGAAGTCGAAACCGGCAAGGACGTGGTCGGGGTAATCGAGGGCGCCATCGACCAAGATGTCGCTCTCGATCCCCTTGAGGACCTGGATCCCGGGCGCGCGCGCGTTGACCGCGTCGATCTCATCCCATTGCCGCTGAAGGTCGTCGGGCGTGAGCCCGCCGGCATATGCGGCGGCGCGCGAGTGATCGGTGATCCCGACATACTCGTACCCGGCGGCGCGACACGCCTCCGCAAGTTGCGCCACCGTCGGAGTCCCGTCGGAATAGTTGGTGTGGCAGTGGAGGAAACCGCGCAGGTCGCCGCGATCCAGGAGCGTCGGCACCGGTCTGGCAATCTCGGCCCCTGATTCACGGAGTTCCGGGGGAATCCACGGCAGATCGAGTGCGCCGTAGAGTGCCTCTTCCGTTGGAGTCGGGATGAACCGGCTCCCTTCCCAGAGTGCGGCTCCGGCGAGGTTGAACCCGCGCGCCTTGGCATGCGCCGCCAGCGCGACGAGATGGGCGTCAGTGCCGGTTGCCTGAACCAGGACGGCGCCCAGGTTCTGCGGGGGCGTCACGACTACCTGCACACTGCTGCCTCCGGCGAGCTGAAGCGTGGCGCGTCGTTCGTCCTGACCGGCGATTTCGCGTGCGCCGGGCATCGTCGCGAGCTGTCGGAAGACTTCGGCGGGCGATACATCCGCCACCAGTACCATCACGATCTCCTGGACGATCTCGAGGCGGCGGCGCACATCGCCCGCGACATGGACCGCCAGGACATGCGGCAGGCCAGCGAGGCCGGCGCGAAGGGCCTCGGCCTCATCGCCGGCGTGGTGACTCAGCCGCCACGCGCTGGCCTGCCGCAGGAATGCGATTCCCTTGAGGATCTTCTCCGCAGTCCGGGCGCCGAAGCGCGGCAGATGTGCCAGCCGACCGTCTACCGCCGCGGCCTCCAAATCGGGAATCGACTCGACGCCAAGGACTTCGTGAATCAACCGGATCTTGGCCACGCCAAGGCCTGGAATGCCAAGCATCTCGACCAATCCAGCTGGTACATCTTCATGTAGTTGCTCAAGCAACTCCGATCGTCCGGTGGTGACCAGTTCGCTCACGACCTGATGGATCGCAGGCCCGATTCCCTTGGCCTTGGCAAGACTTCCATCGGCGAGTGCGACGTCCAGCTCGGCCGGAAAGCCGAGGACGGTCTTGGCCGCGCCATTGAATGCGCGGACCCGAAACGGGTTCTCGCCGTTGAGTTCGAGATACGAGGCGATCTGCTCCAGCGATCGTGCGACGCCGGTACGGTCCATCATCGCAGCCATCAACCCCCCTCCCTCATGACGTCGGCCCGCTCGGCCAGCAGTGCCAGCTCGTCGGGTCCGCTGATGGCATGCAGTCCGGCGGCCTCACCCCCGGGCATCGTCGGACTGAACAGCGGTGTGCCATCGTTGCGCCGAAGGTGCTGCGTGGGCTGTTCGTCCACGGACATTACCGACAGGCCCGGTCGGTCGGGGTGAACGCCGAAGCATCCCACCACATGGCGGATCTCTCCCTCGCCCAGGGCGAACCAGCCATCGAGCGGCTCAAATGCCGCCTCGTCTTCGAGCTGCGCCCAGATGACCCGGGGCGCGACCTGAATGTACATCGCGCCTGGCAACGCCGTCCCCTCCGGCCGCGACCGCCAATCACCAACGCAGAGGCGCTCGGTCGCCTGGCGGTCAAGCTCGACCGTTGTTGACCCGGCAACCCAGAACCGGAATCCGGCATGCACGAAGCGCACGAAATCATCAATCGCCTCGCCAAGTCCCTCGTCGGGTCGCAGTTCGTGAAGCAATTCGATCGCTGGATGGGTGACGAGGAATGCATCGAGATCAATCGCATCGCCCAGCACGTCGCGAATGGCCGGGAATCGCTCGTCGGCGATCCCGTCGAACACCAAGTTGAACGGGTGAACACGCCCGGACGTCACGCGTGCGGCAGGAAGGGGTCGAGCGCCGCCACAAACGCGTCGAGGGCCTCGACATACGGGACGTGTCCGCAGTCCTCGAGCACGACCAGCGGTGCGCCCAGCGCATCAGCCGTGGCCGCTGCCGTCGACACCGGGATCGGATCGTCATCGCCATGCACCACGATCGCGTCGACCTTGAGTGCGCGCAGCGCGGGACGCAGATCGAAATCGTCGCCCATGGACTCCCACACCTGCTGCTGGGTGCGGCCCGTGACGCGGAACGGCGTCAGGTCGCCAGCGCGCGAGGGATCATGAAAGTAGCCGGCGACCGCGAGCTCGAAGAGACGCTGCGCATGCGCCGCCGGGTCGGTTGCCCGAAGTCCCTCCTGCTGCAGCGCGTCCCGCGCGGCCCGGATCTCGGGTGTGCTGCTGCGCACTGCCAGCACGGCCTCGTATTCCTCGCGTTCCTGCCGCGCCGCGGGCGCAGGCGATACCAGCGCGAGCGACGCAACCCGGTTCGGGTGCGTGATGGCGTACAACATCGCCAGGAGCGCACCCCAGGAGTATCCGCAAAGATGGAGCGTGTCGAGCCCCCACACGTCGCGCAGCGCCTCGAGGTCGGCCACGTGTTCGCGCCACCCGACAGGAGCGTCACGCGCCACCGGAGAGCGCCCGCCGCCGCGCTGGTCGTAGTAGACCAGCGTGCGCCGCTTCGCGAGCGCGTCGAAGCCCGGCAGGAGGTAGTCGTGGTGCGCACCGGGTCCGCCGTGCAGCACGATCACCTCGGGACCTTCGCCGTGGCGGCGCTCGAAGATCTCGACGCCTCGCACGTGGCGCATCTGCTCGCTCAGAGGAGCACCGCCAGCGCCTCGGCCACCTGCCGGACGGCACGCTCCTCATCGGCCGTGAACGGATCAACCTGGTCGGAATCGACGTCGATCTGCCCCAGGATCTGGGCACCGCGCCGGATCAGCACCACCAGTTCCGACTTCGTGAACAGGTTGCATGCGATGTAGTTCTCCCGACCTTGCACATCCGGAACGTTCTGGTCCTCGCCGGTGGCGACCGCGGTGCCGCACACACCCTGTCCCACGGGAATCCGTACGTGTTCGGTCTCACGTCCACTCCATGCCTCGAGCACGAGGTCGTCGCCGTGCAGCATGTAGAGATAAACCGAGGTGTATGGCACACCGGATTCGCGAATCAGCTCCGCGGCCATGGTGAGAAGCTGTACGCGCGGCACGCCATGATTGAACCCGGCCCGAAGACGGGTCACCACGCGCTCGGCATCGAGCACGGCGCTCATGGGCGCACGCCGAGCACGACCTGGAGGGTGCGCGTATCGGAGCCGCGTCGCACCACCACGGCGAGGGTATCGCCCGCCTTGTGGGTGCGCAGCACTTCGGTCATCGCCGCAAGGTCGACCATGTCGCGCTTCCCCATTTTCACGAGCACATCGCCGGGGCGCACACCAGCCTTGTCCGCGGGTGAACCGGTGGTGACCGCTTCAATCAGTACGCCACCGCCGCCCTCGTCCATGCTGGGCCGCGAACCGAAATACGCGCCGTATCCCGATGACGCGGCCGGGGTCGTGCTCGGTGCGCGGTCCCCGCCCTGTGCGGCGAGCGGTGCGGCGGCGAGTGGAGCGAGGAGCGAGAGGAGGAGCGTGGTGCGCATCACGAGAATCCGGGTTGAATGAGCATAGATTCTACCGACCCCGCACCCCGGGAGCCACGCTCGACATGTCGCCACGTCTCCTCGCGCTCATTCCGACAGCCGTTGCGATCAACCTGGTGGTGGGCCAGGTGGCGAGCGAACTGGCCCTTCCGGTGTACCTCGACACCCTCGGCACCTCGCTGGTGGCGGTCCTCGACGGACTCAGCGGCGGCCTCCTGGTCGGTACCCTCGGCCAACTGCTGTCGGGGATGCTTCGCGGATACGTGTGGCTGGCATTCACGCCGATCCAGTGGCTGATCGCGGCGCTGGCGGCACTCGCGGCCGCACGCGGCGGCTTCGGCAACACGTCGCGGAGTGCGGCCTGGGGCGCGGCCTGCGGCGTCGCGTGCGGCCTGACGTCGGCCGCGATCTCGTACTTCCTCTTTGGCGGCGTCACGGCCACTGGCGTCACCGCAGTGGGGGCACTCTTCCGCTCAGCCGGGTTCTCGCTCGCTGCGGCGGTCACCACAGCCTCATTGCTGACCGACATTCTCGACAAGACGATCTCGTTCATCCTGCTCGGGATCCTGCTCCGCTCGCTCCCGCTGCGGATTCTCGGTCGGTTTCCCCTCGCAGCCCGCGCAGTGGGCCGGTGACCAGTCTCGCCCGTCGTGCCCATCCTTTCACACCGGCAACGGTGGCCCTCGCTCTTGCGGCCACGGCGATCCTCGCGCCGCCGCCGGCGGGCACGCTCCTGGTCTACATCGTGACCGTCGTGATCGCGGTGGCGACCGGTGGCGCACGCGGCGTAGCGCTCGGCATCGCGGTGTGCGCGCCGTTCTGGATCCTGCTCCTCATCATGCATGGAGTGATGGGTGATGAGCCCCGCACAACCGTGGTCCTCGGCGTGGCGCTCTCCACCACCGGGTTGTCGTGGGCTCTGGAGCAGGGGCTCCGGCTCGCGGCCATCGTGACCGCGTCGCTCGTGTTTGCGACCAGTTTCGATCCCCACCGGTTCCTCCAGGCCGCGATCGCGCGCGGCTGGCGATTCGACATGGCGTTCGTCGTGGTCGCCACGCTCGATGCCGCCGATCGCCTGCGGGAGCAGGCCGTGCGCCTGCGAGAGGCGCAACGCACCCGCGGGCTCAGGACCGGCAGGACGATGCTGTCGAAGGCGCGTGCCATCCCGGCACTCGTCTTCCCGTTGATGTTGATGTCGGTGATGGAGGCCGACGATCGGGCACTCGCGCTCGAGACTCGCGGCCTGACCTTGGTCGGCCCGCGTACGCCGATCGATCCGCCGCGGGACCGATCGGTCGACCGCGTGATCCGCTGGGCTGCACTGCTCCTGGTGGCAGCCGCGGGGTGGTGGCGCTTCGGATGACGATTGCGGTGCGCGGGCTCTGGTTCCGATATCCGGCACAATCCCTCGCAGCGCTGGATGATGTCGACCTGGACATCATTCCGGGCCGAGTGACCTGGCTCACCGGCGCGATCGGAAGCGGAACCAGCACCTTACTGCTCGCTGCCGCAGGACTCGCTCCCCGACTCACCGGCGGCGAGCGGCGCGGAAGCGTGCTCGTGGACGACACCGACCCAGCCCGAGACTCACCCCTCGCACTCGCAATCGGCTACCTGGCGCCATCACCACAGCTCCAGCTCAGTGGCATCGCGCCGACCGTGCGCGCCGAGCTCGCCGTGGGGCCGATGAACCTTGGCCTCGGGCGACAGGAGATCCTCAGCAGGGTCGATGACGCACTCGGTCGCTTCGACCTGGCCGCGCTCGCCGACCGTGCGCCGTCCACCCTTTCGGGCGGCGAAACGCAGCGCGTTGTCATCGCGGCACTCGCCGTTGCCGCGCCCCGCACGTGGCTTCTTGACGAACCATTCTCCGCGCTCGATCACGGGACCCGACGGATGGTCCAGCGCATCCTCCGCTCACTCGCCGACGACGGCGCGACGGTCGTGGTTGCCAGTGAGGACGCCGAGGCGATGTACCCACTCGCCGACCGGGTTGTGGTGCTTGCTCATGGACGGGCCGTGCTGGACGGCGTGCCGCATGAGTTGCTCGCGGGCGACGCGATGCACGCCCACGGCGCGGGCACCACCGACACCGCTGCCCTGGCGGCCGCAGCCGGGCTCCCGGCACCCCGGGCGATCACGCCGCCGGCACTCCTCGCGCAGATCGACACCGTCGCGACGGACCATCGTGCCGCGCCCGCCGCGGTGGTGGTGGATTCGTCACCAGTCTTCGAGCTGCGGGAGGTCGACTTCGGCTACTCCGGAACGAGTGACGTGCTCCGCGCCGCGACGATGACGGTGCACCGCGGCGATGCATGTGGACTCTTCGGCGCCAACGGCGCGGGCAAGTCGACGCTGCTTCGACTGGCCATGGCGCTGGAGCATCCGCGACACGGATCGGTGATCGTTCTCGACCAGCCCACCGTCGGTCGCCACCCGGAAGACCTGGCACCGCGTGTGGCAATGCTTTCCCAGCAGCCAGAGCGGCAATTGTTTGCCACCACGGTGAAGCAGGAATGTCGATTCACGGCAGAACACGCGGGGTGGGACGCTGCCCGCATCGACGCGCGCGTCGACGCCACGCTTCACCAGCTCGGCCTGCTGGACATGGGCGACCGCCACCCCGGAGATCTTCCGCTGCCGGTGCGACGGCTGGTGGCGCTGGCTGCCTTGCTGGTTGCGGAACCCGAGCTGCTGCTGCTCGACGAGCCGACTGCAGGTTTGGACGATGCGTCGCGGCGGCGCGTGGTCGACATGGTGCTGGATCGGCGAGAGCGTGGGGTGTCAACATTGGTCGTCACGCACGATCCGAATTTTGCCCGTGAGGCACTCAACCGAGCCTTTCGCGTCGATCAACGCGCCGTACGGGCGGTGGTGCCGTTCGAGGCAATCTTCGACGATGGTGTCCTCCCCGCGCCCGCAACGCTCATTGTGGCCCGGGCATTGCACCTGAAACCCCCCTATGACCGATTTCGAGACGTCGCTGCCGCCCTCGCAGCACACCGCCTGAGGTAGTCAAGACGTGCCAGTCCCGCTGACCGCGCTGTTTGCCGCTGCCATTTACCAAGTCCGAGCCTCGTCGGTCGACCCGGTGGGCAGTGAACGTGTCCTTGGCCTCCTCACCCGGGCTGCCGCGGGGAGCGTGGTCGTTTTCGAGCTCGATGACGAGCGGCTTCTAGTCAACGGTGTTCCCGTGGGCGGTGACGCACCTGGGGCACTGCTGATGCGCACGGCGATGATCGAGCACGACACCAGCCGGATCCAGCTTCCCGCTGGCCTGGGTCCGAGGCAGTGGGGCGATGTCGCCGAGATCATGGCGTCGGCACCCGGCCTCTTTCCGTCGGCCGATCATGTTCGCGACGCGCTCACGTCGAGCGTGCCCGGTGCGCTCCTGGTTGCCGGGAGGCGACCGGCGATGAGCGACGCCCTCCGGGCCGCGCTCCTTGATATTCCGGGCTCCGTGCCGCGGCGCGACGCCGTCCCTGCGGCGGTGACCCGAGAAGCCGATCGGGCCGAGTTCTCGACGCGACTGGATCCGTTGCTGCACGCTGGTGCCGCTGCCGTCGAGGCGAGGGACTGGCCGCGGGTCGCACGGGTGGTCCTCGACCTGCAGCAACTCGATGCCTCAAGCGACGACGCAACGCGCACCATCATCTCGCGGGAGCGTCGGCGTGTTGCACCGCCACACGTCGTCGATTCACTCGTGCGTGAGCTGCCGCGCCCACCGGTTCCGCCGGAGATCCTCGCCGCCATTCATGCACTTGGCAACGAGGGGGCAACTGCGCTGGTCGAGGCGCTGGACGGCGCCCCGGGTCGCGCAGAACGGCGTGCCTACATCGACGCGCTGGTCGCGGCGCCGCATGCCACCGACGCGCTCGTCACCGCGCTGGGCAGCCATCGGCCAGACCTGGTGGCTGGTGCCGCCGAAGTTGCGGGGCTCCGCCGGATGGAACGGGCCGTGCCGGCGCTGACGGGGTTGCTCCGCCACGCCGAGGCATCGGTGAGGACGGCCGCGTACCGGGCGCTCGAAGAAATTGCGACACCCGACGCCAAGGCGGGACTGGCCAGGCGCAGCTAGCGGCGGGACCGGGCCGCCAATGCGTCCGGATTGCGCCGTCATCCCCTGCGCGTACCTTCCCGCCAATGTCGAACATCGTCCGATCGTTCCGCACCACCCTCGCATCGCTATGGATGTGGGCCGTTCTCATCACCGCGGTGATCGTCGGCCTTCCGTTCGTGGTGCTCTGGCGCATTGTCGGCATGGGTATCGACCCAGCCAACTATCACGGCGGCCGGCTCTTCCGGGTGCTCGGCACGGCCGTGGTGGCGCTCACCCCCCGGTGGCACTTCACCGTGCGCGGTCTCGTACCCGCCGATCCCCGCAATCCGTTCGTCGTGGTGGCCAACCACGAATCATTCGCCGACATGCTGCTCCTCTGTCACCTCCCATGGGAGATGAAGTGGCTCAGCAAGGCGTCGATCATGAAGGTGCCGCTCTTCGGGTGGATGATGTGGGGAGTGCGGGACATCCCGGTTCATCGCGGGCTGGCGAGCAGCGCCCGCGCAGCGATGGCAGAATGCCATGACCGGCTGGGGAAGCGAGCGTCGGTGATGATGTTCCCTGAGGGGACGCGCTCGAAGACGTCGGAGATGCTGCCGTTCAAGGATGGAGCGTTTCGCCTCGCGATCGATGCCGGCGTCCCGATTCTCCCGCTCGCGCTCTATGGCACGCGCGACGCCATCGCGAAGCACGACTGGCGCATCAACCCCTCGACGGCAGTGGTGGAGATCCTCGAACCCGAGCCAACCGCCGGACTGACGCACGACGACATCGGGGCGTTGCGGGACCGGGTACGGGCGCGCATCGACGGCGCGCGCACCCGTCTCCGCGACGAACTGGGGGCCTAGTTCCGCACTGCGTAAGGCTTGGCGTTCCCCTTCGCGTCGAAGCTGTAGATGGTGTAGCGCTGCGACACAGGGCCTTCCATTCCCGGCGAGCCCATCGGCATGCCGGGCACGCTCAATCCCTTGACCGTCGCCGACTTCTCGGCGAGCACCTTCTTGACCAGGTCGGCCGGGACGTGCCCCTCGATCACCACATTTCCGACAAACGCAGTGTGGCACGACTGCAGGTCCTGCGTCACGCCGTTCGCCCGCTTGAGTGCCGTGAACTCATCGCGATTCTCGACCGTGACAGCGAACCCCTGGGTCTTCATGTAATCGACCCACTTCTGGCAGCACCCGCAGGTGGGCGACTTGACCACCCGCATCGGGATCGGGGCCGGTGAGCGGGCGGCCGCCACCGTGACGGCGGTTCCGCCGACCAGCGCGGCAGCGATCAGCGTTGACACGACCCGGTTGCGCATGAAAGGCCTCGAGCAAATGACAGGGTAACGGATGGGAACCCAAGATAGCAGAAGTGGGAACGCTCCCGGGCCTGGAACGTTCCCACAACCACCTTCCGGAGCAGGTCAGTCGCGAACGACGATCAGGTACTTCCCACTGTCCCAGAATGCCGGCGAGCTGATCCGCAGGTTACCCTTGATCTTGCCATTGGGCAGCACGGTCGAACCGAGGAGTTGCGGGCTCTGTCGGGTCACGATCCGATACTCGCGGGTCGGCTCCGGAACGGTGAGCACCGTGTCGATGCGACGATCGAGCCGCTGGAAGAGCTCGGGCCGAAGGTCGCGCGCCGGCTGCAGCGACTTGCCGCCGAACACCAGGAACTTGCTCCCCTCGCTCACCACGAGGCCGCGCTTGATCAGCTCGTCCTTTGTACCCACCGCGTAGTACACGGTGTTCGCTTCGTCTACGACATGCGTGAGCGTGTCGAGGACCGCTGCCCTTGCGATGGTGAGCGAATCGGTGGCACGGGCGAGGGTGTCGACGCGTGATGACAGCGTCTGGATCTGCACCCGCTGCTCGGTGATGAGCGCCTCCTGCTGCTGCGCGGTGCTGCGGAGGTCCTCGATCGTCCGCTGGAAGCTCTCCAGCTGCGACGCGAGCTTGCGCCGCTCGGCGGTGACCGTGCCGATGCGCTTGCGCTGGTCCTCGACCTGCTTCTCCGCGGCATCAAGCCGCGCGATCACCTCGCGGATCTTGCCGAGCATCGCGGCCCGCTCTTCCGCCTTGCCGGCGAGCGGTCGATCACCCGACGAGACGGGACTCACGCCCAGTCCCTGCACGCGGGCGAGATCAGCGTTGATCTCGGTGACGAGTTGTGTCGCCGCGAGCACGTCGGAAACGAGCGAGTCCTTCTGCTCCGATACCCGGCTCTGCTCGATGACCATCTCGTCGTACTTCTTCTGGCTAACGCACCCGCCGATCGTGGCGATCGCGGCGAGCGTCAAGATTGCTTTGCGCATGCCTTTTTCCTGATAAGGTTGATGACGTCTGGGACGTCCCGTCCTGGGTACGATGCACAAAGAGGCGCTGGCATGCCACCCCCTGTGGTGTACAGATTTCCGACGGTCATTCACCGAGGCCCGCCAATGTCCCGATATTTCCTGCTTTTGCTGGCCCTCACCGGTTGTGCGTCGGGACTCGCCACCAGCCCGCGAAGCCCCGAATCCGGGCCCACCGTCACGTTCCTGCACTTCAACGACATCTATGAGATCACCCCCGTGGCTGGCGGGGCGAGCGGTGGACTGGCGCGTTTCGCGACGATCCGGCGAGAGCTCGTTGCCTCATCCTCGACAGTGATCACCACCTTGGGCGGCGACTATCTCTCGCCCTCCGCGATGGGACTCGCGGTGGTCGATGGCCAGCGCCTCGCAGGGCGGCAGATGGTGGCCACGCTCAACGCTGTGGGCGTCGACTGGGCGGTGCTCGGCAACCATGAGTTCGACTTGCGCGAGTCGGAGTTCCGCCAGCGGCTTTCGGAGTCACGGTTTCGGATCGTGGCAAGCAATGTCACCGATTCTGCCGGCAACCGCTTTCACGGCACTGTCCGCAACGGGATCATGCGCGTGCCCACTCGCCGCGGCGAACTGCGCATCGGGATGATCGGCCTCACGATCAACAGCAATCGCCCTGCGTGGGTCCGTTTCGAGGACCCGATGGTCGCGGCGCGGCGGGAGATCGCCGAGTTCGGCGATAGCGTCGATGCGATCGTCGCCCTCACCCACCTGACGCTCGCACAGGATCAGCTCCTCGCCGAAGCGCTGCCGGCGATCACCGTCATTCTCGGCGGGCACGAGCATGAAAATCATGTGGTGCGGCGGGGTCCGCGATTCACGCCGATCATCAAGGCCGACGCCAACGTGCGGACCGTTGCGGTCGTCACCCTGACGTGGCCGAGCGGGGGAGCGGCGCCACTGGTGCAATCGAACCTGCGCGTGCTCGACAGCGCGATTGCGGAATCGCCTGACGTGGGACGAGAGGTCGCCGAATGGGTGGCGCGCAGCGATGCGGCATACCGGGCGGAAGGCCTGGAACCCGGTGCGGCGGTGGCGACGATCGACGAGCCGCTTGACGGCCGTGAAGCGGTTGTAAGGACTCGCCCCGGGCCGCTCACCGCACTCATCGCCGAGGCGCTGCGTCGCGAGGTGCCGGGTGCCGACGTGGGCGTGATGAATGGTGGATCGATCCGGATCGATGACGTGATCCCGGCCGGCGTCGTCACGCAGTACGACGTGATCCGCATCCTGCCCTTCGGCGGCAATGTGGTGGAGACGACGATGACCGGTTCGCTGCTTGATCGGGTGCTCACGCAGGGCGAGGCCAACCGTGGGAGTGGGGGCTACCTGCACGCAGCGGGCGCGGCGCGCGAAGGCACGAGATGGCTGGTGGGCGGCGTACCGATCGACCGCGCGCGAACCTACCGAGTGGCGACCACTGACTTCCTGCTGACCGGGCGCGAGACCGGCCTGGACTGGCTCAAGCCCGGAAATCCCGATCTCGGCCCGGTGCAGCCTCACCGCGACATCCGTGTCGCGGTGATCGAGATGCTCCGTTCGCGCTGAACCGGGGAATTTCGCTCAGGAGCGCTGCCAGAGTTCCACGCGGTTCCCCTCGGGATCGTCGAACCACGCGTAGTCACCATCGACCGTTTCCTGGCGCTCACGAGGCGACACACCCAGTTCGCAGAGGCGCTCCAGGACGTCGTCGAGGTCCTCGACGCACCACGTGATCTCGATCAGGCGCCGTTCATGGCCCACAGGGTGCTTGGTCTGGTGAATCGCGAATGACATGCGACCGGGAAACTCGCACCACCACTCATGAGACCCGGGCTCGCGCTGGAAGTAGAGCCCGAGATGTTTCTCGTACCAGTGCGCCAGCACGTCTGCGTGATCGGCATACAGGACGATGCCACCGATGCTCGTTATGCGTCGTTCCAAGCAGGCCTCCGAAGATTGAAATCGGGTTCAGCAGGATGGGCCATCGCGTTCCGACATCGCGACCCTTGGCGTGACCGCGGTGCGGGGGACAGCCAGGAAGATCGCCGGCGCGGTGAGTTGGGCCGTGGTGGCGCAGTTGGCACCGGGCCGCTGCAGCACGACGCCGATCACCAGCGTGTCCTCCGAGACCCGATGCTCCCCCAGCTCCAGCACATATCCACCGCTGCTGCGCATCCCGACGGCCACGACCACGGCCCGATCACGGGTGAGATCCACCGTCGGCACCGGCGGGACATCCGACATCCCTGCATGCGCGACATTCCACGCGGAGACAAGCGCAGGTTGGTCATCGATGACGAGGGTAGTGGCCTGTTCCCATCCTGATTGCTGGAACGCCGCCAACACCTGCACACGGTTCGTGTCGATTGTCGCGGACGGCGATGTGGCGGCATCGGGTGCCCGGCCGTTCGGGGGCGAGGCGCACGCGGAGAGCAGCCCAGCAGCAAGAGCAAATCGCATCATTTCCAGCCCTCCCGATCGCGCAGTGCGGTGATGTGACCAACATGGTGCCGGCCGTGCCACGCATACATCGCGATGGTGCGACCGAGCGGGATCAACTCGCCGTGCTCGGGGTGATGGAAGCCGCGATCCCAGTCGCTGGTCGACATCCCATCGAGGAATCGGCACCACCGCACGTGCAGCCCCTCCAGTGCGTCGAGTGATGGTTCCACCGACCCGGTGCGCCCGTCCGGCAGCTCGGCCCAGCGCGCCTCCTGGTACGGCTTGATCGTGGGCTCATCTTCGGTCATCGCCAGCTTGAAGCGGCAGTAGGCATTGACATGGCTGTCGAGCACGTGGTGCACCACCTGGCGCACCGTCCAGCCGTCGTCGCGGTAGGGCGTGTCGAGCTGGCGGTCGTCGAGTCCGTCCACCGCGCGCCGGAGCGCCGCAGGGAGCGCAGCGATTGCAGCGCGCGATTCCGCCGTGGCCGCGTCGGTCCAGCTTGACGGCGGTACAAACCGCCCGGTGGGGTATCGGAGGTCATCGGCCATCATCCACTCCTCGAACGTGTTCATGGTGGCGACCTTCAAACAACGTGCTCCGGGGCGTCGAGCGGGCAAGGATGCGCAGGCGACCCACGGGAAGGCATCGTGAGAGGCCCGGTTCAGAAGATCGCGAGACCAGCTGAGCGTACGACTGAAGCTGTTGGGACGCAAGCGTCAGCGGCGCAACGCGTGGACGTGGACCTGCTGTACACCGTCAAGGTCCGTCCAGATGCCCACGATCCGGTCCCGCGTGACCTGATGCACCACAAGCCCGGCGGGCGTGCTCACCTGCCCCAGCCATCGCCCCTTCCGGTCGAATATGGTCCAATGCTGCGGGCCGATATCACGGCGGACCGGTCCCACATTCTCGCGCAGCCATGTGGCACCGGTGGCATCGACCAGGAGCTGATCGAACGGGGGCAGCTCCGATGGGACACCGGCCTCCGCGATGGCAGCCAGCATCGCGCTCGCAAATGTCGCTGGCAATTGCGCCGCTTGCGCCTGGTATCGCGCGGTCTGGATGGCCCGGTCCGACGAGTCGACGGCGCGGCCGGGACGATCGATTCGCCACACCTGGCCCTTTTGGCCGTTGGGCCGCACCACCATCACCTCGTCACGTTCGCCGGTCGTGACCCTCACCTCGTCGCGGTTGGTCCCGATCAGGGTGCGTCGGCCGAACGGTCGCTCCATCGCCGAGACGTGCTGGGTGGTCGAAACCACCAGCAGCTCGTTGCCCGGCACCACGATGACCTGCTCGCCCACCAGGCCGCTCGCAGTTGCGCGTCGGAGCGGCACGGGGTCACGCCTGCTGCCCGTGCGTTCGCCGAGGGTGGCACCGACCCGTGCGGCAACGAGGAGATCGCCGTTGTCGAAGCGAGCGGCCGGCGCGTAGCCGTAACGCGACCCGGAATCCCCGGTGAGCGAAAAGGTGCGCACCGGTCGACCACCGGGGCTGAACATCGTACCGCGATCGAGTTCGTGGTCCCACACCAGGATCGAGTCGGATACCGTGCCGATCAGGGTGACCTGATGGAACTCGCCGGTTCCGTTGCCGCGTCCGCCTGCGCGCCCCACCGGGAGGCCGCTCGAGTCGAAGTAGAGAATCGCCTTCTCCTCGTTGCTCAACAGGGCGAATCGGCCGTCGTCGAGCAGGCGCACGCCCACGATATCGATCAGGAGGGCGGCCGCGGGACGGGTGGGATCGCCGATCGCCAGGAGTGGCACCGAGTCGATCGTCCACGCCGCGCTGTCGCCCCAGACCGGGATGGTCGAGGTCACGACCCTGACGCCGGCGGAATCCACCGTGGTGCGGCCCGACCGACCAGCATCGTCGCCGCACGCGACAGCAGCGAACAGCGCCATGGCCGCGGCACCACGTCTCCGTCTGCTCACAGCGTGACCTGCACGCCGGAGGTAAAGAGTCGGTCGGTCGTCATGAATCCCATTTCCGGAAGGCCGTCGTACCGAATGACGAAGGAGAGCTTGAGCCCGATCTGTCGGGTGATCGGCGCCAGGAGCGTGCTTTCGCTGTTCACGCGCAGGTCCTCGCTCTCGCGAAAGTTGGGCAGCAACTCGACAAGCTGGGTGAACGATGCCTTGGGTCCCAACCGATGCAGGTACGATGTCGCGGCGCGCCCACCGAGGAAGTCGAGATCGCGGCCGCGCGGCGCGATGCCGCGCTGGGCGGTGAGCGACACCCCCGCCTCCAGTGCCAACCTGTTCCGTTCATCCTCGGCGACCACCGCCGACACTCCCGCCACCGTGCTGACCCGCGAGTCGAGGCCGGCAAAGATGTTCCGCTCATAGTTGAGCAGGCCGTACGTGGTGGTGGTCGCGCTCAGGCTGTAGTCGGCGCGGATCGAGCCGCGCCAGAGCGCCGTGACCGTGGCACCCCTGTTCTTGCCATGCACCACGGCGAACTGCTGGTTGAACGCCCAGCTACCGACCTTGGCGGCGACCTTGTAGCCGACGTTCAGCGTCTGGACGGACGAGTTGCCCGACGTCGCGACATAGCCCGCATCACCGGTGAATCGCACCGAATTATCGGGTTTGGTCGTGATCGTGTCGGCAGGGGGGTTCAGGAAAAGCAGCGAGGCAAGCACCAGCAACATCCAGTCTCCGCGTTGAAGCGAATGGCCGACGCCCGCCGACCTCGGGGGAAATTAACCCTCGTCGCAGGTCAGCGGGGCACACCGAACTGCGCCGGGCGGGCAATCGATGCCGTCTCGCGCAGCGCCGCGGGGCCGAGCACATAGATATCAACGCAGCGCGCACCACCGAAGAGCGATCGCATGCAACTGTAGCCGTTGGTTCCGCCGCGAAGCATGCCGATGAATCGCTCGTCGAACAGGATCCGCGTGGCTGTGGTGTAGCCCGCCCCCTCGACCGAGGTGCCATTCGGCACCGGTCCCCAGATAACGAGCTCGCGATCGATGCTGACCGCGCTGAAGCCCGCGCCATTGCGCGCAATCGACACCAGCACGTTGTCGGAAGTGATCGCCCTCGGCACCGGATCGTCAGCGGTCACTCCCGGGCGGCCCAGGGCGTCGCGCGTTGCCCGGCCCCAGCAGGCCGCCTGCCCTGTCCCGCGAATGCCGCACGCCGTGCCGCGCGAGGTGAGCGCCATCGTGAAGTAGCGGTCCGGCGTCACCACGGCGCGCGGGACCAACGAACCGGTGAGGCCGCCCTGCGGGCCGATCAGCGCGGTGGCGTTGCTTCCCCAGCACCATGGCGCACCCGAAAGGGTGATCCCGCACGCCGACTGCTCCGACACGTCGATCTCGCGGAACGTCTCGGGAATCGTCACGCTGACGGGCAGCTCGACCTCGCCACCGATCGTCCCGTTTCCCATCTGCCCGTGCGCGTTGTTCCCCCAGCACCACGCCTCGCCCCCGCTGGTGAGGCCGCAGAACACCGGCGGCGACTCGCCATCGGACGCGGCGGCGAGCGAGACAAGTTGCGGGCCGAACGACGTGAGGAGTGATGCAAAGGCCTGGGCCGGAGCAAATGCCCCGGTTCGGTACAGGTCAGCGATCGTGAAGCAGGTGATCCGTCCCGTCACCGACACCGCACACCATTTGTCGCGCGCAAATGCAAGCGTGACGGTGCGATCGGTGGTGGCAACAACGCCCGATACCGGGATCGAGTCGCGGGCCGGTGGGCGCCAGCATCGAATCGCGCCAAGGAGGGTGACTCCACAGAGTGCATCCGCAGTCCCACCCACGGCGTTCAGCTCTGCACTGGCCACATGCGCTGCGAAGCGGGCCGCCGGTTGTGAGCCGACACGCGCCGACGCCCAATGCGTTCCCTCGCCTGATGGCATCCGCCACGCCGCCCGCGCGACGCCATCGGCGTTCGTGACCGGCGACCCGGGCGACACCACCCCGTTGGTGGGCTGGGTTTCCCAGGTGACGGCCACGCCTCGAACCGGTTCGCCGTTGGCATCGACGACCCTGACCTCCAGGGAATCTGCCAGCAGGTATCCGGGGGTGCCGGTCTGGTTGCTGCCGCGCTCCACCGTGGGTGGCGTGACCAGCGCGGGTGCAGATGCTGGCTCGGCGGCACATCCCGCGAGCAGGGCGACGACGACAATCCGGCGCACGGCGTGCTCCAGTGTCAGGGAAACGGCAGGTTGGGAAGGCACCGGAATAACCTTGGCCGGCGAACCCGGGTCACATCATGGCGATGCAAGGCGATCGACGACGGCACGCATCAGGGCGGGATCGGGCGCCGCACCCTGCGCGTAGCGGGGAGAACCACCACCGCGCCCACCCGCCGCATCGAGCGCTGCCTTGAGCGCCGACCCGGCATCCATCCCCGAATCCTCACTCGCCCCAACAACGATCGATGGCGGCGCGGGGGCCATTGCGATGAATACCACGCCCGATCCGCTTCCCGCCACCTTGGCGATCCGCCGCGCCCGCCCAAGTTCTCCCTGATCGACCCGGTACACTATCCGCCTCACACCGTCCCGGCCCGGCGGCGTCGCGGCACTGAGAAGCTCGAACCGGGCCGCAGCGAGCGCGTCCTCGGCGAGATCGTGCTCGCGGGTCAGCCGAGCGAGCTCGTTTGCGCGATTGGCAGCCACGATACCAGCATCGTCGATTGCGCAGGCGAGGGAACCGGCCACCTGCTGCAACAGCGCGTCCCGCTGCTGGAGCCGCTGCAGGGTGCGGTGCCCAGCCACGAACGCCACCCTGATGTGCCCCCTGATCCGCTCCACTCCCACATGGTACACCGCGCCGATCTCGGAGGTGCGCGACACATGCGTCCCGCCGCATGCACTCCGGTCGATCCCCTCGATCGTGATCACGCGCAACTCGCCGCGCCGATCGCTGGCCTTCCGCAACCCGGCGGCCGATTCCGCCGCCTCAACATTCACCACAACCGGCCTTGCCTCGGCGACCACCGCGTTGGCTCGGTCCTCGATCTGCTTGAGCTGCGCTGGCAGCGCATGCGCCGTTTCGTACTCGATGGTCGAATGAGTCGCCCCGAAATGCACGCTTGCCGTGCGCCACCCGAAGAGGTCCTCGCCGAGCGCCGAGAGAAGGTGCTGCGCGGTGTGCTGCTGCATGTGATCGATGCGCCGGTCGCGGTTGACCAGGCCGTGCACCGGACCCGACGCGAGCGGCGCCTCCAGCACATGGATCACGCTGTCGCCGTCGTCGATCACGTCAATCACGGCGATGTCGTTGATCGTCCCCGTATCGTGCGGTTGGCCGCCCGACGTCGGGTAGAACGCCGAGCGATCGAGCACGACACGACAGGAATCGGTGACTTCGAGCGCTGTCGCCGTGAAATCGAGCAGCGCCGCATCGTGATAGTAGAGACGCTCGGTCGCCACGGTGCTCACTCGCAGCTCACGGTGTCGCCCACCGATATCGTGCCGGTGCTGCGCGACACCAGGTTTTGCCCGAAGATCGCGCCGAATGGCCGCTGCAACCGGAGCCGCGTGAGGGTTCGGAGCGGCTCCTGGTGCGGATGACGATCTCCCGTGACCTGGTCGGTGCTTGACACCACGCAGCGCGCGCACGGCTTCACGGCATCGAACACCACCGTTCCCATCGCGAGCGAGTGCCATGCATCCTCGCTCCACGCCAGCGCACCGCTCAGGACCACGTTGGGGCGGAAGCGGGCCATCGGGATCGGGGCATCAAGCTGGCCGTTGAGATCATCAAGCGATTCCTGCAGCACTCCCAGCACCGGATATCCGTCGGTGAACGCGGTCTCGGCGTCCACGCGCGGCGAGAATGCCGGATCGACCAGGCGATGCGACGTGGCGTCGAACGCCACCAGTCGGCACGGACGGCCGAGGACGCCGGTGAACCATGCCGCCGCAACGTTGCCCTGGTCGGCCGCGGACACCCGATCGCCGAATATCGTGACGACGCGTCGATCTGCCTCTGCCGGTGCCTCGTGCTCGAACGTTGACCCTTCCGTTCGGACCACGAGTGCATCGCCATTCAGGGCGGGCACGAGTGTCGCGAGTCGCGGCTCCTCGCGCTGGCTGAGGAAGCGGTCGTTTTCGTCGATCAGCAGCATGCGGCGATCTCCCACGACCCCAAGTGCATCAAGGGTGGCTACCGCCAGGTCGTGGCCACGACATCCCTTGATCGGATAGCGGTGGAGCGAGACGACGTGCATCACGCCTCGGTGATGCCTTGCATCACGCCGAGGATGTTGCCCTCGGGATCCTTGACGTAGCCGAGCCAGCCCACCCCCGGGATCTCCATCTTCTCGAGCGCCAGCGACCCGCCGTTTGCCACGGCATCCTCCATCGCCTTGTCGCACGACACCACATCGACGGTGATCACGAACGCGTTGACGGCCTGGCCCTCGACCGGTTGCGGTCCCTGGCGGGGTAGCAAACCGCCATTGATCCCCATTCCCGACCCGGTGTCGACCATCCAGTATGGCCAAGGCCCATCCCACTTCGTGAATGTCCAACCGAACATCGCTTCGTAGAACGAGATCGCTCGGTCAGGATCGTTGGCGTGGATCTCGAAATGGACGGGACGCGGCATGCGAAGCTCCAGTTGAGGGCATCTACCCGTTGAACGTGTCATGAAGCGCAGCGGTGCAGCCCGAACCCGGGGCGACGATTTCGGTCGGTCAGTTGCGTCCCCGGAGCGATTCCCAGAGGGTGGCCAGCGGGACCTTTGGTCCGCGCCCGATCCAGATCGGGACCGATTGTTCCTCACCGACCCGCCATCGATCCGTCATCGTACGCCCCAGCGTCACGCTTGTCATGAACGTTCGCAGTTCGTCTTGAGTCCCCCCAGCGATCACCATCACGTCGCCACGCCGATCGCCCGGGCCCCAGAACCAGTACGACCCGCAGCCGCAGATCGCTGGAGGGAGGCCATAACGCGGGCCATACCAGTCGATCGCCCCGGCGCGCCCGTAGTTGCCTGCTGCGAGCACCGCCGTGGCGCGCTCCGATTCCGGCAACTCGTTCCAGACCTCGGCGACCCCGCGCACAAACTCCTCCCATCCGAGCATGTCGGCGAAGTCCTGCGGCAGTTCGGCAACTTCCCCGCGGTTGGTCGTGACCGCCGATGATAAGCCGAGTCGTGCTGCGTACGCCGCCATCTGTTCCTTCGGCAGAATCGGCAACCCCATCGGAATCGCGATCAGGATGCCAAACAAGATCGCGATGAGAGCGAACGCCGGGACGATGGCGCGAAACCGGGTGTGCGTCACGGAGCAGAGCCAGACCGCACCGGCGGCAGCGAGTGCCGGCCAGATCGGGCCCAGATAATATGCCTTGCCGTGCAGGATGATGAGGAGCGCGGTGATCGCCACGGCCGAGATGGCGACCAGCCTTGCCCAGCGCAGGGCGCGGGTCAGGACGAGGGCGCCGAGGCCGAGCACGCCAAGCCAGGCGATCGGACCGTAGAGCAGTTGCTCGGTGAGGAACGCGCCGGGTGTCACCACGGCGAGTTGCGAGGCCTGCAGATCCTGCATCTGTATCGTCACCGGCCAGCCGAGCACGACCTGGCCGACAATCGACGGCGCTCCGATGACGAGCCCGATCAGTGCCGCGACCCACGGCCACGGCGTCAGCAGTGCAGCCCGACGGGGCGAGAAGATGATCCCGACGGCGGCGCCCACTGCGAAGAACGCGATCGAGAACTTCGCGAGGAGGCCGAAGCCACCCGCAAGGCCCAGGACGATCCACCATCGGGGCCGGTTGTCGCGTGCAATCATCACGAGCGCGAGGAATCCGACAGTCCAGGCAACCTGATCGAGGATGACGGGCTGGAACAGCGAACCCGCGCGCATCATCAGTGGCGTGAGGGTCACGGTGAGCGCAGCCAGCCACTGCGCCCGATGCTGGCCGCCCAGCTCGGCGGCGATGCGCGCGGTCAGTAACACGAGTGCCCCGTGCGCCACGGCCGGGACCATTCGGAGTCCCCAGATGGTGTCGCCGAACACCGCGCGTTCAGCCTCGGCGATGATCGCGATCAGCGGTGGGAAATCCATCCGGAACAGCGACAGGTGGCGGCCCATCGCGGCGTAGAGGAACTCGTCACGATGAATGCCGTACGGCGTGATCACGTTGACGATCACATGCAACGCCACGACGATCACCGCGAGGATCCAGAGGCGACGATCGACGGCGTTGGCAGTCGGTATGGGAATCGGTGTGGCCATTCGACGTGAATCTCGGGGATCTCCACTCGCTCGGTCAACTCCGTTGACCCATCTTGAGGGGTACCCCACCGCGGACCTGCCATGCGACCCCTGATCCCGATCGCCCTCGCCCTCCTCGCGCTGCCCGGCCTCGCCGCGCAGGACGCCGCACACACCGTGATGCCGGTTCCCCGGTCGATCACCGTGGCGTCGGGCGGCCTCCGCCTTGACTCCACCTTCACCGTGGCGATCCGTGGCCACCGCGACGCGCGGCTCGAACGCGCGGTGAACCGGGCCATCACGCGGCTGGAGGCGCGGACCGCGCAGCCGATGTCCCACGTGATCGGAAGCGACAACGCCACCCTGGTTCTCGACGTTCGATCAGCGGGACACGCGGTGCCCGATCTCGACGAGGACGAATCGTACCGGCTCGGGGTGACGCCGGCGCGCGCAACCATTGAAGCAGCAACCGTGGTGGGCGCGATGCGCGGGCTCGAGACCCTGCTCCAGCTCCAGGCCGCCGACAAAAGCGGCAACTACCTGCAGGCCGCGACGATTGCCGACGCTCCCCGCTTCCGGTGGCGCGGTGTCCTGATCGATGCGTCACGGCACTTCATGCCGGTCGACGTGATCAAGCGGACTCTCGATGGGATGAGCGTGGTCAAGCTCAATGTCCTGCATTGGCACCTTTCCGAGGACCAGGGCTTCCGCGTCGAGAGCACCGCCTTCCCGAAGCTCCACGAACTCGGCTCCGATGGTTCGTACTACACCCAGCAGCAGATCCGCGACGTGGTCGCATACGCGGCCGACCGCGGAATTCGCGTGGTCCCCGAATTCGACATGCCGGGCCACACCACCGCGTGGTTCGTGGGCCATCCCGAGCTCGCGAGCGCACCCGGACCCTACAGCATAGAGCGCCGCTGGGGCGTCTTCCGCCCAACGATGGACCCGACCCGCGAAACGACCTACGCCTTCCTCGAGCGATTCATCGCCGAGATGGTGACCCTCTTTCCCGATCGCTCCTGGCACATCGGCGGCGACGAAGTCGAGCCGACGCAGTGGAAGACCAGCCCGACGATCCAGCAGTGGATGACGCAGAACAACGTGGCCGACGTGCATGCGCTGCAGACCCATTTCAACCGCCGGCTCTTCGCGATCCTCGAGCGCCACGGCAAGCAGCCGGTCGGGTGGGACGAGATCCTGCAGGCCGATCTCCCGGCCGGCGCGGTGATCCAGTCGTGGCGTGGGATGAACGGCCTGACCGAGGCGGTGAAGCAGGGCCGTCATGCGCTGCTCTCCGCCCCCTGGTACCTCGACCACATCAAGACATCACGCGAGATGTACCTCGCCGACGTGCTCCCCCCGGGGCTCACGCCGGCGCAACAGGCGCTGGTGCTCGGCGGTGAAGCGTGCATGTGGGCTGAGTATGTGACGGCCGAAACCGTGGAATCACGACTCTGGCCGCGGCTTGCTGCGGTGGCCGAACGCTTCTGGTCACCCGCCGAGGTGCGTGACGTCCCCGACATGTACCGCCGGCTGGTGGTGGTGTCGCGACGGATCGAGGAAGTGGGGCCGCGTCACGAATCACACACCCCCGCGATGGTCCGGCGTATCGCGGGCGGGCAGGACGCCGAGCGACTCGAACAGTTCCTGGCGTACGCACGGCCGCGCGGGTTCGGCGGACGCGGGACCACGCAGCTCTCACCGCTCACTCGGCTGGCCGATGCGGCGTGGCCCGACCCGTGGACCGATTGGCGAATGCGAGACCGGGCCGAACGTGCCGTGGCGGGCGACACCGCCGCAGCGCGTCTGTTGCGGGAAGACTTCACGCGGATGGCCGGATTCAGGCAGATTCTGCTCGAGATGGAACCCCGCGTCCCACTGGCCCGCGATGGCATCCTGCTGGCCACCGCCAGCGGGCGACTCGCCGGCGTCGGCACCGAGGCGCTGCAGTACCGGATCCGGGGCACCCTCCCAACGGCGGCGTGGCGGTTGCGGGCCGATTCGGTGATCGCCGCGACCGACGGGAAGACCTTCGGGCTGCTCCGGCCCGTGGGCGTGGAGGCGGTGAAGGTTCTGCTGGCACGCTGACACTTTCCCGCATCGCCTCGGTGCGGTAACGTTGGGGGTCACCACCCCGACAACTCACCGAGGCAATCCAGCATGGCTCGACGCGCGTTCACCCGCGTCGCCGCGACGAGCGCCGCCGCCATCATCATGGCGGCGTGTGCCTCGAATTCCAGGCGCGCCGACACCCCGACGACTCCGATGCACAACGCACTCACGCAGGACGAACGCCGCAACGGCTGGCAACTGCTGTTCGATGGCAGCTCCACCGCCGGGTGGCACACCTACCGCATGAGCTCCGCCACGGGCTGGCAGGTCGTGGATGGCGAGCTCACCACCACAGGCCCCGGCGCCGGCGACCTCGTCACCGATCGGCAGTTCGATTCGTTCGAGCTCACCCTGGAATGGAAGGTGCCGCCCAACGGCAACAGCGGCGTGTTCTACTGGGCGCACGAGGCGTCCGAGAAGATCTACGAGAACGCGCCGGAGATGCAGATCCTCGACAACGTCGGCCATCGCGACGGACTCTCGCCGCTCACCGCCGCGGGTGCTCTCTACGGCCTCTCGCCGGCGCCGATCACGGCAGCTCGCCCGGGTGGTGAATGGAACACCGTACGAATCATCGTGAAGGGCTCGAAGGTGGAGCACTTCCTCAATGGCGTGCCCACCGGCAAGGGCGACTTTGATTCCGATGAACTCAAGGCACTGATCGCGGCAAGCAAGTTCAACCAGTGGCCCACCTACGGGAAATCACGTCGCGGGCGCATCGGCCTCCAGGGCGATCACGGCAGCGTATGGTTCCGCAACATCTACATTCGTCCGCTGAAGTGAGTACCCGCCTGCGGCTCCAGATCATGATGTTCCTGCAGTACGCCATCTGGGGGAGCTGGGCAGTCACACTCGGCACCTACCTCGGGCAGACGCTGCAGTTCGAGGGCACCCAGATCGGTCTGATCTACAGCACCACGGCGATCGCTGCGATCATCTCGCCGTTCTTCGTCGGCATGGTGGCCGACCGGATCTTCGCCACCGAGAAGATCCTCGCCCTGCTGCACCTCGTGGGCGCCGCCCTGCTCTTCTATGTGTCGACCCTCACGACGTTCGACACGATGTTCATCGGGATGCTCGCCTACTCGCTCTGCTACATGCCGACACTCGCGCTCACCAACAGCATCTCAATGAGCCATCTCAGGGACCCAGCTGGCGAATTCGGCGGGGTGCGCGTCCTCGGAACGATCGGGTGGATCGCCGTGGGTCTCCTCCTTGGCAAGCTCGCCGTCGACGCCACCGCGACACCGCTCCTCATTGCCGCCGGCGTGTCGGCGGCGCTCGGCCTCTTCGCCTTCGTGCTTCCGCACACGCCGCCGCCGAGCCGGGGTCGAACCCTGACTGCGCGTGACGTGCTTGGATTGGATGCTTTGGCGCTGCTCAAGGATCGGTCGTTCACCATCTTCGTGATCGGCTCGTTCCTGCTCTGCATCCCGCTCCAGTTCTACTACGCCTTCGCCAACCCGTTCCTCAACGAGATCGGCGTCGCGAGCGCCGCCGGCAAGATGACGATCGGCCAGATGAGCGAAGTCTTCTTCATGCTGTTCATCGGCGTACTGCTCAGGAAGCATGGGATCAAGACGATCCTGCTCGTCGCAATGCTGGCGTGGTCCGCGCGCTACTTCCTCTTCAGCATGGGCAATGCCGATTCGCGGATGTGGATGCTCTACGGCGGGCTGTTGCTGCACGGCATCTGCTACGACTTCTTCTTCGTGAGCGGGCAGATCTACGTCGACCAGCAGGCCGGCCCGAAGATTCGCGCCGCCGCCCAGGGATTCATTGCGCTGGTGACACTCGGACTTGGCAACTTCGTGGGCGCATGGCTCTCGGGGCGGATCGTCGATGCGTACCGGATCACCGACACCACCCATGACTGGGCGGCGATCTGGCGCGTGCCCGCGATCGGCGCACTGGTGATCTTCGTCCTCTTCGCCGTGGCATTCCGGCCAAGTCGAGTACCGGCCAACGCCACGGCCAACGCGTGACCCAACGCTATCCTCGCCAACACCAACCCCGGGGCCTGACTCATGGCTGACCGTCGTACCTTCGTGAAGTCCGCCGCTGCAGTCGGCGCGGCATTTCATATCGTCCCGCGCCACGTCCTCGGCCGCGGCTACACCGCACCAAGTGACATGCTGCGGATGGGCTCCATCGGGATCGGTGGCAAGGGTGAGTCCGACATAACCGGCATGGTCAAGGCGGGCGTGTCGGTCGCGGCGCTGTGCGACGTCGACTGGCGCCAGGGCCGGAAGTCGTTCGGGCGCTACCCTGATGCGAAACGCTTCAAGGACTATCGCGAGATGCTCGACACGATGGGAAGCGAGCTCGACGTGATCACCATCTCGACGCCCGATCACGTCCATGCCGCCGCCACCATGGCGGCGCTCAGGATGAACAAGCCGGTGTTCACACAGAAGCCGCTCACTCGCACCCTCGGTGAGGTGCGCACGCTGATGGCCGAGGCGGGGAAGCGGGGCGTGGCAACGCAGATGGGCAACCAGGGACACGCCGGCGCCGGAACGCGGCTGATCCGCGAGTACTACGACGCAGGTGCGATTGGCGAGATCCGCGAGATCCACTACTGGACCAACCGCCCGATCTGGCCGCAAGGGATCGACCGTCCCACCGATGCGCACAACCCACATCCGGCGTTCGACTGGAACCTCTGGCAGGGCCCAGCGGCGGTGCGACCATACAATCCGGCCTATGCGCCGTTCCGCTGGCGCGGCTGGTGGGACTATGGAACCGGTGCACTCGGTGACATTGCCTGCCACGCCATGGACGCCGCATTCTGGGCGTTCGACCTCCGCTACCCCACGCGAATCATCCCCGAGAGCACCACGCTCTACGAGGAGACGGCGCCGAAGTCGTCGCGTGTCGAGTACCAGTTCCCGGCGCGCGGCGAGCGACCGGCGGTCAAGGTCGTGTGGCGCGATGGATCGCTGTGGCCGCAGAAGCCGTCGGAGCTGGGCGAGTACGACGAATGGCCGGTGGGCGAGGTCGGTGGACAGATGTGGGTCGGCACCGAGGGGGCGATGATCGCCGATGCGTACGGCGATGGGCTGCGGGTGCTCGACGCCAAGAAGGACGCACAGTTCAAGAAGTCACCACCGAAGGTCACCTACCAGCGCTCACCCGGTGTGTACGACGAACTCGTGAATGCCATCACCGGGAAGGGACCGCGCCCCAACTCGTCGTTCGTGGAGCATTCGGGTCCGCTCACCGAGATGGTGCTGTACGGCTGCCTCGCGGTGCGATCGGGCAAGATCGTCGAGCTTACCCCGGAGGGGGTCGTCAAGACCGACCTGCCGAAGGAGTGGATCGATCCCGACTACCGGAGCGGCTGGTCGCTGTGAAGACCCGATGATCATCGAGGCCTGCGTCGACTCATTGCCGACAGCGGTGGCCGCCGAGCAGTGCGGCGCCCACCGCCTTGAGGTGTGCGCCAACTTGGACGCCGACGGGATGACACCGAGTCATGGGCTGGTGTCGATGGTCCTGGAACGGGTTGCGATCCCGGTGTTCGCGATGGTCCGCCCAAATGAGGGACCGTTCACTTATACCGCGGATGAGGTGGAGCTCATGCGCCGGGAGGTCAAGCATTTCCGGTGGCTGGGCGCCCACGGAATCGTGACCGGCGCGCTCACCAGCGAGGGACAGGTCGATTCTTTGGCCATGACGATCCTCATGGATGCGGCCAAAGACATTCCCGTAACATTTCACCGCGCCTTCGACGAGGTTGATGATCCGTTTGCGGCGATCGAGGAACTCAAGGCGCTCGGTGTCGCCAGGATCCTCACCGCCGGCCAACACGTGACTGCGTGGAAGGGCCGGAAGGTCCTCAAGGAGTTGCGCCAGGCAGCGGGCGATGGGATCACGATCGTGGCCGGGGGCGGGATTCGGGGCGGCCATGTGGCTCGGCTGGTCGCCGCCACTGGGGTGGAGGAGATTCACCTGCGGGCGACCGGCCCCAATCGGCTCAGGCGGGTGTTGGCCGCGATTGAAAGGCCGTAGGCTATAGGTTCGTTGGTCGTTGGTCGTTAGCTGCGTCCGTCGTCTGGCGGGCCAACTTTGCCGGCTCGCCGGCCATAGCCAGCGACCTTCCTTCACGCGCCTCGGTCGTGGGATTCGTCACCCGTCGGCTCGGAAGCCCGCCCATTCGGCACCGTTATGGTCCGAGCCTCCTCTGGCGAACCCCCCGAACCTCGCCGCCATGCCGTTTACAGCTAATGCTTACGACTTACAACTAACAGCGATCAGCCGAAAGCAATAGCCCACCTACCAAGCTCAGCCAGGCGGCGAGAGGCGGAGGGTCCACCAGAGGAGGCTAGACTGTTTGAGCGGCGG
>JACDBX010000058.1 GCA_013694695.1 Gemmatimonadales bacterium | reverse complement strand
TGACTGAAGTGATCAATGCCAAACGTGCGGTCACGCCAGACACCGCTCTCCGGTTGGCCCGTGTCACCGGTATGAGTGCGGATTTCTGGTTCGGGCTGCAGCAGGACTGGGATCTCTGGCACGCCCTGCGGTCCGAGGACGCGGCGGAAATCGCCCGGCTGCGTCCGTTGCATTGAGCGCCGGCTGTTGGCCCCCCTCTGGATGGCCGGTGCCGTCGATATGCGCTCATCCCATCCGCTCCCATCCTCGAGAGGTGCGCACGCTCCGGACCTGGATCTCCAACCTTGAGCAGGGAAGCTGATATGCGATTGATTGTGCTGGCGGCACTCATGGCGGGTGTATCGAATGAAGGCCTGGCGCAGTGGAAGGGGCCAGCCGACTCCACGATGCATCGGGTCATCTCGGCGCGCGTGACGGCGAACGGAAGCACCGGGATGGTGATGGGAATCGTCGAGAACGGCAAGCCACGATTCGTCGTGACCGGTGTCCGTGGCGGCCCCGGATCGGCGCCACTCGACCCGTCGACGATCTTCGAGATTGGCTCCATCTCCAAGGTGTTCACGACGACTCTGCTGGCCCAGATGGTCGTGGCCGGTGAAGTTTCGCTGGACGATCCGGCCCAGAAGTTCCTCCCCGCTGGCGTCACCATGCCCTCGAAGGATGGCAAGCCGATCACCCTCCTCGATCTCGCGACAGCTTCGTCGGGCCTCCCGCGCCTGCCCGCGCTCGAACCGGCTGACTCTGCCAATCCCTATTCCGACTACGGAGAGGAACAGCTCTACGCCTTTCTCTCGCGGCACACTCTCACTCGCTCGCCTGGCGAGAGGTACGAGTACTCCAACCTCGGCATGGGCCTGCTGGGGCACCTGCTCTCACTCAAGGCCGGGGTGCCCTACGAGCAGCTTGTCATCCAGCGTATCCTGCGTCCACTGGGCATGAAGGAAACCTGGATCACGATCCCGCCGGCGCAGCGCGCACGTCTCGCGCAGGGGCACAACCGTGACCTCGAGGCGGTTGGGCCGTGGGCGTTCGACGTGCTCGCTGGGGCCGGCGGTTGGCGCTCCACCCCGAAGGACATGGCGCGTTTCCTCGCGGCGATGCTCAGTCCTCCCACGACGGCGCTCGGCCGGGCGTTGACGATGGCGGTTCAATCGCGCCGCCCTACCGGAATGACCGACATCTCCATCGGGCTCGGCTGGCACATCATCGACCGGAACGGGCAGCCCCTGACGTTTCACAACGGCGAGACCGGCGGGTATCACTCGTACCTCGGCTTCAATCCGGTGACCGGGGCCAATGTCCTGATCCTCGCTGCCAGCGCCAACGATATTGATGATATCGGGATGCATCAGGTCGACTCGACGATACCCCGGCGGGATCCCGTGGTGCGGCCCACCGTGACGGTGAGTGAAGGGCTGCTCGAGCAGTATGTCGGGAATTACGCGCTCGCGCCGACCTTTGCAATCGAGATCACTCGTCAGGGCGATCGACTCTTTCTGCGGGCGACGAATCAGCAGCAGTTCCGGCTGCATGCCGCAAGCGAGACCCGCTTTTTTGTGAAAGAGGTGCCGGCAGAAATCGGATTCGTGCGGGATGCATCGGGGCGCGTCAGCAGTCTGGTGCTCTACCAGAACGGCCAGGAAGCGCCGGGGCGCAAAGTCAGGTAGATCGGAGAGCCCGGCGCCAACCCGCTCGCACCACCGACTTCTAAGGGAACGCGGAGTACGCGGTTGATGCAGGAACCTACGTCGTGACCTACGGGCCGAACCACGTGACCGAGCGCGGCAAGTACCTCACAGTGTGGCAACAGGCGAACGGGAACTGGAAGATCGGCTAGGTCAGTCCCCACGGCGGGGCTGACGATCCCCTCGAATACCTCGGCTACACCCTACTCGACCCGGCCCGCGGCCCGGCGCTTCAGCGCCGAGAACCAGTTGAGGACCACCTCGATGTGCGTGATCGCCGGTTCCTGATCCATCGGCTGGATGCGGAGGAAGCGGGCGCCGTCCTTCGTGATGCTGAAGCTCGTGTTCCCGTTCGATGACGCGATGAACCGGCCTTCCTGCACCAGCCGTGGTGGGCTCGAGGAGAAGCTGGTGCCGAGCGTCACGGAGACGCCCATCAGCCGGTTGCCGCTCTGGAAGAAGAGCTCGCGGCCGTCCCGCGACCAGAGTGGTTCGGTGCCACCATTCGTGGAGACGAGGCGTCGCTCGCCGGAGCCCGCGAAGGGTGCGACAAAGATCTCCTGTCGCGACGCGACGATCGCCTGATACGCCACCCACCTCCCGTCCGGCGAGAGCTGACCATCATGACCGGCCGCTGGCAACGGGAAGAGGCGACGCGGTGTGCGG
>JACDBX010000050.1 GCA_013694695.1 Gemmatimonadales bacterium | reverse complement strand
CGACTGACGAGACCGCGGCAGTGGCGGAGGCAGCGGGGGCGAGGGTGATTCGGCAATCGAATGGTGGTCCCGCATCAGCACGGAACACCGGCATCCGCGCGGCGACGACCGAGTGGGTCGTGCTGCTGGACGCCGATGATCTGGCGCGACCGAGCCGACTGGCTCAGCAGGCCGCGCGACTCGGGAACGACCAGGTGGCGGTCGTCTTCGGTGGTTACCACGTTGAGGGGAAGGTGCCGCCCGCTGCGCCAACCGAAATCACGTTCGACGCGCTCTGGACGCGGAACTGGATCCCAACATCCACCGTGGTACTGCGCCGTGCCGCTTGGGAGGCGGTGGGCGGATTCGATGAGGCGCGCGACCTGATCGGCGTGGAGGACTACAACCTATGGCTGCGGCTGGCGCATGCCGGCTGGGGGTTCAACCGCGTGGACGAGATCCTGGTGGATTACCGGCCGACACCGGCATCACTCACCGCGCAGACGAGGCGCTTCGCGGCGGCGGAATTGGCCAACGCACGAAAGATCGCGTTGACGCTGGGGCTCGCTCCGTCGGCACTCCGGGCCAAGGAGTTTGCGATCTACAAGGAGTACGGATTCGAGCTCTTCCATGTACGGGACCTCTCCGCCTCCCGCGAGTTCCTCCACGAGGCCGCCCGACGAGGCCCGATCGGATGGGGTGGACAGCTTCGACGCCTGGCGACGTACCTCCCCCTGCCACCGCGCGACCGGGGATGAGCCAGCCCCTTCGCGTCGCCATCGCCTCCACAGGCCTCGGGCACATCTCCCGCGGGATCGAAACATGGGCGAGCGATCTGGGTGGGGCGCTCCAACAGCGTGGTGTTGCCGTGCGCCTGTACCAGGGCGGGGGAACCCCGCCGCCCTACGGGAAAGTCCTGCCCAATCTCCCGAGGGAATCGGGCGCCAATTCTCGGTGGGGCGGTCGCATCCCCGATTGGCTACCCTGGGGGATTGGCATGAGTCCTGGCTACCGACTGGAGCAAACCACCTTCGCGTGGTCGCTCCTGAGGGCGCTCCGCCGCTCGCCGACCGACATCCTGCATGTTCAGGATCCCCTCCTCGCCCTCCGACTCGATCAAGCACGTCGTGCCGGTCTGCTGCGGACCCGAACGATCCTGGCGCACGGCACCGAAGAGCCAATGGAGTTCCTCTCCCGGTTCCGCTACCTGCAGCACCTCTCCCCTACCCAAATGGACAGCTGCCGCGAGGCCGGGTATTGGAAGTCGACCTGGACAGCGATCGGGAATTTCGTGGACGTGGATCGCTTCCATCCAGGATCGGCGGAAGCGATGCGGGCCGAACTCGGCATCCCGCCCGGAACCGCAATGATCCTCACCCTTGCCGCGATCAAACGGGAGCACAAGCGCATCGACTGGCTCGTCGGCACGATGACGACGTTCCGGGCACAGCACCCCGACCTCCCGTTCGTACTGGTCGTGGCAGGGGGCCGTGAACCCGACACCGATGAACTGATCCGGGAGGGCACCGCGCTGCTGGGCGCGCAGGTGCGCTTCCTGGTACGGCACCCGCGCGAGCGCATCCCGGAGCTCTGTCGGGCGGCCGACCTGTTCGTCCTCGCCTCCCTGTTCGAGATGATGCCGATTGCGCTCCTTGAGGCCGCCGCTTCCGGCCTGCCGTGCCTGGTGCACGACGAACCCACGTTGAGGTGGATGACCGGGGCAGGAGGGATCCCAACCCGAATGGACGACCCGGACCGGGTAGTCAGAGACGTGGCCGCCCTGCTACGCGATCCAGAGACCCGGCAGCGTACAGCGGTGAACGCCCGGACTCATGCGGTGGCGGAATTCAGCGAACCCGCCATCGTGGACCGCTACCTCGCCTACTACGGGGAGGTGATGACCGATGGTCCATGACGCGGCCGCCATGGCAGGGCCTCTCGGTCGCCGCTCGTCAGTCCTCGGCAAGAGGAGATTGATCCAAGAACTGCTCTGTAGCACCAAGTCGCGCCAGCGAGTCCGGGTCTTCCGCACTCCGCTGGCGCACCACCTTTGCGGGCACCCCCACGACAGTTGACCAGGCGGGTACGTCCTTCACGACGACGGCGTTGGCGCCGACCCGGGCGCCGTCGCCAATCGTGACGGGACCGAGGATCTTGGCCCCCGCCCCGATGAAGATGTCGTTTCCGAGCACGGGCGACGTTCCGCGGTCTGCGCCGATCGTCACCTGGTGCTCGAGATAGACATTCTCGCCCCCTCGCACCAGCCGATTGATCACCACCCCGTCGGCGTGCACCAGCACGAAACCCCGTCCGAACTCTGCGCCCCGACCGATGTAGCAGTTGCAGAAAATCCCGTTGAGACGGTTGGCCAGCAGTTCGATCGGCGTCAGCCGATGGCGGCGAGCCCACTGCATCAGCCGATAATACACCATGGCCATGGTGCCGTCTGTGAAGAGCAGCCGCAGGATGGTACCCATCCCCTGATCTGTGCCGTAGCACCAGCGGGCCTTGAGGCGGAGGTCGGTGCCCAAATCGTCGAGGATGCGCACGGCGGGACGGTCCTCCAGTGAGTGGGGGAAGATGCGATCAGGAAGTCTACACCGGCAATCGCGGTTGCCGCGCCTGCGCTCCGCCCGCATCTTACCTGTCTGGTGGCACATCGATTGCACGCCACTTCCAGATCGATCCGCCATCATCGGCGGCACCACCACGGAGTCGCAATGCCACGCCCGGTCCTGATGCTGGAGTTCAACGAGCTTTCCCCCGAACTGATGCATCGCTTCATCACAGAGGGGCACCTCCCGAACTTCAAGCGCCTTCATGACGAATCACTGGTCTACGTGACCGACGCCGAGGAGGAGCAGGATGTCCTCGAGCCGTGGATTCAATGGGTGACCGTGCACACCGGCCTGTCGTACGGCGAGCACGGCGTCTTCCAGCTGGGCGACGGGCCGAAGTGCAAGAAGCTGCGGATCTGGGACATCCTCTCCCGCGAGGGCTTCACCAACTGGATCTGCGGCAGCATGAACCTGCGCTACGAGGAGCCTTTCAACGGCGTCCTCCTCCCCGACCCGTGGACAGTCGGGGCGAAGCCTCACCCGGTGCATGAGTTCGATGCCTACCTGCGCTTCGTCACCGTCCAGGTGCAGGAGCACACCAACAAGAGCGTTCCACTTTCGGCCTCCGACTACATCGCGTTCCTGCGCTGGATGATGGCCCACGGCCTCTCGCTATCGACGATCACGTACATCGTCCGGCAACTGGCCAACGAGCGGATCACCGGCAAGTTCCACTGGCGCCGCGCGATCGTGCTCGACCGACTCCAGTGGGACGTGTTCAACTGGTACTTCAAGCGGGTCAAGCCCGACTTCTCGACGTTCTTCCTCAACAGCACCGCCCATTTCCAGCATGTCCACTGGCGCAACATGGACCCGACCCCGTTTGCAGTGAAACCGACGGACAAGGAGCAGGCCAACTACGAAAACGCCGTCCTGTACGGATACCAGCAGATGGACGACGTGGTCGGCCGGGCGCTGGCCCTCGCGGGAAACACCCACACGATCGTGTTCTCATCGGCGCTGGGTCAACAGCCGTGCGTGAAGTACGAGGAGTCAGGCGGGAAGGTCTTCTACCGACCCCACAATTTCCGGGCGTTCACGTCGTGGGCGGGCCTCACCATGCCCCACGAGATCCAGCCGGTGATGTCGGAGGAGTTCCATGTGATCCTCGAGTCGGAAGACGACGCCAAGGCGGCCGAGGCCCAGCTTGCGACGCTGATGATGAACGGGCGGCAGGTCATGCGGGTGCGACGCGAGGGGACCGACCTGATGGTCGGCTGCGGGATCTTCGACCGAATCGATGGTGAGCCGACGATCTCCGCGGCTGGGCAGCCTGTCGCCAAGTTCTTCGAGCTCTTCTACCTGGCCGACGGGCTGAAAAGCGGGATGCACCACCCCGACGGGATCCTCTGGATCCGCAACGAGAGCCGGCACCATTACGTGCACCCGGAGAAGATCCCGCTGCGAAGCGTGGCCCCCACTCTGCTCGCGATGTTCGGGGTCGACGCAAGGGCATGGATGCCCGGCGAGGTACTCGGAGGCGCGCCGCGCTGATCAACATGGGATGCGGCGCCTCCACCTTCCTCCGCAATCCCTTCCGGTATACGCTGTCCACACCGACATTGGGTGTGTGTGATCAAAACGCACCACACGTCTCACTGATGATCCGGCATGTCTGGTCGCAAGCACCCTGCTTCGGCGTAACCGGTTCACCAGGAGGCACTTCATGAGACCGTTCCTGACCGTTGCGGTGAGCGCGATGCTCGTTGCTTCGGCTCCGGCCGCTGCAAACGCGCAAGCACCATCCTCTCCAACAATCGACTGCACCATGGGCGTCGGCGCCTTTCAACTCGGCTTCGGCGGGTACTTCTCGAACTGCTGGGCGGGGTTCGAGGTCAGCCGGTATTTCGAGAACGCCACACATGTGAGCAACATGTACTGGTTCAACGGAATGCCCACGACGAACATGGGCGGGACCAACGAGCCAACGTCGGCGTCGGGTACGTTGCTGTTCAACAACGATTGCGGCTCGAACGGCGACCCGGCGCTTCCCGGCGCCTTCTGCAACCCGATGCAGACCACGGTGTTCGAGTGGGGCAACAGCGGCGAACTGGTGTTCGGCCTCAACAAGTTCGCCAACGGCGACTGGTGGCTCTATACGGGCGACGAGGCGAGCCGTAACACGCCCGCCCCACCGGCCGGCATCCAGAACTACCTCTGGTACATCATCGGAGGGACGTACGACGGGCAGTTCCTGCTTGGCTGGGAAGACCTGAACAGCGGGTGCCTGGACGCGGACTCGAGCACCGGCGACAACACGGTATCGGATCCGGGAACGGTCAATGGCGACAACCTCGACCGGCTCCTCGCCGCCTGCAACACAATTTACAGCCCGTCATCGATCGAACCATCGGACGATGATTACAATGACTTCTACGCGATCATCAATCCGCTCACGGCAAGTGATCTGGGCGAGATCACGGAGGTCGTGCCGGAACCGATGACCATGTCGCTCCTCGCGACAGGTCTGATGGGCCTCGGTGGCGCATCACTGCGTCGCAAGCGCCAGCAGAAATAGCCGAGGGTATCCAGAGCACGCCGACCGGAGCGCCCCCTCCTCGCTCCGGTCGGCGTGTGGCGCGCCTGCCCCCGGTGTCCGGGGCGAATTGATGCGCAGCCGCAACACATTGGCCGAACGGCAACCACAGAAATACCGGGGCTTGCGCCTCGCAGCCGCCGGTCCTATTGTATAAGTGGTTACGCCATATGAATTTACAGTCTTGGCCACGGGACCTGCCCGACGCGCACGAAGCTTGCTTCCCCATGGGGCAGGCAAAGAACCAAGCGTCGCAGGCGCTCGTGACTGTAGTAGACTCCCGCGACGCCCTATGAGTACAAACAACAGTATT
>JACDBX010000154.1 GCA_013694695.1 Gemmatimonadales bacterium | reverse complement strand
GCGGTGAAAAGGGGCACAGAACCTGCCTTTTCCCATTGCATGTCTCCCACACGTTCGTCGCTCGCCCTCGGTTGGGCGGTAACTGTCGCACTTCTGATCAGCTCGGGGTGCCGGCCTGCGACTCCCTTGCGCATCGCGGTCGTGGGCGCCGAGGGTGCGATCGATGGCGCGTCGCTGGCCGCCGCGGACATCAACGCGGCCGGCGGGATCAATGGCCGGCCGATCGAACTGGTCGCCGTCCCGGAACTTTCGGGCTCGAGCGCACGCGATGCGATCGCGACCGCCGAGCGGCTGGCCGACGATCGCGGCATCCTGGCGGTCGTGGGGCACAGCGGCAGCAGTCGCAGCTTGGCAGCCTCGCAGGTGTACAACGCGCGGCGGGTTCCGCAGGTGGCGCCGAACACCTCGACGCCACTCTACACCCGGGCAGGCGCCTACAGCTTTCGCCTGGTTGCCGGTGACGCGCATCAGGCGGAGTTCATCGCGGGGCATCTCGGCACGCTCGAGCCGAGGCCCCGGGTTGCACTCGTCTACTCCAACGACGACTACGGCAGGGCGCTGCATGGGGCACTCAGGCGGACGCTGAAGACGCGCGGTGTCACGCTCACCTACGAGTCACCGTTCGTCGAACTGGAGTCATTTGCCGGGCGGGTCAATGACGTGGTGGCCGCGATCGCCGCGTCTGCACCTGACGTGCTGATCTGGGCGGGGCGCCCGCAGGAACTCGCGTTGGCCCGCGCGTCGTTGGCCTCGGCCCTGCCCCGGCTGACGGTGCTCGGAACTGACGCTGTGGGACGGTTTCATACGTCGAGCAATGCCGCGCAACGTCAGGGCGACATGATGGTGAGCTACGTCGATACCGAATCGCCGGACGCCGCGTTCAAATCCGTCCGCACACGCTTTGAGGCACTACACGGGGCACAGTTCGTTGATCTTGCCGCCCTTTCGTACGATGCGGTCGGTGTGTTGGCGGCCGCGCTGCGGGCCGGGGCCACTTCGCGCGAGTCAATCGTTCGCCACCTGGCGGGGGATGCGATGCGAGCCGACGGGTATGCCGGGATCACCGGCAGGATCACGTTCGACGTGAACGGCGATGCGCCGCCCCGTTACACCCTGTTCACGCTCAGGAACGACTCCCTCATCAGGGTTGTACCATGATGGTGCATGTCCGGTTGCTGATCGCAGGGCTCGTGTTGCTCACGCTGGCGGCGTGCGATAACCAGCCCCCGATCACGATCGGTGTGGTGCTCAGCTCGGAGGGGCAGGCGGGCGCCCAGCTCGCCATCGATGAGCTGAACGAATCGGGGGGTATCAACGGACGACCCGTTGCGCTGCGCGTGGCGGCGGCGGGCGCAAGCACGCTCGCCGGGCCGGCGCTCGCGGCAGCTGAATCGCTCACGGCCGACCGCTCGGTGGTGGCCGTGGTGGGGCACTCGAACAGCTCGGCCTCGCTCTCGGCGTCGCAGATATACAATGCGCGGCGGCTCGTGCACATCGCCCCCACCAGCTCCAGTCCGATGCTCACGATTGCGGGGCCTTACACCTTCAGGATGGTGGGGAGCGACATCCACCAGGCGCGCTTCCTCGCCGACGCCGTGATGTCCGGACCCGGGCCGCACCGCATCGCAGCCATCTATGTGAATGACGACTACGGGCACGCGTTGTATCGCGAGGTCCGGCGGCAGCTGACGTACCGCGGGATCACGACGGTGTTCCACGCCAAGTATGCCGAGAATCGTGATATCAGTCACCCCTCCGAAGTGATAGCTGGATTGGTGGCCGCCGGTGCGACGCATCTGCTCTGGCTCGGTCGGTCGCCGCAACTGATGGCGATCACGGGAAGCCTGCGAAGCGAGTTGCCCGGACTGCGGGTCATTGCGAGCGATGGTACCCAGAACGCCACCGCCCTGCGCAACCACGGTGGCGCACTGACCGGTGTCCGGGTGGTGAGCTTCCTCTCGCCGGACACGACGAGTGCGAATACTGCCTCGCTGCGCGCGCGGTATCGCGCCACGAGCAATCAACCGTTCACCGCCGAGATCGCGCTTGCCTACGACGCAGTGCGCCTGATTGCCAGTGCAGTTCGTGCTGCAGGGACCGATCGCGAGCGCGTTCGCGAGTACCTCGCCGGCGTGGGCACCGAGCATCCCGCCCATCGTGGGGCGAGCGGCGATATCAGGTTTGACGGCGATGGCGACCCAAGAGCGTCGTACCACTTGGTCGAGATTGCCGCGCCGTGACGACGCCAGAGTGGCCGATGCCCCGCTCGCCGAACCCGCGCGTGTCGCTCCGCCGCCTGCTGGTGGGCGGGGCGCTTGCCATGGCGACCGTGGCCGCGGTGGTCATGGTGATCAGCGCGACGTACCTCGTCTCGCTGCAGCGGGACGCCGATCGCGACGTGCGCGCGGGGCTGGTCGAGCAGGAAACGGCCGACGACATCGTGGCTGCCGTGTACGGCCAGATCATGGCGTCGTATCGCCAGCTCCAGATGCCCAGCACCGCAAACATGGAACGGTTCGACAGCCTGGGGAGTACCGCCTTCGATCACCTGCGGGGGTATCTCTTTCAGGACATGTCGATGGCGGCACGCAGGCAGGTAGAGGCCATTCGCGAGCTGCACCAGTCGCTGGAGGTCGACGCCTACGACGCCTTCGAGCATGCGAAGGGGGGCCATCAGTCGCGTGCCCACGCTGGTGTGGTGCAGCTCGAATTGCGGGCAAACGAGCTCGAGACCTCGGTGGACGGATTCATGGAACTTCGCGACCGCGATCGCGCAGCCCGGCGCGATCATCAGGCCGCGATTCGCTGGCGCGTGGTCGTCGGTGTGGCGCTGGTCACCGTGTCCCTCATCGTCGTCACGCTGCTGTTCATCCGGCTCCTGCAGCGGCATGTGGTGAATCCGCTCGACCAGCTGCAATCCACCGCCATGGAGTTCGGCAGGGGCAACCTGTCGGTCCGGGTCCCGAAGCAGCGGCACGAAGAGATGAACAACGTCTCGCTCAGCTTCAACGTGATGGCGGCCAGGATGCAGCAGGCGCATCACCAGATCGAGCTCCAGAACGTCGAGCTCAATGGCGCGCTGGCGGGGCTCAAGGATGCGCAGCAGGAGCTGGTGCAGCAGGAAAAGCTCAGCGCCATCGGGCTGATGCTGGCGGGTCTCGCGCATGAACTGAACAATCCGCTCGCAGGCATCCTCGGGGCGGCGCAGTGCCTGCGCGGCGAGCTTCAGGAACACGCCGATCCGGGCGTGCGTCGCCTCGGTGACGATCTTGTCGACCCGCTGGTGACCCAGGCCCGCCGCGCCGGTGAGCTGGTCCGGAATCTCCTGCTTTTCTCGCGAAAGTCGGACGCCGAGCGTGAGACCGTGAACATCAAGACGGCGCTTGACGTTGCCGTCGGCCTGCGGGGGTACGCATTTGCGCAGGCGGGCAAGGACCTCATCCTCGAGGTCGCGGAGGATCTCTTCATCGAGGTCGAGGCCCAGCGATTCGAGCATGTAGCCATGAATCTCATGACGAACGCACTCGACGCGATGGTCAGCGGAGGAGGCACTCGCCTGCTCGTGCGTGGGATCGCGTTACGCGACCGCGTGGTGCTGACGTTCGAGGACGACGGCCCCGGGTTCACCGAGCCCGAGCGAATCTTCGATCCGTTCTACACGACCAAGCCGGTGGGCACCGGCACAGGCCTCGGGCTCACCCTGGTACACCGGTTCGTGACCGAGGTCGAAGGCAGCATCGCTGCCGGAACCTCCTCACTGGGAGGCGCGCGGATCGCGATCGTGCTCCACGCCGCCGAGGCGCCCCCACCAGCCCTTGCCGTGACGGGCGAGCACCGGGCCACGTTCGCCATCGCGCAAGGGTTGCCGTCGCCGGGGCGCTCGCGAGTGCTCGTCGTCGACGACGAGCCAGCGCTCCGGGAAGTCCAGCGCCGCATCCTGACTCGGCTCGGACACGACGTCACGCTCGCGTGCGATGGCGCCGAGGCGGTCTCCATCCTGGAAGCCGACGAGTTCGACATCGTCATCACCGACATCCGGATGCCCGGTGCGCTTGATGGCGTGGGCGTGTATCGGTGGATTCAGGCGCACCGCCCGAGCCTCGCCGACCGCTGCCTCTTCATCACTGGCGACATCGTCCATTCGGTGGCGGGAGGGTCGCTCGACATCCCGGCGGAGCGCGTGCTCGCCAAGCCGTTCGACGTGCACGAGTACGGTGCGCTGGTGACGGACATGCTGGCGGAGGGCCTGTGCTCGCCGTCCATCGCGAGCGTCTCCTGAACAACATGGAGGGCACGTGATCTACCTGGTCTATGTGAGCACCGCCGTGAAACTGTTTTCCTCGGCCGAGCTGCAGCAGTTGTTGCGCGGGGCACGGGAAAACAATTCGTCGCGCGACATCACCGGGATGCTGCTCTACAAGGACGGCAACTTCATGCAGGTCCTGGAAGGGATGGAGGAACCGGTGCTCGCGTTGCACGACCGGATCACTCGCGATCCGCGCCACAAGGACCTCGTCACGATGCTCCAGCGCCCCCTGGAAACGCGGCAGTTCGCCGATTGGTCGATGGGGTTCGGCGACCTCACCGATGCCGATGCCATGGCGACACCGGGCTACAGCGATTTTCTCCAGACTCCTCTTACCGCCGACGCCTTCGCCGCCGACGCGCATCGGGCAATGCGCCTGCTCGGCCTGTTCAAGAAAAATATGCAGTAGACGGCGACCACCAAGGGCGCCGACCTGCTTGGTCAAGGCGTTTGTCGCCTCGGCCCGCCTTGGATCCGTTGCGCATCTCGGCGTGTATCGACGCTTTGGCAGGCGAGACCCGGAGCCGGCCCCGCTGCGCTAACGCCCGTCACCAACGGGAGGGACGCAACGGCGAGGAGCGCCAGGGTTCGCAGCGGCAAGGTCGTCCTGCTGTCTATTGGCTGACATGAGATTACGTCAGAAGCGCGTATCAGAGTCATGATCGCCAAGGTGACGGAGAACGTTGAGATATCAACTGGTTTATGGTACTTATCAGCGTTCTGTGCGACGCGCAATCCCAACAAGAGGGCGAAGGATAGCGAGCGCGCCACTCCCTTGTTGCGTCACTGGCCGTATGCAAAAGCGACCCCGAGCCTATTCACCTGAGCGCTGAGGCGACGGTGCAACTCGATTTCGATTGTGAAACCGACGTCACCCGGCCGATCAGTTCGCGGACCGCGGTCGATCGGGGCCACGCCCTGATCACGCGCAGAGTGTGGGTAGTCATGGGCGTGGGCGCTGCGGTTGGTCTCGGTTTCATGTTCGCTGGCGACACCGGCGCGATTGAGCTCACACTGGGGCTGGCGATCGGACTGGGCATCCTCCTGGCCAGTCCGCTCCTCGCACGGATCTGGTGGTCGTACGCCGTGCCCCGTTGGCGGCATTGGGCACTTTCTCGCGGCGCCAATCCGGTGGAGCTGCAGTTGCTCACGCAGCACAAAATGCTGGTGTGGCCCCGTGGGCATTTCTTCGAGCGTACCGAATTCCGGTTCCGGCCTCCGGCGTGACACGGCGCATACCTCGTGGCCGCGAAATCCGGCTTCGGATCGTCGTCACCGATCCGGTACCGGGGGTGCGATTGATGGTGCAGTCGGGGCGTACCGAGTTGGTGGCCCCGACATCGGTGTCGGAAGGCGAGGTGTGCTTCGACTGCAGGGTGCGCGTCACGGAGCGGGACGACGGTGAGCCAAACTTCCTCGGTGCGTTTACCCATGGGCCGCCGTCGGGGCGGTTCCTCTACATCAATGCCGGGCGCCAGGCCGGTGACGTCGACACGTGCTGGGATCGGCGGGCCAAGATCCCGCTCGGCGCGCTCACGATCGGGCAGGTGCGGGACGCACTGGCCCGCGATCATGTGCTCGAGGTACGGATCGCCGGTCGCGGCAAGGACGGCGGACCGGTGTGCGCCACCGTGAAGCTGCCCGAAGGCGCCTGGCGGGTGGTCAAGTGATTGACCGCCTACCGTTCGTGGCAATACTGGCAGCGCACGCACCGGTCGGGTGTTCGGCCCCAACGGGTTCGGCGCCTGCGCTGGATGACCGGGGTTTGGGTCGGATCGGGTGGCGCCTACCAGGCGTTCGATGAGATACGCGAAGTGGTCAATGATTCCACGCTGCGCCAGCGGTCGTTCACCGATTCGACGTTTAACTCCATCAGCGACAGCTCCGACATCGTCGTGCTTGAGGATGGTGGAATCATCGTGAGCCGCCGCGGTGTGGTTCGATGGCGGGCGTTGCGTGGCGGCACCGACACAATCCGGTTCGACCCGGCGACCGGTACTCGTGGCGGCATGAGCTGGATCCGCATCACCGATCGCGAATGGATTACGATCATGGATGGACCCGTCGGCGCGCTACCGGTGACATACCGGATGCGTTTGCTGGCGCGTTAGTGTCCGTACACGCCAGCGGCAACGGTGCTCGGCGACTTCAGTCGCTTGGTTCGCCGAGCCGTCACTTCAGTGACGAGCTCCGTCCCTACTTCTCGCGCGCCTTCACCACGATCGGCACCACCGTCCGCGTGCCGTTGGGCATCAGCCACACCTCGAGTGCCTGCTCCCCGACATGCATCGGAACGTAGGTGAAGTCGGCCGTCTCACCCGGCCCCATCTCGATCGACGCCGGACGCGACACGCGCAGCGTAGCTGGCAAGTCGGCGCCATCGCGCGCGAGTGGCGTCCAGCGCGCCACGGTGGAGTCGTCGCCCATGCGAAACTTCAGGATCCAGTCGGCGTGGATGCTGACCAGCCGGATCCGGTTGGTGTCGCCGACGGTCATCGTGATCGGACGGGGGCTAACCCGACCGTTGACGAGGAGGAAATCCGGGCTTGCCGCCTTCTCGAATACGGGCAGCCCGCCGCCACCCGCCACGATCAGGTGGTCGCGAGCGAGGTCGCGCGGACCATCGCTCACGATGATTGCGCCGTACAGGCCTGAGCCGATCTGCCGGAGCTCATGCAGGTGCGCATGGTAGGGAAAGGTTCCGCTGCGGGGCGGGGTGAACTCGGCGGCGAACGTCCCCCCCGGTTCGATGGGCGGCATGATCTTGTCGCCCATCCCGCTCAGCCCGGGCACGCCGTCGGGGTAGCTCTCGATTTCCAGCCCGTGCCAGTGCACACCCGTCGCCTCATCCATCGTGTTGTGTACCACGATCCGCACCGGCTCTCCCCGCTTGAGTTCGAGCAGCGGCCCCGGGATCTGCACGCTGTCGCGTGCCGGCGCGCTGTCGCCGTGCTGCATCGTGAAGCCGAAGGCCGTCTGGCCACCCATGAGCGCCTTCGGCTTCTTCTGGGCGAAGAGGTCGATGACGCGACGTTTGGCGACCACGGGCTCGTGATAGCCCGGTGCCGGCGTGACGTGCATGCCGATCACGAGGCCACGCATCTCGTGGCCCCCAGGCGCGTGCCCGCCCCCCTTTGCTTCGGCGGCGCCGTGGACGTGCGCGTCGGGTGAGCCTCGTAGCGAGACGTGGTCACCAACGTGCGACGCGAAATGGCAATGGAAGACCCAGTTGCCCGGTGTGGTCGGCACCCATGAGATCGACATCGTGCCGCCGATCGGCATGACCTGCATGTTCTGCAGCGCCTGATAGCCGGGCGTGATGGCGGAGTCGGTGCGATCCATTCCCTGACGCGTGACCCGGAAGTAGAAGCCGTGCAGGTGCATCGGGTGCTCGACCGCCGCCGCGTTGATCAGCCGCCAGTGTACCGAGTCGTTCTGCACCAGGGTGAGCCGGTCGTTGTGCGGCCACGCCTGCCCGTTGAAGACGAGTACACTCTCGAACGGCCGGTCCTGGTACGGAAGGAACCATTCGGTCACAAGCATCACCTGATCACGACCCGCACCGAATGCGGTGCCGGCCGGATCGACCACGAAAGCTCCGGTGAGCTGCGAGTCGAGCCAGTCGCGCTCGCGCCAGTTGGTGAGCCCGTTGAGCACGCCCCAATAGAAGAACGTGCCGACTTTCGACAGCGTGAAGGTGACCTCTCGGGTTGCACCGGCAGCGAGCTGCAGGGTATCCGCCTTGGCGGTGAGCCCCTGGCGGAATCCGCTGAAGATGAGTGCTGAGTCTGACCGATTCCGCAGCGTGAGCCTCACGGTGGTGCCGACGGGCGCGCGGAGGAGCGGCCCAGGCACGGACGGAGCCTTGCCCGCTTCTGCGAGGCCGAGGATGCGGACCACCGGGTCGTTCGGCCCTTCGGCTCGCCACGCTGTCTCGACGACGTCGAGCGCCAGGGTGAGGGTGCCGTTGGCGAAGCTGCCGGCCGGCGCGCGGTTCTGGTTGATCGTGGCGAGCGGAGCGCCAGCCGCTGGTCGGGGGAGCGGAAGCCGCGGCAGGGGCCGCGCGATGATGCCCTCCTGCTGCAGCGGCGCCGCCACTAAAAGCGCGGCGTGCATCAACGAATGCAGCATTCTTCGACTCCGAGTTGTACGGGGATGCCCCTAAGCTGGCGCCGGTCCGCTGCAAGTCAAGGGTAGAGACTAGAGACTAGAGACTAGAGACTTGAGACTAGAGACCTTAACTCGACGGAAAGTGGTGTCAGGCGCCCCGTCTCCTGTGTCCCATCCCTGCTGGGCGGCGTCGTGTGAGGTAGACCAATGCCGTTGTTCCCGACTTCCCAGGACCAATCATGTTCCGCAGTCTTTCCATCCTTTCCGTTGCCGCCGTTCTCGTCGGAT
>JACDBX010000028.1 GCA_013694695.1 Gemmatimonadales bacterium | reverse complement strand
ACCGACGACAGCGCGGCGGCGGTCGTGGCGGGTCGGCTTCGCGAGCGCATCCCGGAAGTGGGAGTCAGCAGCGTGGGAGAGATGGTGGTGCAGTTCCGCGCGCGATTGTCGTACTTCCGCCAGCTGTCGCTGATCCTTGGGTTGATCGCATTGGTCGTGACCGTGCTCCTGGTGGGCACGCTGCTCGCGATCACCGTCAACGAACAGATCGGGGTGATCGCGACGTTGCGGGCGATCGGCGTGGCACGTGAATCCGTCTTTCTGCACGTGATGCAGCAGGGATTGGCACTCACCGTTGCGGGAGGCGTGGCAGGACTTGGGCTTGGTATCGTCACCGCGCGCTGGCTCGACGCGATCTTGACGTCGTTCCCGGGGCTTCCAGCATCAATTTCGTTCTTCGTCGCCGAACCGGGATCATTGTTGCGGGCCGCGGTGGCACTGTTGATCACCGGCGTGGTGGCGGGGCTGGCGCCGGCGTGGCGCGCGATGCACGCCCCCGTGGCCGCCACCCTCAGGAGCGATGCACTGTGACGCCGATCATCGAGGCTCGCGACGTCACACGGACGCACGCGTTGCGGGGCCACCTTGTCGAGGCGTTGCGCGGCGTGTCGCTCGACGTACGGGCAGGGGAGTATGTCGCCGTCACTGGTCCGTCGGGCTCCGGGAAGTCGACCTTGCTCACGCTCCTTGGCGGACTCGAGCGCCCATCGAGTGGCGAGGTGCGGGTCCAGGGCAGGTCGCTTGCCACCTTGGACGACCGGCAGCTCACGCGCCTGCGCCTTGAGCAGGTCGGCTTCGTCTTCCAGCGCTTCCACTTGCTGCCGGTGCTGACTGCACGGGAGAATGTCGAGCTGCCGATGGCCGAGATGCGCGTGCCGTCGACGGAACGCAGGCAGCGCGCGGAAGAGCTGCTCGCGTATGTGGGGCTCGCCGCGCGGTCTGGTCACCGGCCGACGGAACTTTCTGGCGGAGAGATGCAGCGGGTGGCCATTGCACGCGCGTTGGCAAACCGGCCGGCCATCCTGCTCGCCGACGAACCGACCGGTGAGCTCGACATGGCGACGGGGCGCGCGATTCTCGACCTCTTCCAGAAACTGAACGACGACGGCATGACCATGGTGGTGGTCACCCACGATGAAGACCTCGCCGAGCGGGCGCAGCGGGTGGTAAGGATGCTGGACGGACGGATCAAGGCCTGATGCGTGCGACGCTTGCGCTCCGACACCTCCTGGTCCGACCCGGACGATCGCTGGTGCTGCTCGCAGGATACGCCATTGGTGTGGCGGTGATGATCGTGCTGCTCTCCGTCGGTGATGCGATGCTGACCCAGTCCCGGGATGTCTCGCTGGTGGGTGGTGGCGACCTCACCGTGCTGCCGGAGGGGGTCGATGTCGAGGCACTTCGCACCGGTGGCATGACCGGCATGTTCTTCGGGATCGACCGCGCGAGGTTTGTCACCCGCCAATTGCTCGGGGGACCGCGGCACGCCACGGTGGTGCGCGCGGTATCGCCGATCCTGGAGGGAAAGCGCATTGGCCTCACGGTCCGCGACACCACGTGGACCGTACGTGCCGGTGCTGACCTGCCCACCGTTGCGGCGCTCGCGGGCGCGCCGCTGGTCGTGTTGGCTGGGCAGTGGGGCAACCGCGCGCGTGATGCGGAATGGTCGGCGCCGGCCCCCCAGCAGTTCTACGACGAGATCGATCACTTCCACCTTCCCGCTGTGGGCGACAGTACCTGGGGCGAGTGGCACTATTTCAACATCGTCGTGTCGCCTGACGAATGGTGGTACATCACGCTGTTGGTCGGCGGCGACATGACGTCAGATCGTTGGGGCGGACAGGTCCTTGTCACGCGTCGCACGACTGCTGGTCACGAGCGATTCGTGCAGGACGTACCGCGGGTCGGGGTACAGTTCGACACTCTGCACGCCGACCTCTCTGTCGGCCCGGCCGGAGTCACCCAGCGCAACGGCGTGTATCACCTGCGGGGTTCGGTGGACGGTGCGTCGTTCGACCTGCATGTCATGCCCCGGCGGCACGCATACTTCCCACCGGTCGAGTTGCGCGACGATCGTGTAACCTCGGGGTATGTGGTGCCCGCGCTCGCCGCGAGCGCCACCGGACAATTCTGTGTCCGCCGCCGGTGTCGTGCTGTCTCCGGCGCGCCCGCGTACCACGATCACAACTGGGGGGTATGGCGGGGAATCACCTGGGAGTGGGGGACTGGGCAGGGCGCCGAGCACTCACTCATCTACGGAGGTGTGCTGGAGTCCGACAGCCTCGAACCGGAGTCGAACGCACCGTTTTTCCTGGCGCTGGTCGATTCTCTCGGGGTGCGCCAGGTGTATCGATTCTCGCGGGTCGAGGCAGACGGTTTGCTCGCCGTGAAGGGCGAACCAGGTGTACGCGCGCCCGCGTCACTGCGGATCGTCGGCACTCGGCGCGCCGACACGGTCGAAGTCGACATCAGAGTGCTCGATGTGCAGGCCACCCGCCTGGGGACCGGGGGTCCTGGACGGGTCTTTCTCCAGATGCGTGGGGCGTGGGCCATCTCGGGGCGTGCGGCCGGCGATCCGGTTTCCGACCGTGGCTTGGGCTTCTTCGAGACCTGGGTCCGTCGTCCGGGCAACGATTCCGGTCGATGACGCATCCAACCCGGGCAGATCCCGGTCGCGTCCGCCACCCATCGCTGGCTACATTCCATGAGTCTCCCTTCCATCGGGCACATGTCAGACACCCTTGAGCGACTACGCGCCGCGGTACAGCATGCCTACGACGTCGATCGACAGATCGGCGAGGGCGGCATGGCGACAGTGTTCGTGGCTGAAGACCGCAAGCACCATCGCAAGGTGGCGATCAAGGTGCTGCGTCCCGAGCTCGCAGCCTCGCTCGGCACCGACCGGTTCCTGCGCGAAATCGAGCTCGCGGCCGGCCTGCAGCATCCGCACATCGTGCCTGTCTACGACTCAGGCTCGGCCGACGGCTGCCTCTATTACGTGATGCCGTACGTGGAGGGCGAGTCGCTGCGCGACCTGCTCCGGCGCGAGGGACGACTTCCAACGGAGCGCGCCGCGACCATCATGCGAGAGGCCGCGAGTGCGCTGGCGTATGCGCATTCGCACGGAATTGTGCATCGCGACGTGAAGCCGGAGAACATCATGCTCTCCGGGGGGCACGCCGTCGTGGCGGATTTCGGCATCGCCCGTGCGATCGACGCATCGCGCTCCGCTGACGCCGCGCTCACGGGCACGGGCATGGCAATCGGAACGCCGGCCTACATGAGTCCGGAACAGGCGACCGCCGACGTGGTGGACGCCCGGAGCGACCAGTACTCGCTCGCCTGCGTGTTCTTCGAAATGGTGACGGGAAGCCAGCCGTTCACGGCCCCCACCATGCAGGCGCTACTCACCAAGGTGCTCACCGGCGCCCGACCCCGTCTCTCCAGCGTTGTTCACGATGTCCCGGCCGACGTTGATGCCGCGGTGCAGCGCGCACTGCAGCAGGAGCCGGAGAAGCGGTTCCCGACCATCCTGGATTTTGCCGACGCGCTCACCAGCGGGAGCAGCGGCGCCGCTGCTGCAACGCGCGAGAGCCGGCGATGGAAGCGGCTCGCAGTCGTGCTCCCGGTGGTCGTTGCCGCTGCCGCCGCGATCTGGGTGATCTTCATTGCCGCGCCGAGCACGAACATCGTTTCGGGCGCCGAGACGATCGCGATCGTGCCGTTCACCACGAGCGGCGCGGCGGTCGAGGGCCTCGGCGAGGGAATGGTCGACCTCCTCGGCGGCAGCCTCGACGGGGTCGGCGAGATCCGCACCATCCCGTCACGCCAGGTGATGCGCGAATGGCAGCGCCGCGCCGATGGCGGACAGCCGGGCCTCGATGGTGCGATTGCAGTCGCCCGGAGCGTGAAGGCCGCATCGGTGCTGACTGGCAGCGTGGTGGCCAGTGGTAATAGCGCCCGCCTCACCGCCGAACTGTACGACCTGCAGGGAAAGCAGCTCGCTCGCGCGCAGGTGGACGGTCCCGCCGATTCGATCCTCAACCTCGCCGACCAGCTCGCCGTCGGCGTGCTCCGCAATATCTGGAAATCGCGGGAGCCGTTGCCGTCGGCCAATTCCTCGGGAATCACCTCGGCGTCGATGCCGGCGATCCGTGCGTACCTCGATGGCGAGCGATTCCACCGGCGTGGGGAATGGGACTCGGCGCAGGTGGCGTTCGAGCGTGCAGTCGGTGCGGACTCGACCTTCGCGCTGGCGTGGTACAAGCTGGCCAATACGATGGGATGGATCGGCGCATACAACAATCCGCGGGCGGGCATCGCGAGCGCCAATGCAGTGCGTTACTCCGCGGCGCTGCCTGAGCGGGTGCGCAGCATCCTGGTGGCGTACCAGATGTTCCAGCGCGGTGACGTTGCTGCCTCCGACTCGATGCGCGCCTACACTGCGCGCCACCCCCAGGACGCCGACGGCTGGTACCTGCTGGGCGAGTCGCAGTACCACACCAAGCACATGATCCCGCGACCTCGTGACGACTTGACGGCCCCGTTCGACCGGGTCCTCGAGATTGACTCCTCGCTGACTCCCGCCGCCATTCATCCGTTCGAGATGGCACTCCTGGCGGGTGATTCGGCCGCGCAGCGACGCTACATGACGGTCTTCGACCGTGCCGGCGCTGCCGACGAACTTCGCCGCGCCCGAGCCGGTCTTCTGGCTGTGCAGGGTGTCGACAGCGCACTGCGCCAGATGATCTCCCGCTACGGCCCGAGCGGCGTGGTGATGTCGGCGATCGCGCGCCGGATGATGGCGCCAGAGGCAACCGCAGCCACGCTCGGGGTGATGCTGGATTCGCTTTCCAGCGGGATTCCCGAGCCGCAGAGGGCCAACGGCCTCGCGGCGCTCTCGGCGCTGTACGACGGACTGGGCCAGATCCGGGTCGCGAAGGCAATTGCGGACACGGTCACCCAGATCAATCCGGCGATGCGGGAGATGGCCGGGACGCTGCGGATCTACGCGGGGCTTCTGAGCGATCCCCAGCGCCAGACATTCATGACCGGCTTGGCGCGGGCCCCTGCCAACAACGCCTTTGTCGCATTCATCAGAGCCCTCATGGCGGTGGACATGGGCGACGGCACCACAGCTGCGGCGGAGGTTGCCAGGGCGCAGGCGATGCCCGATTCTGCGCGTCCCGCATTTCTGTCAGGACCACTCGCAGTGCTGGGAGGCCTCGCCATCGTGGCTCAGGGTGATACTGCTCGCGGGCTTGCCCGCGCCGAAGCAGGCCTGCGTGTTCCGAGCGGAATCGGCGTGACTCCGTTTTCCAACGCCGTGTCGCTTCGCCTGGCCATGATACAGGTGGCACGCCCAACCACTCGAGAAGCTGGCATCCGGCGCCTGCGCGACGGATTTTCCGACCAGGTCGGGTTCCTCCCCATCACACAACTGTATCTCGGGCGCGCCCACGAGGCCGCCGGGCGCCCTGCCGAGGCGACCGCGGCATACGGACAGTTCCTGCGACTTTGGGAGCGGGCCGACACCGCGTATGCGACGCGGGTGGCCGAGGCGCGTGATGCGCTGGTCCGGCTGACGGCGGAAGGCGCGTCCCGGTAGCGGCGTGACGATCCCTGATCCCGAAAGCATGCGCGCCGTGGCGCGCGAGATCGCCGACAGCTTTGCCGCGGCGTGGAGCCGTGGCAAGCCCGACCTGATGGTCGCGCTCTTTGCCGAGGGCGCCACGCTGATCGAGACGCCCTTCGCCGCGCCGGTATCCGGGCTCGATGCCATCCGTCAATGGGCCGCGGACCTCCCGTACAACCAGTCGGAGGCCACCTTCACCGTCGGCGAGATCTTTTCTGCGGGTCCGTGGTTCTCGACGGAGTTCAAGCTCAGTTTCCGCCGCCGCCGCACCGGCGACTGGGTCGAGGCGCGGGGCGCGTTCTTCGCCGAGACGCAGGACGGCAAGTTCACGGAACTCCGGATGTACTGGCACCGTTGGACCAAGGGGCGCGAGATCTGATAGTTGCCGGGCCGCCGGGTGTGTCGCGCCCGAGGCCCACGTGTCCACATTTCGGGACACCAGGTCGCGCCAGGCACCGCCGAACCCGCATTCATGCTGGGTTCCAGCGTGGCACGAATCTGGAACTTCCGGGGCGTGTCCTTTTCTGTGTCCGTCGGCCTGGAGGTTGTCCATGTTCGCCCTGTTCCTGGCACTTGTCACCGCCCCTGCCTTGTCCGACCCCGGTTCGGGCCCCCCGATCGGGGTGAGCGCAGAGGATCAGGCACTTCCCTCGGTCCGAATTTCTCTCAACGGTGGCGATTACACGCCCGGCAATGAAGTGCGCGTGCAGGTCGAGCCCGGTTCGGATGGTTACCTGGTGGTGTTTCGGGTCGATGGTGATGGTCGGGTTCGCGTTCTCTTCCCGATCGATCACGACGTCGATGCATACGTGCGAGGCGGTCGGCGCTACGAAATCCGCGGCCGGGGAGAGCGCAGCACCTTCCTTGCCGACGACATCGACGGAACAGGCCTGATCTACGCCGCACTGTCGCGTTCCCCCATGGTGTTCCACGACTACGTGGCCAATGACCAGTGGGATTATGGAATGCTGCGCCTCCGCTCCGATGACGATCCCGAGGCGGAGCTGTCATCGATCGTTCGTCGCATGACGACCTCTGATCGCTTTGACTACGACATCGTCGGCTATCGGGTGCATGGAACCCGGTCGTATGCGGGCGGCGGTTACGGCTATGATCCCTACTACGACTGCCTCGCCTGCGGGTACCCGATCGGGACCGGCGTCAGCATCCGGGTTGGTAGCGGGTATGGCTGGTACGATCGGTACGATCCGTGGCTCTATGGCGACGCAGGGTACGGCCACTACCGCTATGGCTCTCCGTACGGCTACGGCTATCCCTACGGTTACGGTTATGGCTACCGTGGCTACGATCCCTACCGGCCAATCGTGGTGTATCCAACGCGGCCGCGGCCGGTCGCAACCCTCGCGCCCTACGGCTACCGGTCACGACCACAGCAGGGGCTCGCAGGAGTGCCCTCGTCATTCACGCCCGATCTCGGTGGAAACGTTCGCCCCTCCCCGCGATCCGTTCCGCAGGAGAGCTACGACGGGCGTTCGCGAGTGCGCAACACCACCGCCGAGGCCTCGCGGCCGACGAGCACCAGCGGGCGGTCCGGTCGAGCGGAGGCGCCGCGTGAGGCACCAGCGAATCGGGAGCCGCAGCGGGAACCTCAACGGCAGCCGCAGCCGACCGCACGGCCATCCACGCCGGCACCGTCGAGCGGCAGTGGCCGCTCGAGGAAGCCGAACACCAGTGGTGACGAGGAACGTGCCGTCACGTTGCCATCGGTGGATCGCCAGGCCACTGGACAACGTACCGTCGTGCCTGACGGCCGTCCGATTTTCCGCGAGTTGCCGCCGGCGACGCGGCGTGCCGAGCCGGAGTCAGCGCGTCCCGACGAACCGTCGCGCGACCGTCCGGTGTACCGTGAGCCACCGCGTCCCGAACCCAACGCGGAGCCGCAGCGGCCAGTCCGATCGGCGCCGCGGGAAACACCGCGCGCCGAACCAACCGCGCGACGCGCGCCAGCCCGCGAGGCACCGCGGCCAGCACCTACGCCGCAGCGTGAAGCGCCTCGTACCGAGCGGCCTGCACCGCAACCACAGCCACAACCGCGAGCAGAGCCCCCGGCGCCGCAGTCATCGTCCCCTGCGCCGGAATCGGCACCGCGATCCAGGCGCCCCAACAACTAGGTGAACACCGGTGAAGCACGCGAAAGGCCGACATCCCATGGACGTCGGCCTTCTGCGTTCTACCATTCCGCCCTTGTCAGCCGGGGGCCTGCTTTCGGCGCGCGTAGTCAACACCCCATTCCATGAGCCCGGCGTTGCGGAGCCCCGCGGCCATCGCCGCATCGATTGCCGCCTGCTCATCCATCCCGCGGTCAAGGATGAAGTACGGGATGAGGGCGCCTCCCACGCGGTTTGCGCTGGCACAATGCAGCAGCACCTGTCGCTCGGCGTTCTCACGGATCGCGGTGAGTACCGAATCCATGGTTGCATCATCGAGGCTCCCCGGATTGACGGGTGTGTTGATATACGTCATGCCCAATTCGCGGACTTTCGCTGCCTCGTCGAACTGGCGCGGTTCCATCGGATCCCTGAGGTCGATCACGACCTCGGCCCCGGCATCCCGGGCGGCCTGGAGATTCTCGGCGGTGGGTTGACCGGCCGTCGCGAGCCATGGCAGCGGCGACCCGATGTTGGGGGCGTCCCTGAGCGCGTCGTGCATCGTCATGCGACTTCTCCGTGATGTGATCGGGGGAATATATGCCGTGGGCCGGCGAAGGTAGATTACCGCATGACCGCGATCACGGTGGCGCTGTGCCAGTTCAGGCCGGAGAAGGGCGACCGCACGGCAAACCTTGCCCGGGTCGAGGAATACTTCGCCGGGTTCGCTGCCCCGTCCGTGGCACCCGACCTGGTCATCTTCCCCGAAGCGATCCTGACCGGATACTTCCTCGAGGGCGGGGTGCGCGACCACGCAGTGAGCGCGGAGACACTCCACCGGGAATTGGTGGAATGTCACGCACGCTCGGGTGCGCCGCCGATGGAAGTATGCCTCGGGTTCTATGAACTCTGGCGCGATCACCTTCACAATTCGGCGCTCTGGTCGGGTCTCGGCGGACCTGACTCCGGCATCCGCCACGTGCACCGTAAGATCTTCCTGCCGACCTACGGCGTGTTCGACGAAGAGCGGTTTGTCGAGGCGGGCACGGAGGTGAGGGCGTTCGACACCCCCCTGGGCCGCGCCGCGGTTCTGGTGTGTGAGGATGCGTGGCATTCGATCACGCCGATGATCGCGGCCCTCGATGGTGCGCAGTTCATCGCGATCGTGGCCGCGAGCCCGGCCCGCGGTATCGCTCCCGATCCGCTCCACCCAGGGCAGCCGCAATCGCTCGCGAGGTGGGAGCGCCTGCTTCGCGACATCGCTGGCGAACACGGCGTCTATGCGGCGCTGGCGCAGCTGGTCGGTTTCGAGGGCGGCAAGGCATTTCCCGGCGGCTCGCTGCTGGCATCACCCGGCGGCGATATCATCGCGCGTGCGCCGCTGTTCGATGAGGCGCTGGTGTCGCAGGTGATCGATCTGGGTGAGATCGCCCGTATCCGTGCCGCCTCACCGCTCCTGGCGGACCTTCAGCAGCGGTTGCCGCATCTGATCGACTCGCTGCAGCGCGAGCGCGGCCAGGCCCCGCCGGTCGTGTCACGACGCTCGAATCCGTCGGGATTGCGCGCACCGGCGCCAACGCCGATGCTTGAGATAGACCCTGAACTCACCCGCCGTTGGCTCGTCGATTTCATTCGCGACGAGGTGCAGCGCGACCGCGGATTCTCGAAGGTCGTCATCGGCCTGTCGGGTGGAGTCGACAGCGCGGTGTCTGCCTGGCTCGCCGCCGAGGCGCTCGGTCCCGGGAACGTGATCGCGGTGCGGATGCCCTATCGCACCTCGCATCCCGATTCGCTCGCCCACGCGCGCCTGGTGACCGAGGCAGTCGGTATAACCGAACACACCATCGACATATCGGCGGCAGTGGATGGGTATGCCGCCTCGAGCACCGAGCCGCCGACCCCGTCGCGACTGGGCAACGTGATGGCGCGGGTGCGGATGCTGGCGCTGTTCGACACCGGTGCATCGGCGAACGCGCTCCCGCTCGGGACCGGCAACAAGAGCGAGCGGCTGCTCGGTTACTTCACGTGGCACGCGGACGATGCACCGCCTGTCAACCCGCTCGGTGACCTGTTCAAGACCCAGGTCTGGGAGCTGGCACGGCACCTTGGCGTGCCCGCCGCCATCGTCGACAAGCCGGCGTCAGCCGATCTCATCGCGGGCCAGACCGACGAGGGCGATTTCGGTATCAGCTATGCTCGCGCCGATGCCATTCTTGATCTCGTGTTGCATGGGCACCGCGACGACGCCATTGCGGATGCGGGGTATCTGGAAACCGAGATCGGAATCGTGCGGACGCGACTCGATTCCACGCATTGGAAGCGCAGCCTGCCGAGTGTCGCGATGCTCAGCCAGACCGCGATCGGCGAGTACTACCTCCGACCCCTGGACTACTGACCGATGCCGTTGCCACGTGAGCGCCCGATGTCATATTCGCGGGGCGAGATTTCCACGCTCGTCATGCCGCACATGTCGAACATCCTCGGCGACCTTTTCGGGGGCAATCTCATGGCGCTCGTCGACCAGGCCGCTGCGATTGCCGCGATTCGGCACTGTGGCGGCCGGGCTGTGACAGCGTCGATCCATCGCGTCGATTTCCGCGAGCGGATACCGGTCGGGTCGCTCGTCACCTGTCTGGCCACCGTCGACTTCGTCGGCAATTCCTCGATGGACATCACGGTCCAGGTGCACGCCGAGAAACCCAGCACCGGCGAGAAGCACAACACCCACTCGGCGCGTGTGGTGTTCGTGGCGATCGACGAGTATGGCCGACCGATGCGGGTGCCCCGACTGGTCGCCGAAACCGCGGAGGAGCGCCACCGTTACGAAGAGGCCGAGCGGTATCGCCAGGAACACACCGGGAAGTGACCGGCGAACGCGTTGTCGTCGTGCTGGGCGGCGGAGGCGCGAAGTGCGCGGCCCATCTCGGCGCCGCGCGCGCGCTCGCCGAGGCGGGCATCAAGCCCGTGAGGTGGATCGGCACGTCGCTAGGATCGGTGCTCGCCGCCGCGCTGGCCGCTGGGGAGAGTCCCGACGAGATCCTTGCACGATTCCTGTCGGTCCGCCGGGAGGACGTGCTGGTGCCGGTGCGTTTTGCCGCATTGCGCGGGTTGTGGAATCGCGGCTTGTTGCAATCGTCAGCGCTCCACCGGACGGTCGCCAACCTCCTCAGCGCGCGCTCGTTCGGCGCATTGCAGACCCCGTGCAGCGTCACGGCGGTGGACGCGGACACCGGTGAGGAGGTGGTGTTCGGTGAGGGCGGTGTGGACGCACCCCTGCTCGACGCACTCGCTGCCTCGTATGCGCTCCCCCCATATTTCCCGCCGTTTGTTCTGGGGAGGCGTCGCTTCTACGATGGTGGTTTGCGGGGCGTCGTGCCGCTCACCGTCGCAGCCACTGTGCCCTGTGACCGGGTGATCGCGATCGATGTCGGACCGGGGTTCGACGAATCCGGACCGGTCGTGCATCTTCCGCCGCCCCTGATCCAGGCGACCGACTCCGCCCAGGGATGGCTGATGGCAGGCACCACCGAGCTGTTGCGTGAGCGCTGGCAGCTGCGCGGCAACCTGCCGCCGCTGGTGTGGGTGCGACCGGTGAGCGACCGCGGCGCCACCTTTGCAATGGAACGAGCAGCGACGTGGGCCGAGCAGGGATACACCGAGATGCGGAAGGCGATACGGGATCACGCCGCACTGCCGGAGGGATGACGTGAGCGACGCTTCGAACGGACCGGGCGAGGGACGGCTGTTCACGACGGCCTCAGCCAACGCCGCACTGCCGCTGGTCAGCCGCATCGTCCGTGACATCGTGGACCTTCATCCGCAATGGCGCGAGGCGATCAGCGCGTACGAGCTCGAGCAGGATGGCGTCACCGCCGAGCACGAGTCTGATGAGGCCCGGATCGCGCGTGAGCGTGCCGGGCATTTGGCAGGCGAGATCGAGTCATGCCTCGACGAGCTCGAGCAGGTTGGATGTCACTTCAAGGGATTCGAGCATGGCCTTGTTGATTTTCCGTCGCTGCGCGAGGGCCGGGTGGTGTACCTCTGCTGGCAGCACGGTGAAGCCGGCGTGACCCACTGGCATGAGGTGGACGGCGGTTTTCCGGGTCGGCGCCCGCTTGAGGATTTGCACGTCGGCAGTGACGCATGACGACCTGGCGCGTGCTGCATTTCATCGGGCTCGTGGCGTGGCTGGGCGGCGGGATGGCGGTCATGGTCTCTGGTGTCGTAATGCGTTCGCTTGACCGCGCGTTCTGGGGAGCGATCGCGGATGTGCAGGCGATGCTGTATCGGACGTTGATCGGCCCCGGCTCGGTTGTCACGGTGATGTCCGGGCTGTTCCTCACCTTCGGGCTCTACGGGCGGCTTTCGGGAGAGGTCGCCGCATGGCTCGGCGTGATGCAGGGGTTTGGCCTCATCGCGGCACTGGTCACGCTGCTCGGCGCGATGCCGGCTGCGGCACGCCTCAGCCGCCTCGAGCCGCTCGGTACCACGGGTGCCGCCTTCGATGCGGCGCGTCGGCGCCTGGCGGCAATGGGCGCGGTTGCGGGGGTATTCGGCGCGATCGCACTCGTTGCTGGCGCGCTCTACCGCGGGGGCTGAGTCAGGCGGACAGGGTTTGCCTGCCCGGTTCGGCAGGTCGAGAGCACCGGACAGTCCCCGCAACGCATCACCCGGGCGGTGCAGACCAGTGCCCCCAGCTCCATCAGCGCCTGGTTGGTGACCCAGGCATTGCGACCGCGCCGGGGAACGAGCGCCCTGGCCGTACCGTGCAGGACCCGGTCTGCCGCCCGTCCGCTCGCAATCTCGGGATGGAAGACCCGCCGCAGGACACGGGCGACATTGGTGTCGATTGCGGGTTCGGGGAGCTCGAATGCGAACGACGCGACGGCGCCGGCGGTGTAAGTTCCCACGCCGGGGAGGGATTCCAATGTGGCCGCGTCAGGTGGGAGTTCGCCACCATGGTTCGTCACCACTTCGCGTGCCAGCCGGTGGAGGTTGGCGGCCCGCTGGTAATAGCCAAGCCCGGCCCATGATTCACGAACGTGTGCGGGCGTCGCGCGGGCGAGGTGGAGAATCGAGGGGAAGGTGGCGAGGAAGCGGGGCCAATATCCCTCGACCCGGCTCACCTGCGTCTGTTGGAGCATGAACTCGGCGACGAGGACGCGATAGGGGTCACGGGTGCGGCGCCAGGGCAGGTCGCGGCCATGACGACGGAACCAGGAAATGAGCTGGCGCTTGAACTTCTTGCGCTGTTGGGCGGTTGGAGCGGGCGATGGTTTCACGAACTCCCAAGATAGAGGTTGCATGACCGTGGGTCGAGCAGGTCAGCTGGCGTGAGTTCGGCGATCAAGCGAGTCCAGCTATGGGTCGGCCGCGGCGTGCTCGACAGCCTCGCCTCGGTGGGTCGATTCGCGAACATGGTCGCCGACATGGGGCGCGGCTTGACCGAAGTGCGCATCTGGATGCCGCGAGCGATCGACGAAGCCGCCAATATCGGCGTGGGCTCGTTGTTCATCGTGCTGCTGATCGCCTCGTTTGCGGGAGCGGTGACCGCGCTGCAGGCAGGCTACCAGTTCACCGGTAACATCCCGATCTACGTGGTGGGCTCGCTGGTCACGGAAACCATCGTGCTCGAACTCGGCCCGGTGCTGGTGGGACTGATCCTGGCGGGACGCATCGGTGCCCGCTATGCCGCCGAACTCGGAACGATGCGGGTGACCGAGCAGATCGATGCGCTGGAGTCGCTGGGCCGTGCGCCATCGAGTCACCTCCTAATTCCGCGGGTGCTGGCATGCCTGCTGATGATCCCGGTACTGGTGATCTTCGCGAATGTGGTAGCGGTGGCGTCGGGGTGGTTCGCGGCCAAGCAGTCGCTGCCGATCACCGACCAGGACTTCGCCTACGGCGCCCGCATCTTCTGGCGGCCATTCGACGCGTGGTATTCAGTCATCAAGGCGTTCAGCTTCGCCGCCGCGATCGCGCTTGTCTCGTGTTACCGCGGTTTCACGACACGGCAGGGCGCCGAAGGCGTGGGCAAGTCGACGACAGGGGCGGTCGTGACGAGCTCGGTGCTGATCCTGCTCCTTGACCTCCTCCTCGCCAAGCTGCTGCTCACCCATTGATCGAGATTCGAGATGTAGCCAAGCGCTTCGGCTCGCAGGTGGTCCTCGACGGTGTCACGCTCAACATCGAGGACGGCGAAACCATGGCACTGCTGGGGCCCTCGGGTACCGGCAAGAGCGTGCTGCTCAAGCATATCATCGGGCTGATCCGACCGGACCGCGGCGAGGTGATCGTCGATGGCCAGCATGTCGAGGGGCTGGGCCGCAAGCCGCTGTCGAAACTTCGCCGGACGATCGGCTATGTCTTCCAGAACGGCGCACTCTTCGATTCGATGGATGTCTTCGAGAATATCCGACTCGGGTTGACCGATCCGGACGAATTTGGTGACCCGGACTACGCCCGGGAACGCGTGGCCGAGTGCCTCGAGGTGGTCAACCTCCCCCCCGAAACGGCGAAGAAGATGCCGTCGGAGCTGTCGGGGGGCATGCGCAAGCGGGTCGGCATCTCTCGGGCTATAGCCGGCAAGCCCAAGTATGTGCTCTACGACGAGCCGACCTCGGGCCTGGACCCAGTCAACTCCGACATCATCGATGCGCTGGTGCGTCGGCTCAATGACGACCTCGGGGTGACTGGCGTGATGGTCACGCACGACGTGCGCGGCGCGTTCCGCACCGCCGACAGGATTGCACTGCTGACTGGCGGCAAGGTGATCGCCGTGGGCACACCCGCGGATTTCCACGAATCGACCAACCCCGAGGTGCGCGCGTTCCTGGAGCGCGACTTCGATCTCGAGCCCATCTGAGAGGACCGACACGATGCACTCGTATCAGAAGGAAATAACGGTCGGGGGCCTCGTCCTCCTTGGCGTCGCCGCATTCTTCTTCGGGGCCACGTGGCTCCGGGGGAAGTCGATCGGCCGCGCCGATCACGTGCGAGTGCTCTACGAAGACGTCGGGGCGCTCAAGAATGGCGCGCCGGTACAGGTATCCGGGGCGCCCATCGGGCGGGTCGAGGACATCGAGCTGCTCAGCGTGGGACGGGTGCTGGTGACGTTCACCTACGACGCCAAGAGTGTGCAACCCACCAAGGATGGCAAGGCGGCACTGGTATCCGTGGGCATGCTCGGCGACATGGTGATCGACTTCGACCCGGGCCGCGGCGCGCCGCTCACCGAGGCCGACACGCTGGTGGGGACTAGCCGACCGGGGCTGTTCGATGTCGGGGCAGGGCTGGCGGCGCGCGCCGACACAGTGATGTTGTCGCTCAATCGGATGCTCGACACGGCGATGATCGTCGACCTCCGGCGTACGCTCAACAGCACCGATCGCCTGATGGCCTACCTCGCCGACCCGCGGCGCGGTCCCACGGCGGAACTGCCCGCCACGATGCGTTCGTTGCAGGCGGTGAGTGCCCGACTTGACTCCACGCTGCGTCAGCTCGACGCTGAGGCAATCAACGCGGGGCTGGATTCGACAATGCGCTCGGCGTCCGACATGGCGCAGCGCGTTGCCGCCACGAGTGCCCGGCTGGATTCGCTCCTCGCCAAGATACAGCGCGGCGAGGGTACCCTCGGCCGGCTGGCGAGTGACTCAACGCTCTACGACGAGATCCGGCGCACCATGGCCGCCACCGCGGCCCTGATCGAAGAGATGAAAAAGGACCCGGGCAAGATCGGGATCACGGTGAAGATGTTCTAGCGCGAACGGCGCGCGGCGGCGGCGTTACGTTTGGGCGGCCCTCCGGGGCCGTCCGTCTTTCATCGGGGCAGGGGGGGAAGGTGAGCAAGCTTCAGGAACACGTCCGGAACATCCTGGTCGAGATCGGAGAGGACCCCGATCGCGCCGGTCTGGTGCGCACGCCCGAGCGAGTCGAGAAGGCGCTTCTGTTCCTGACGCAGGGGTATGCGCTGAGCGCCGAGCGGGTGATCGGCGACGCACTCTTCGAGGAAACCCATCACAACATGGTGATGGTGCGTGACATCGAGTTCTACTCGCAGTGCGAGCATCACATGCTGCCGTTCTTCGGAAAGGCGCATGTCGCGTACATCCCCGACGGTCGGATCGTCGGGCTGTCGAAGCTCGCCCGGGTGGTCGACGTCTTCGCGCGCCGATTGCAGGTGCAGGAGCGGATGACCGACCAGATCGCCGACGCCCTCGAGGCCACGCTGCACCCGCTCGGAGTCGGGGTGGTGCTCGAGGGTGCCCATCTCTGCATGATGATGCGCGGGGTACAGAAGCAGGATTCACGAACGATCACGTCTGCGATGCGGGGGGCGTTCCTCGAAGACCCGCGCACCCGCGAGGAGTTCATGCAGCTCGTTCACGGGTCGCGGTGATCCAGGTCACGCTGCTCGGCACCAGTGCGGCCGTGCCAACGGTCGATCGCAACGTTTCGGCGCTGATGGTGCAGCGTGAGGGGGAGCACCTCCTTTTCGATTGTGGCGAGGGCACCCAGCGACAGATGATGCGCCATAACGCCGGTTTCACCCTCGACGCCGTGTTCATCACCCACTACCACGCAGACCACACGCTGGGCCTCGCCGGCCTGTTGCGCACCTTCGGGCTGCAGGGGCGCACTGCACCGCTGGTGCTCTACGGCCCGCGCGGCGCGAACCGCCATCTCGGTGCGCTGGTCGACCTGGGCATGGAACGGATGAAGTTCCCGGTCGAGATTCTCGAGGTTGCTCCCGGGGATGTGCTGCCGCGCGGCGAATACGATATCATCGTCGGTGAATCCCTGCACAAGGGCCCGTGCGTCGCCTATGCGCTCGCCGAGCGCGACCGACTGGGGCGCTTCGATCCGGAGGCCGCGCGCCAGCTCGGCGTGCCCGAGGGGCCGCTCTGGGGCCGCCTCCATCGCGGGGAAACGGTCGAGGGCGAGGGCGGCCGGAATGTCACCGCCGCCGATCTCGTTGGGCCGCCACGACCGGGACGGCGGGTGGTGTACACCGGTGACACGGCGCCGTGCAGCGCGATCACTGAACTTGCCCGGGGGGCGGACCTCCTGATTCACGAGGCCACATTCGGTGCGGATGAACGCCTGCGGGCGCGGGAAACCCTCCACAGCACGGCCCACGACGCGGCATCCACCGCCCGCGACGCGGGCGTAGCGAGGCTGGTGCTGACCCACATCTCGGCTCGGTACAATCGCGAGGCGCCGGAGCTGCTGGCGGAGGCGAGGGCGGTATTTCCTGACACCACGATCGGGCGCGATGGCATGGTGATCGAGGTACGGCATTGCGACGACGATGCGCCCGGCGGGTCAGCCGAGCCAGGCTGACCTTGCCCTGAAACGCCTTTCTGGCCTATGTTTGGCCCCCTTCACGGGGCTGTAGCTCAGCTGGGAGAGCGCACCGTTCGCATCGGTGAGGTCAGGGGTTCGATCCCCCTCAGCTCCATTTGCCCGTCACCCCTCCCGGTGGCGGGCATCGTTTTTGCCCCCTGTCCTGCCCATGCACGATGACGCCCGCCCGGTCCTCCGCCGCGCCCCCGCCAGCAAGATCACGGTTGCCGCTCCTTGGGCCCGTGGAGAAAGCAGTGCACTCGGCGATCGCCTGGCTGTCGCCCAGCCGCAGCGTGGGCACGGAGCGTACGCCGGGATACGCCTGACCGACGTGGTCGGGGCGATGTCCCACGCCCTCGACCTCGCCGATGGCCAGCCGATGGGGCATTCGGTCCGGACCACGATGATCGGGATGCGGATCGCCACGATGCTGGGGCTGGGCGAGGAGGACAGCAGTGCACTTTTCTACGCCCTGCTCCTCAAGGACCTCGGTTGCTCGAGCACCTCGGCGCAGCTCACCACGCTGTACGGCGGAGATGATCGAGCGCTCAAGAAGGCACATCGCCTGATCGACTGGACCGACCGGGTCGACCTCGCACGATACACGATGAAGCATTCGCGCCGCGACAGCTCCGGACTTGCCCGAGGCTGGCGAGCATTGCGGTCGGGATCTCAGTCACGCATCGCCCGTCACGACATGGCGCGCGCCAGGAGCGAGCGCGGTGCGTCGATTGCCCGGATGCTGGCGATGCCTGGTGCGACCTGCGAGGCGATCCGGTCGATCGACGAGCACTGGAACGGTGATGGCGTGCCACACGGACTGCGCGCCGACGCGATCCCGGTGTTGTCACGGATCGTGTGCCTGGCCCAGACGGTCGAGGTGTTCGAGCACAGGTATGACGTTGATGCCGCATACGCGGTGGCGCACGCCCGTCGCGGCCGCTGGTTCGACCCGACCATCGTGAACTGCCTCGACGCGTTCCGGGACGACACCGCATTCTGGGGTGAACTCCGCAGCGCCGACGCGCTCTCGGCGCTCGCTCGCTGCGAACCGCGCCAGCGGGTCGTGTATGCCGACGAGCTCCGGCTCGACACCGTGGCCGAGGCGTTCGCCAAGGTGATCGATGCCAAGAGTCCGTACACGGCACGGCATTCCCAGAATGTGGCCTTCCTCGCCACGCGGACCGCGCGGGAGCTTGGGTTGCCGCAACGGGACGTGCGAGCGATCCGCCGCGCAGCACTGCTCCACGATGTTGGCAAGCTGGGAGTCAGCAACGCTGTGCTCGACAAGCCCGCGCCTCTCAACCCGGTTGAGCAGGTCGAGATGCGCCGTCACACCGTCTACACCTTCGACATCCTCCGGCGGGTCAACCGGTTCCAGCGCTTCGCGCTGATCGCCGCTTCGCATCACGAGCGGGTGGATGGGAGCGGGTATCATCTCGGTCTGAAGGGCGACGAACTCAGCATGTCCGTACGGATCCTCGCCGCCGCGGACGTCTGCGAGGCGCTGTCGGCGGATCGGCCGTACCGCGCGGGGCTGCCGCTCGATGGCGTGATGGCGCAACTCGATGCGATGGTCGCCTCGGGTGGACTTTGTGGTGTCGCGGTCGCGGCCCTGACCGGATGGTTTCATGGACTGCCGGGGACGCCCGCGGAGCAGACCGAGCACGGCGACTCGACGTCGCTCGTCAGCATCTGAACGGCTTCCCCCAAAGTCATGTCTCGTCGCATTCGCATCACCGAGCAGTCGGCGCCGCCCAGCCCTTTCCGCAGCACCCCGGCGCCCGCCGTTCGCCCCCGTTCCGGCCAGGATGGTGGAACAGACGGCGGGCGCGCGGGCGCCACAAACCCCGTTGCAGTCACGACGGGAGATCCGGTCCGGCTTTCCGAGGTGGTGGCGGCGCTTTCGCACGCGCTTGACATCACCGAGGGCCAACCCATGGGCCATGCGACGCGCTCGACAATGATCGGGATGCGCATCGCCACCACACTTGGCCTTTCCGACGAGCAGCGAAGCGGGCTCTTCTACGGGCTCCTGCTCAAGGATCTTGGTTGCTCGAGCAACGCGGCGCGACTGACCACGATGTTCGGGGCCGACGATCGCCTGCTCAAGCACGCGCACAGGCTCACCGACTGGAGTGCCACCACCGAGGCCGCGCGGTACGCCTTCAGGTACTCGGTGCCAGGCAGGTCACGCCTGGCCCGCGCGTGGCATGCCCTCATGATGGGCGTGACGGAAAAGGGCAGCGGACGCGCGCTCACGCAGACCCGTTGCGAACGCGGCGCCGACATCGCGCAGATGATCGGGTTGCCCCGCGGCGCGTCGGACGCGATTCGCGGCCTTGATGAACACTGGGACGGCGCGGGCATGCCCCAGGGCCTTCGGGGCACGAACATCCCGATCGTCGGCCGCATCGCGTCGCTCGCCCAGACCGTCGAGGTGTTCGTCAATGCCTTTGACGTGCGAACCGCGTACGAGATGGCGCACGCTCGCCGTGGGCGGTGGTTCGACCCGGTGCTGGTCGACTGCCTCGACGTGTTCCAGGATGACCAGGAGTTCTGGGCGCGCCTCCGCGAATCCGACGACCTGGCAGCGGTGCGCGCGCTTGAGCCCGGCGAGATGACGGTTTATGCAGATGATGATCGCCTCGACATCGTGGCGCAGGCGTTCGCGCGGGTGATCGACGCCAAGAGCCCGTTCACGGCGCAGCATTCGGAGAATGTGGCATTGATTGCGGTGGCAGCCGCCCAGAGGATGGGATTCGAACCGGGGGACATCCGGACCCTGAACCGGGCGGCGCTGCTTCACGATATCGGAAAGCTCGGCGTCTCAAACACCATCCTTGACAAGCCGTCCGCGCTCGACGACTCCGAAATGGAATCGATGCGGCAGCACACCCGGTTCACGCTCGAGATCCTGAAGCGGGTCTCGCGGTTTCGCCAGTTTGCGGCGACCGCGGCCGCCCATCATGAACGGCTCGACGGTACCGGCTATCACCTCGGCCTCAAGCAGGCCGAACTCGGGCCGATGGCGCGGGTGCTGGCAGCCGCCGACGTGACCGAGGCGGTGTCGGCCGATCGTCCATACCGGGCGGGAATGTCGACGGACGAGGCGTTTGCGGTCCTCGATCGGCTCGTCGCCATCGGACATCTCTGCCCGGTCGCGGTGGATGCTGTCCAGGCGACATTTTCGGGGCTGCCAGCGATGTCCTCACCGGGCCTCACCGCGGCCGCTTGAGCCGGCCCCCGAATTGCGCCGAGCCACCGATTTGGCTAGGTTGGCCGGTCCCGACAGCACCGCTGCCCCTTGGTGTAACTGGCAACACGCCTCACTCTGGATGAGGAGAGTCTAGGTTCGAGCCCTAGAGGGGCAATCAGGCGACACACCGACCGTCCGGCACCGCAAGGTGCGGGGCGGTTTTTATTCGATCTCCATGCGGGTGTAATGATTCCGGCGGTCAGCGCAATCATCTCATGGACGGGCACGGTCCGTCGTGCTCGCAGGCCTGATCAGATCCGAGGGTTCATGAAACGTGGGGATCAGTCCGCCACACGCCGGTGGGTGATTGGCATCGTGGCGATCGCGGTGATTGCGGCTCTTCTGCTGGGTGGGCGACAGCTCGCGGCGTTCGTACCGGGCGTGATTGCACGCATCGAGAGTCTTGGGCCATTGGGGCCGGCGGTCTTTGTGCTCGCCTACGTGGTGGCTGCGATCCTCATGGTCCCCGGGTCGCTCCTGACCCTGGCTGCCGGCGCAGTCTTCGGTGTGGTCGCTGGCTCGATCTATGTGTTCGTCGGGGCAGTGCTCGGCGCGACGGCGGCATTTCTCGTCGCCCGTTACCTTGCCCGCGCGCCCCTGGAGCGCCGCTTCGCCAACTCGTCCCGATTCCGGGCGCTCGACGCCGCGCTGGGCGCCGATGGCCGGAAGGTGGTCTTCCTCATTCGGCTCTCTCCCGTCTTCCCCTACACGTTGCTGAACTACCTGCTTGGTCTTACGAGCATCCGGCTGGTCGATTTCGTGGTCGCGTCGCTCGGCATGATTCCCGGAACCATCGCGTATACCTATGCCGGGAAGGTGGTCGGCGACCTGAGCGAACTTGCGGCGGGCGGCGCGCCGGCGCGGGGACCGGCGTATTACGCACTGCTTGCGGTCGGGTTTGTCGCAACGGTCGTCGTGACCGTGATCATCACGCGAATCGCCAAGCGTGCCCTAACCGCGTCCGCCGGGGAGCTTGTCACATGACACATCAGTCAACTCCCGTGACGATCATCGACGAGCACGATGCCAGGCGGATCGCCAACGTGCATCCCGCTGACTGGGTGAACCCGGTTCCCGATGATCGTTATCACCTGGTCGTGATCGGCGCCGGCACGGCGGGACTGGTCACCGCTGCAGCGGCTGCCGGCCTGGGCGCGCGGGTCGCGCTGATCGAGAAGCACCTGATGGGTGGGGATTGTCTCAACGTGGGGTGCGTGCCATCGAAGGCACTGCTCGCCGGAGCTCGATCAGGTGAGCGCAACTTTGGTGCAGTGATGTCGCGGATGAGGCGCATTCGCGCAGACCTCAGTTCGATCGATTCCGCCTCCCGATTTCGTGATCTTGGCGTCGACGTCTTCCTTGGCACGGCGGCGTTCGACGGACCGGACCGAATCACCGTTGCCGGACAGTCGCTGCGCTTCCGCCGGGCAGTGATCGCAACGGGCGCGCGGCCCGCAGCACCGCCCATTCCCGGGCTCGATCAGGTCCCGCACCTCACCAACGAAACCATTTTCAACCTCACCGAAGCTCCGGCGCGGTTGCTGGTAATCGGGGGCGGCCCGATCGGCTGCGAACTGGCGCAGGCGATGGCACGGCTGGGCAGCACCGTCACGATCCTCGATCGCGAACCGCGCCTTATCACCCATGATGATCCGGACGGAGCGGAACTGCTTGCTGCGGCACTACGCCGCGATGGTGTCACGCTCGAACTCGGGGTGACGATCGACCGCGTGTCCGGCGGCAACGGCGTCAGTGCCAGCTTCCATCGTGACGGTAACTCCGGCACCGCGCACGGTGACGCACTCCTCGTCGCCGCGGGCAGGGCGCCCAATGTCGAGGGTCTGGGACTCGAGCGCGCCGGGATTGAGGTCGACAAGGATGGGGTGAAGGTCGACGATCACCTTCGCACGACCAATCGCCGGGTCTTCGCCGCAGGCGACGTGGCGTCCCGTCATCAGTTCACGCATGTCGCCGATTTCCAGGCGCGTATCGTGGTGGCCAACGCGCTCTTCCCGGGGCGGCAGCGAGCGAGCTCACTGGTCATCCCATGGTGCACCTACACCGATCCCGAGGTCGCGCAGGTGGGCCTCACCGCCGCCGCTGCGGAGCGGGAGGGCGTCGCCATTGACACCGTCACGGTGCAGTGGGACGAGGTCGACCGCGCGGTGCTCGATGGAACGACCGACGGTTTCGTCAGGCTGCACCTCGCGAGCGGTACGGCGCGACTGGTCGGGGCCACCGTCGTGGGGGCGCACGCCGGCGACCTCATTGCGGAGGCGACATTGGCAATCACCAACGGCGTGGACCTTGGGGGGATCGGCGGGACGATCCATCCGTACCCGACGCTCGCCGAAGCCTATCGGAAGGCGGCGGATCAGTGGCGACGTCGAAAGCTCACGCCGTTTGTGCGGTGGGTACTCGGGCTGTGGTTTCGTATCACGCGATGACCCGCCCGGTCGCGGTTGCTACGCACGTCATCTTCGGGGAGTGGTGCATGCGGTGGACGGTGTCGAAATGGATGGTGGCAGTGATCGCCGGTGCGGCCTTCCCCTCTGCAAGCGCGATCGCGCAGGCGACAGCGGTGGTGTCGGGCGTCGTGAGAAGCCAGGCAGGCGCCCCGCTGCACGACGCGCGAGTGACCTCTGGCGCTGGCGATGGCACCACCACCGACCTCCAGGGGAGGTTCCGTGTTGCGGTGGTGGCACGCATGCCGGTCGTGCTCATGGTGCGCGCGGTTGGCTACACGCCGTTGGACATCTCGATCGGGGCGATCGCAAGCGGCGCGAGTCGCGAGGTCGGAGTGACCATGCGCCCACTCTTCGTCCTCGACGCGGTGACCGTGGTGGCCGGTCGCACCCGCCCATTGCTCAACACCGAGAATGCCGCGCTCGGTGGCGCGCTCGAGGAACATGAACTGCAGGCGCTTCCGTCCGACGCTCGCGATGCGCTCAGTCTCGCGTTCAACCTGCCCGGTGTTGCACAGGCGACGGGATTCTTCGGCGACGCGCCGCCGCTCTCGATCGCAGGCGGCAACAGCCTCTATTCGCAGTACTTCGTTGACGGACTCAACAACACCGAAGGCTTCCTGGGTGGCCCGCGGGTCGAGCTGCCACTGAGCGGGCTCCGTCGTCTCGAGGTGCTCACGTCCACGTACGGGGTGACCCACGGCCCGAGCGCATACGGAGTGGTCAACCAGGAAACCCGCGCGGGAGGAGCGTCATGGAGCGGGGATGTGTTCGCAATGTCGCGGCCGGGAAGGGATGGGCCACTCGGGATCTCATTCGACGCGGCGCCGAAGCAGCTTCCCTCGGGCGTCGATCCGGAGGGCTTCCAGCGGGTCCAGTTGGGAGCGAGCGCCGCCGGTCCCATCGCCCGTGGGAGGACCTTCGCGTCAGTCGCGCTGGAGTACTCGTCGGAGGACGAAGCTCGCATCGGATCGACTGCGCAGACCCAGTTCACGGGGGTGGAGCGGCGCCAGAAGGTTCGGGGCCTTGGACGAATCGACCATGGATGGTCCCCGACGCAGACGACGACGCTGCGCGTGGCCTACAGCAACACCGATCGCGCGGGGGCGGGGAGTGGTCTTGTCGTTCCCGAGGCCGACATCACCACCCGGCGGATCGGCAGCCTGACCGCGCTCACTCATAGGACGGCGCTGCGGGGCGGCCAGGCCAGCAACACCATCTCGGCACAGTTCGGCACCTTCCGCTGGTACTTCCCGCCCACTCGCAGCGACTTCACTCGTCCGCAGGTCACCATCGTTGCGCCCGACTCCAGCGTACAGGCGATCGTCGGCTCGAGCAACTTCGTGTTCGACGAGACCGAACGCCAGTTCGAGTTGCGCAACGTGTTCGAGTCGGTGATTGGTGGCGGGCACACGATCCGGGTCGGTGCCGAGGCAACGCGAAGCTGGTTCCAGTTGTCGGGTGCAAGCACCAACCCCAATGGTTCATACACGGTGTTCAACGATGGTAACATCCGGGCCAGCGGTGAGTTCCTCTCGATCGACGACATCCCGGCCGATGTCCGTGTCCAGCGCTATACGATCGATGCCAACCAGCAGCAGGTCGACCTCACCCAGACACTCCTGGGGGCGTACGTCGAGGATCAATGGCGCGTCACTCCTTCGCTCGCGGTGGTGGCCGGGATCCGCTGGGATTACGACGACATCACCAGCCGGGGAGCCAGCTCACCCGATCTCGACAACTTCCAGCCCCGCCTCGCGGTGAACTGGTACCGCACGCCCACGACCGTGATCCGCGCCGGGGCCGGCATCTACACCGGCAAGCTTCCGTACGCGATCTATTCCGATGCGGTTCAGTTCGGACCCGATGGCAATGCGGTCGTGAGCTTCCAGGGCGCGAGTGCGCCCGCATTCGGGCAGGGGCTCACGCGCGAGGCATTGCAGGCCCGGCGTGGCGAACTTCCCGCGCACGAGGAACGCGCACTGTTTGCGCTCGGCCTTTCGCAGCCGCTGAGCTATCAGGCATCAGTGGGGTTCCAGGCGCAGGTCGGCGCGCGTTGGGCGGTGACAGTCGACGCCACCTGGGTTGAAACGCGCAGACTTCCGCGATCGGTCGACCTCAATGCCATCGCCCGCCCGCTCGGCGTTGCAGACAGCGTGGCGCGCGGCGTGACGTTCGGTGACGGCTCGCGGCCCGTGGCGCCCGCAACCGGGTCGTTCCGCCGCCTGACGACCACGCAGTCGGCTGGCCGAGGACGGTACCAGGCACTCGTGACCACAGTCCGCCGGCAATTCGGCGAGGCGTGGTCACTGGATGGCAACTGGGCCTGGTTGCGGGCGCAGAACGACACCGAAGACATCAACTTCAACGCGACCCAGGCGAACTGCTTCGGCGAAGACTTCCGCGACGCAATCACCGGCGTACCATGCAGCACGAGTGAATGGGCCGACGCCATCAACGACCGGCGACACAAGGTGACGCTTCGTGCCGTGTACACGGTGGGGAGCTCGCTGCGTCTGGCTGCGATCGGCGACTGGCAGACCGGGCAGCCGGTGAACCGCGTCGCAGGCCGGACTAACCCCGATGGATCGTTCAGCACGTTCGACCTCGATGGATCGGGTCCGATATTCGGTGAGGGGTTCGTCGGCAACCTCGATCGGTTCGTCGGGGTCGGACGGAATGACGAGCGCCTGCCCAACTTTCTTGAGTTCAGTGCCGGCGCGACATACCTGATGGGGGTGGGCGCCAGTCTTCTCGAGCTGCGGGCCGATGTGTTCAACGTCCTCAACGCGACCGAGTGGGGCAACTATGCCAATGGCGTGCCCGGCGGCGGTAGCCGGACCCAGGCCGGACGCCCGGGCGACCCGATCGTGTTGCGTTCGCCGGGCAGGCCACGGCAGGTGCAGTTGTCGGCGCGCTATGTCTTCTGACGCGGGAATGCGGGGCTGGCGGTGGTTGCAGTTGCCGGCACTGCTCTGCGGTGCCCTGGTCATGGCGTGCGACCGTGTCGCGCCGGAGCCGACGTCCCGCGCGATCGCCGCGCAGCCGTGGGACAGTGTGCTGGCGCAGGCGCGCGGATCCACGGTGACATGGAGGATGTGGCGCGGCGATCCGTCGATCAACGCCTTCATCGACCAATGGGTGGCGCCGCGGCTCCTTGAACGATTCGGGATAACGCTCGAGGTCGTCCCGGGGCAGGGACCGGGAATGGTGAACCTGCTCGTCACCGAACGGGAGGCTGGCGCTCGGGGCAGCAGCGACCTGCTATGGATCAATGGCGCCACGTTCGCCAGCCTGAGGCGTGAGGATTTGCTGCTCGGGCCGTGGGCGGACCGGCTTCCCAACGCGCGGTACATCGACACCGCGTCCGTGATCATTGCCCGAGATTTCGAGCAGGACCCCGGTGGCTACGAATCTCCGTGGGGGCAGGTCGAGTACGCGCTGATCTACGACAGTGCGCGCGTTCCCGACCCACCACGGAGCGTCGCCGAGCTTGGCGCATGGATCGACGCGCATCCGGGGCGGTTCACTCACGACCAGTCGTTCAGCGGGATGACGTTCCTGAAGATCCTGATGTACGCGCTCGGTGGTGGTGTCGAGCGCTTCCAGGGCGGATTCGATTCCACTGCGTACGCGGCAGGACGCGACTCGGTCCTCGGTTGGGTCACTCGGCATCGCGCGGGTTTCTGGCGGCTCGGCGCCACCTATCCCGCCGGCGTGGCGGAGCTGCACCGGCTCTTCGCGAACGGGGAGATCGATTTCTCGATGTCGAACAACGAGAACGAGGTGATCTCGAAGGTGCGCCAGGGCATCCTGCCGGCGACCGCACGGCCCCTCCTCCTCAGGGACGGGATGCTGGCGAACGCGCACTACCTCGGTATCCCCGTGAACGCCCGGAATCCGGCGGGTGCGATGGTGGTTGCCGATTTCCTGCTCTCACCCGAGGCGCAACTCGAGAAGCTGCGCCCCGAGGTGTGGGCTGACGGTTCGGTCCTGGATGTTTCGCGGCTCCCTGAGCCCTGGCGTGGTCGCTTTGCGGCGCAAGCAAGAGACCCGCACGCACTCTCGCCTGATTCGCTCCGGCGGTACGCACGCCCCGAAGTCGATCCTGAATATCATGAACGCCTGACCGACGACTGGCGCCGGACGATCCGCGCCAACACGCCACGATGATACGACGCGGCGCCGGACTGGCTGCATTCCTGGTGGCGACTCCGGTGCTGATCGGGATTGCATACAGCGCGCTTGCAAGCGTGGGACTGCTGGGCCCGGGGTCAACGGGATTTTCCACCGCGTCATGGGCATCGGCGTTCGACGATCCCCAGCTCCTCCGGGGGCTCGGATGGTCGCTCTGGGTCGCCTCGGCGGCGACCGCGCTGGCCACGATGGCGGCAGTGGTGGTGGCAGCGCTGTTTCGTCCGGGCACCCGCTCCAGCGGGGTGGCGCGATTGCTGGCGGTGATGCCGTTACCTCTTTCCCATCTTGCGGCCGGGGTACTCGGCGTGCTGGTACTCGGACAGAGCGGGCTGCTCGCGCGCGGGGCATTCATGGCCGGTTGGATCGACCAACCCGCTGCGATGCCCGCACTCATTTACGACCAATGGGGAATCGGGCTGATCGTGGTACTCGCGTGGAAGGAGTTTCCCTTTCTTGCACTGATCGCATTCTCGCTCCTGGCTGATCGGGGCCGAGCGCTCGAGGAAGCGGCACGAACCCTGGGTGCCCGCGGGCGGGCTGTCTTCTGGGCGGTCACGTGGCCGGTGCTGTGGCGCGGCCTGATGCCCGCCGTCGTCGCGGTGTTCGCATTCGTCGCCGGCACGTACGAGGCGACGGTGCTGCTCGCGCCAAGCGACCCGCTGGCGCTGCCGCTGCTTACGATGGAGCGCTACACCGATGTCGGTGTCGCGAAACGGGGTGAAGCACACGTGCTGGTGCTGATCGGGCTGGTCGTCGGCATCGGTGCGGTGGCACTACACGAGGCGGCACGCGCCCGGGATCGACGCGCCACATGACGTCGGTGCCGGCGATGCTACGGCGCGGACTCCTGCCGCTCCTGCTCCTTTCGGCGGCAATGCCGCTCGCGATCCTGGGCCTCGCATCCATCGGCAGTGACTGGTTCTTTCCTGCATTGCTGCCGGGAACGTTCAGCCTCGCGAGCTGGCGCAACGTCGTGGGCACTGGTGCCCTCCTCGGACCGGCACTACTGGCCAGTGCCGCGCTGGCGCTGGCCACCGGGCTTGCCGCAATGGTGTTCGGCGCCTTCGCCGGGTCGGCGATCGCTGCTGCGACCGGGTGGCGGCGAGTGATCGGTGCCGGCGCGGCGTTCCTGCCGGTGGCAGCACCGCCAGTGGCCTTGGCAACCGGGCTGCATGCCACGCTACTGGGCGCTGGGCTGGGGAGTTCGATCGTTGGTGTTTTCGTCGCACACGTTGTTCCGGCATGCGGGTACACCACGCTCTATTTCCTCGGAATCTTCACGGTGCGCGAGGGAGGCCACGAGGATGCAGCCAGGACGCTGGGAGCTGGCAGGTTTGACGTCCTGCGCCGAGTGACCATCCCGATGATGCACCGCGAACTGCTCGAGGCACTTTTGCTGGGGGCCATCGTGTCATGGGGACAGGTGGCGCTGACGCTCGTCGCAGGCGGGGGAAGCGTTCGCACCCTGCCGCTCGAAGTGATCGACTATCTGGTTGCCGGACAGGACCAGCTTGCGGCGACAGGATCGCTGCTCCTCGTGATCCCGCCCCTTGCAGCGTTCGGGCTGATGCGATTGGCACTCAGGAATGTGGAGCTGGTACTGCCATGACCGTCGCCCTTCGACTCGACTCCATGGCGGTCAACTTCGGCAGCGTGGCCGGGCTGACCGACGTGACGCTCGCGGTCGCGAGGGGAGAGCGCGTCGTGTTGCTCGCGCCGTCGGGTGCCGGGAAGACAACGCTGCTTCGGGCGATCGCGGGACTCGAACCCGTGGTGAACGGCAGCGTGGTGGTTGGGGGGCGCGACGTGACGAACGATCCGCCGGAATCGCGAGGGGCGGTATATCTCCACCAGACCCCAATGCTCTTTCCGCACCTTGATGTCGCCGCCAATGTTGCGTTCCCGATGCGGTTGCGTGGCATCGACCGGGATGACATCTCGCGCCGCGTCTCCGAACTCCTCGCGTCGGTGCAGGTGTCGGAGCTTGCTGGCCGCAGGCCGGGGGCGCTGAGCGGAGGCCAGCGACACCGGGTTGCACTGGCCCGCGCGATCGCGGCGAACCCGCAAATGCTGCTGCTCGACGAGCCACTGGCCTCACTCGATCCCGGGTTGCGACAGGATGTCAGGCAGGTCCTGACTCGGACGCACCTCGATGGCACCGGCATGCTGATCGCGACCCATGACCTGGATGATGCGGTGCTGCTCGCGGACCGCGTGGCGGTCCTGCTGGGTGGCAGGATTGCGCAGGTGGCTCCGGCGGAAGAACTGTTCCGTGCACCGGCCACGGTCGCGATCGCGGCCTTCCTTGGCATCCCGAACCGGATCACGGGTCGGGTGGAAGACGGGGCGTTCTGCTCTTCCATGGGGCGACTGCCGGTCGGTGGTGCCGTGCCGCACGGACCGGTGGTGGCAGTGTTCGCGGTTGATGCGGTCACGGTGGCTACCGGCGACGAACAGGCGGGGGTGTTCGGCGAGGTCGTGGAGCTGCACCGACACCTTCGACATCCGAGCATCATCGTGCAGTGCGGGTCGGTGACCCTCGAGGCCCTCGCGCCGCGGCCCGTGCCGAGTCGGGGGGCGACGGTCGGGCTCGTGATCGATCCCTCCGTAATTCATTTCGTGCCCGGAACTGATGATGCTTGACCACTGGCTTCGGGGATGGAAGGACCGGCTGCTCGCGCCTTTCGCCCGCCGCGTTGGCCGGCACGTCGGACCGGGAGCTGTGTCCATGGCCGGGCTACTGGTCGGACTCGGTGCCGCACTCGCGCTGTCGCGCGGCGCAACGGGCACGGCGCTCGTGATGTGGCTGATGAATCGTTTCCTCGACGGTCTCGATGGCAGCATGGCACGGGAGACCGGGCAGTCGACCGACTTCGGCGGTTATCTCGACATCATCTGTGACTTCGTTGTCTACGCGGCGATCCCGTTGGCCCTTGCGTTGGCGCGACCGGACCTCGCACTCACCGTGGGCGTGCTGCTTGGCACGTTCTACGTCAATGCGGCGAGCTGGATGTATCTCGCCGCGGTGCTGGAGCGGAGGGGCCGCGGCGCGGCATCCACCGGCGAGGTGACGCAGGTCACCATGCCGGCCGGACTCGTAGGAGGCACCGAAACGGTGGTGCTGTTCGCGGTCGCGATTGCGGTCCCGGGCGCCACCGCAGTCACGCTTGGGGTGATGTCGGCGCTGGTAGCGGTCACCACGATTCAGCGGCTCGCGTGGGCAGGACGGGAGCTGTGACCGGGGTAGTCGAAGCCCGGATCGTCCCGAGCATTAACTTTCATGGCGTGACCCCTGATCGCATGATGCGCGAGGACCCGCTGCTCACCGCCAGGATTCGCGCCCGGGATCCCTTGGTGCTGCAGCAGCTTGTGCGCGAGCATATCGGCATGCTGCTGCGGGTCTGCCGGTCGTGGGGGATGTCGGCGGATTTTGCGGAGGACGTCGTCCAGGAGACGATGCTCACCTTCATCGCGAGGGCCGCCGACTTCGATGGGCGGTCACGGGTGCGGACATGGCTGTACGGGATCATGCGCAAGAAGGCGGCGTCGCTTCGGCGCACTGCGGACCGGGACGATGAGACTGATGCGATCGACCAGGTGGTCGAGTCCCGGTTCACCGCGATCGGTCGCTGGGGCCGCGGGCCGCGCGCTCCCGACGCCCGCGCCGATGCCCAACGGGTCCGCGCATGGATCGGCCAATGCCTTGCCGGCCTCACCGAGCGCCGTCGCCACGCGTTCGTGCTCGCTGAAATCGATGACCTCACCACCGACGAGATCTGTCGGGTGCTCGATGTCACCCCGGGTAATCTTGGGGTGCTGCTCTTCCGGGCTCGCAACGGACTGCGGGAATGCCTCGAGGCGCGCGGCATCAGCGGGCGGCACGATGCTGACGTGTAGGGACGTGGCGCGGCGCGTCGCGAGCGCGACTCAAGGCGGCGGGGAGCCGATGTCGGGCATGATGCTGCGCGTTCACCTGCTCCTGTGTCGTGACTGCCGCCGCTACGCCCGCGAGCTCCGGGCGCTCGGCGACGCGTTGCGTCGCGGGCACGCAGCTGATGCTGACGCGGAGCAGCTCAGGATACTGGAGCAACGCATTATCGATCTCGGATTTCCCCACATTTCATGAGGTGACCGTGCGCCCGCTGCATGCTGTGCTCGCCGGACTCATGATGGGGGCTGCCTCCCCCGATCGGGCGTTGGCACAGGAGCCCCTCGCGATCGGTTCAACATTCACTGTGCAGTCTGCGGTGCTCGGCGAGCTCCGACGGATCAATGTCTACACGCCACCGGGCGCGCCGCCGGGGACGCGGCTTCCGGTGCTGTACCTCCTCGACGGCGGCATCGCAGAGGATTTTCTGCACATCGCCGGGCTGGTGCAGGTATCGGTCGGCAATGGCACAATGCGCCCGTTCATCGTCGTTGGCATCGAAAACACCCAGCGGCGGCGGGACCTCACCGGTCCGACGGCGAGCGCGCGCGACAGCGCGATTGCGCCACGGGTTGGTGAATCAGCGGCGTTCCGCGCCTTCCTGCGCACCGAATTGATTCCCGAGATCGAACGGCGCGTGCCCGCGACCGGCGAGCGGGCGATCATCGGTGAATCACTCGCCGGACTATTCGTGGTGGAGACGTTCCTGCTGGAGCCGTCGGCGTTCAGCACCTACATCGCAGTCGACCCGAGCCTCTGGTGGAACGACAACGGGTTCGTCGCCGAATCAGGGAGGGTGATGCGTACGCGTCCGGGATCGATCGCGACGCTGTACATCGCCCACAGCGGGGAGCCCGGCATTGCGACCCTGGCCCGGGAGTTTGCGGACAGTCTCGGGGCAGGAGCTGGGCCCCGGGTGCGGTGGCGCCTCGACGCGATGCCCACCGAAGGCCATGCGACGATCTTCCACCCGGCAGCGCTGCGCGCCGTGAGGTGGCTCTTTCCCGTGCCGCCGGGCTCCCCAGCCGGCCAGTAAGAATCCCAGTCGGGCCAGTGCGCGTAGGGACCGCCGTCTCCAGTCCGGAAGGTTCCATGGTTCGATTGGTTCTCGCCGCTGCGCTCATCGTGCCCTCCGGCACGATCGCGGCGCAGTCGCTCGTCATCACCAACAAGCAGGACGCCACGGCGTCGATCATCTCGCTGGCCGATGGCAAGACGGTGGCGGTTCTCCCGACGGGCGATGGCCCGCACGAGGTCGCTGTCTCGGCGGACGGGAAGCTGGCGGTGGTAACCGACTATGGGGCCCAGCTGGCCGGCCGCACTCTGACGGTTATCGACGTCGGCACTCGCCGCGTTCTCGCCACCCATCCGTTTGGCGATCACCAGCGTCCTCATGGAATTGCCTTTCTCCCGGACAACCGCACGGTTGTCGTGACTGCCGAGCGGGGCGGGGCGATCGTGCTGATCGACGCCGTCACCGGTGCCGTGACCGCCGAGCACGCGGTCGGCCAGCCGCTCGGGCACATGGTCGCGCTCTCACCCGATGCGAAGACGGCCTACACCGCCAATATCCAGCCCGGTACGCTGTCGATCATCGACCTCGCGGGCGGGAGCGATCCGGTCGTGATCAAGGTCGGTACCCAGACCGAGGCCATTGCCGCGGCTCCCGATGGACGGACCGTATGGCTGGGCAGCAACAACACCGGTCTGGTTTTCGTGGTGGACTTGAACTCACGCCAGGTGATCGATTCGGTGCAGACGTCGGGCTTTCCATACCGGATCGCGTTCACGCCGGACGCGGCACTCGCGATCGTCACGAACCCCGAGAGCGACGAGATCTGGCTGATCGAGGCCACGACCAGAGCCATTCGCACGCGCGTGGACCTCAGCTCGTCACAGGGAGGGAAGCGCAGGCCATTCGGGATCGTGGTTGCCCCGGCCGGCGATCGCGCATGGGTCACGATGTCGGCGAGTGCGGAGGTCGCCGAGATCGACCTGCGCACCGGGACTGTGGCGCGGTGGATGGCGACGGGGCAGGTGCCCGACGGGATCGGGTACGCGCGCTGACCAACCTCGTGCGAAAATGGCGTCGTCGTGTAAGATTGGGGCGACCATTTCGACGGGGATGAGAATGAACGATCGCTACGATGACGAAGACGCCATCGACGAGGGCTACGAGGCCGACAGGGAGCCGAACGACGATCTCGACACCGAGGCCGACGTGACGTGTCCGTGGTGCGGCGAGGGGATCACGATCACCCTCGATCCCGGTGGCGGGACGGCGCAGGACTATGTCGAGGACTGCGAAGTGTGCTGCCGCCCGTGGCGGGTGAAAGTGCACTACGAGGAAGACGGACACGCCGAAGTCACGCTGGACGAGGGCTGAGCGGCCGCCGCCGCCCCGCTGTTGCACCTCACTTCAGGAGCCACTCCGCATGTCACATGACCGTCGCAGGTTTCTCGGCGCACTCGGAGTCGGCGCGCTGGCCGCAGCGGGTGCGGCACCACTCGCCGCCGAGCGCAGTCCGCGCCTCCCGAAGCCGGTATCCGACAAGTACGACATGTCCTGGGTCGACCGTATTCGTGGCAAACACCGCGCTGTGTTCGACTCGCCCGAGTATTCCGAGGGTGGGGCGGTGTTCCGCGCGGCAATGTGGCGCGACCAACTCGCGGAGATGTACGGGATCGACCAGACCGATTCGACCCCGGTCATCGTGATACGGCACAAAGGCATCGCCCTCGCGATGAACACCGCGTTTTGGGATCGATTCGAGATCGGCAAGGAACTCGAGGCCAAGGATTCGAAGAAGAAGTGGTTGACCACCAATCCGGTCGAGAAGGCCGAGCCCGACGCGAAGGGGCCGTGGGCGAACTACAACATCACCAGCTTCCTGTCGAGCGGCGGGATAATCCTGGCGTGCGACCTGGCGTTCGGCCAGATGGTCTACAAGGTTCGCAGCGAGGACAAGAAAGTGAAGCGGACCGCAAAGGAGGCTCGGGAGATAGCGCTCGGGTTCCTGATTCCGGGGATCATCCTGCAGCCGTCAGGATTCTTCGGGGTGCTGCGGGCGCAGGAAGAGGGGTGTGGATTCATTGTTGGGAGCTAGACGGAGACTAGAAACTAGAGACTAGAGACTAGAGAACGGATGATGGAGAACGGAGAACAGGGTGAAACGAAACAGCCGGCCCATCCGAAGATGAGCCGGCTGTTCGTGTGTCGTGGCTAAGCCACGACGCTAGGCCTTAGCGGCCGAGCTTGACGACGTTCTCTGCCGCCGGGCCCTTCTGGCCCTGCACGATGTCGAACTCCACCCGCTCGCCCTCGGCGAGGCTCTTGAAGCCCTGCGCCTGGATCGCCGAATGATGAACGAAACAATCCTTTTCGCCATTCTCGGGGGTGATGAAGCCAAAGCCCTTCGCGTCGTTGAACCACTTCACAGTGCCGGTCGTACGCATGCTGTCCTACTCCTTTAAGGTGTAATCGGAGTCCGGACGATGCCGTGCTGACCGACTACAGATGCTCGTGAAATTTCCCCTCACGCTGGGGTGGTTTCCAGTCCAGACGACGGTTTGCCGAAAGAGCTGCTGCGATGGGATACAACGGGGGGGCTGACGCGAACGCCAGCCCCCTTCGACGTTCCTGAAACCGTTCCTACCCCTCACGGGGTTGGTAATCGCAAGCCGTATTATGCTACATCCGTCAAGTTCGCGCAATGCCCCCTTCGGGGCCTCCCCAAACCGACCGGTCCCGCCATGCTCCTCGACGGCATTCACCACATCTCCTGCATCACCGGCAATGCCGCCATAAACCTCGAGTTCTACACCCGGGTGATGGGTCTGCGCCTGGTGGCGAAGACGGTCAACCAGGACGACCCGTACGTTTACCACCTGTTCTACGCCGACCAGCTGGGCTCGCCGGGTTCGGACCTGACCTTCTTCGAGTACCCCGGGGCCCTGCCCGGGCGGGCGGGGGCGGGGATGGTCCACCGGATCTCGTTCCGGGTGGCCACCGAGGAGGCGCTGTCGTTCTGGGAGGCCCGGCTGGGCGCCAAGGGGATCGCGGCAGAGCGTGCGGGACCGGCCCTCCGGTTCAGCGATCCGGAGGGGCTCGGACTTGAGATCGTGATCCGGGACACCCGCGACCCTCCCCTGATTGCCGAGCGTCCCGACATCCCGCGCGACATGGCCCTGACCGGGTTCGATGGGGTCAGGGCGTACGGGCAACGCGAGGGCTCGAAGCGCGTTCTCGAGGAGGTGATGGGTGGGGCCGGCGCCGGCGAGTGGACGTGGGAGGTGCGTGGGGTCACCAGGGGTGGGACGATCGCCTTCGACCCTGCACCCGACCTTCCGGCTCGGCCAGGGGCCGGGACGGTCCACCACGTCGCATGGGCCACGGAGTACGACGAGCACGAGGTGTGGCTGGAGCGGTTGCAGCAGGCCGGGATCCGCTCGAGCCCGATCGTTGAACGATTCTACTTCCGGTCGATCTACTTTCGTGAGCCCGGTGGCGTGCTGTACGAACTCGCGACCAAGGGGCCGGGATTCACCATCGATTCACCACTCGAAGAACTTGGCACCCGCCTGATCCTGCCACCGGCGTTCGAGCCGCGACGCGTCGAAATCGAGCAGCGCCTCACACCGCTGCCAACTCCATAGGAACATCATGACCGCCCCACTCAATCTCGTGACCATCTCGGGCTCGCTTCGCCGCGGATCGTTCAACACCGCGCTGCTGGACAACATCCCTGACCTCGCGCCATCCGGCCTCATCTTCCGCCGTCTCGAGATTCGTCACCTCCCGGTGTACGATGGGGACCTTGAGGTCGACGACATGCCGCCCGACGCCGTGCGGGAACTGCAGCGTCAGATCCGGGCATCCGATGGCATCGTCATCGCCACGCCCGAGTACAACCACGGGATGCCGGGTGGGCTGAAGAACGCCATCGACTGGTTGTCCCGCGGCCCCGCCCCGCACGGCCTGCAGGGCGTTCCGTCGGCGATGCTGGGTGCGTCCGACGGCACGATCGGCACCACCCGTTCGCAATCACATTTGCGGCAGACGCTCGCCGCCCTCAATTCGCCAGCCATGCCCCAGCCGCAGGTGCTGGTCGCACGCGCGCAGGACAAGATCGATGTCGACGGGAAGGTGACCGATGAATCGACCCGGAAGTTCATCCGGGGCTGGCTTGTCGAGGTCGAGCGATGGATGCGACGATTTCCGCGCAGCGAACGCGAGTGATCATTTGTTTCCAGCTGCGGCGCGACACGAGTCTGCACGTCACGCCGCGGCGCCTCAACCCGCGGGTGCCTGCCTGATCAGCGATCGCTGATCCGGGGCGGCCCGCAGCAACCTCAGCGCTTCCTGCATCGCTGCGTCGACCGGCACCTGGCGCCGGAACGCCTCGGAATCCCCGAGGGCGAGGCCGGCGACCTGCGCATCGATCAGCCGATCGATGACGGGTTGCGCGGCATCGAGTTGCGCTCGCGTTACCGGAAGATTCGCGACCTGCAGGCGGACGAAGAGCGAGTCGCGCCACGCCGGCTGCAACGTGTATCCCCCCTGAATCGCCGGCCGAAGCGAACGGGCGGTCTCATAGATCGCTTCGTGGAACTCAGCGGCTCGTGTGCCGAGTGCCTGCGCCAGTTCGCGCTCGCCGCTCAGGACAGAATCCGCAGTGATGGCAACCTCGGGGGTGACGCCTCCTCCACCAAGCACTTCCCGCCCACCGGACGAGCGGAACACCGGGCGCTTTCCAACGCTGTCTGATTCGACGAACCGTTCATCACCGAAGCCCTTGTGGTCGGCCTGAATCGATCGGCCGCTGGGTGTGTACCACTTTCCGGTGGTTAGGCTGAGCGCCCAGCCATTCGAGAGGACTCGCTGGGTCTGCACGAGTCCCTTGCCGAAGGTGCGGGTACCTATCAC